>DASWGU010000024.1:0-2837 GCA_036393555.1 Gemmatimonadaceae bacterium
GGATCGGGAGCTGTCCTTCGCGTTCGAGGCGCGCCCGGAGCGACTCGCCTTCGACGAACGGCATGACGAAGTAGAGGAATCCGCCTGCCTCGCCCGAGTCGTGCAGCGGGAGGATGTGCGGGTGCGAGAGCTGCGCGATGACGCGGATCTCGCGCGGAAACCGTTCCTTGCCGAGCGTCGACGTCAGCTCGCCGCGGAGCACCTTGACCGCCACCTGCCGGTCGTGCTTGAGGTCGCGCGCGAGGTACACGGTGGCCATGCCACCCGCGCCGATCTCGCGTTCGATGGCGTAGCTGGCTGAAAGGGCCTCGCGGACTTCCTCAAGACGCGGGATGAGTGGCTCCGGTCGTATGATCGGCATGCAATCATACCACGCGGTTCTCCGGTCTCGCCAGCAAGAGCGGTGGCATGGTAAGTTCCGGACGACCGACACTCCTGGAGATGGACAATGCGCAGGTCGATCATCGCTGCCGTTTTGTGTCGCAGCAGGTACGCTGGCAAGGCGGACGCCGCGGCGGCGGGGTGGAAGACCGTCGTGTGATCCATACTCCGCGTCTCGCGCCGGGCACGGGATTCCAGCGCGGCACGCCACAGGTCCTCTTTCCGGCCACTGACTTCATTTTCAGCCCGACCGCTCGACACTTGAAGCGCCTCATGACAAGCCCGTAAACGTGATCCCGAACCGCCTGGTTGCCCTGGTAAGCGCGGTGGATCGCGCCCGCACGATGCAGGGCCGAAAAGCGCCCTTGCAGGATAGAGGTTGTTTCTATGCTGCACGGCGCGCTCATCCGGCGATTCGGAACGGGCGTCCTTCAACCTGGTCGGGTTGATGGACCGGCTCCGGGAGTGAAGCGGCCATGAGCACGGCAACGGATCGACTCAGCGCGGCACTCGCCGACCGCTACCGCATCGAGCGGGAGCTCGGCGCAGGCGGCATGGCCACCGTCTACCTCGCCGAGGACCTCAAGCACAAGCGCAAGGTCGCCCTCAAGGTGCTCAAGCCCGAACTCGCTGCCGTGCTGGGCGCCGAGCGCTTCGTCCAGGAGATCACCACCACCGCATCGCTCCAGCATCCCCACATCCTGCCGCTCTTCGACTCGGGCACGGCCGACGGGTTCCTTTACTATGTCATGCCGTTCATCGACGGCGAGACGCTGCGGGACAGGCTCAACCGGGAAACGCAGCTGGGCGTCGACGAGGCCGTGCGGATCACGACCGACGTGGCCGACGCGCTGGACTATGCCCATCGCCACGGCGTGATCCACCGCGACATCAAGCCGGAGAACATCCTGCTGCACGATGGGCGGCCGATGGTGGCGGACTTCGGCATCGCGCTGGCGGTAAGTGCAGCGGCGGGTGGCCGGATGACGGAGACAGGTTTGTCGTTAGGGACGCCGCACTACATGTCCCCCGAGCAGGCAACGGCGGAGAAGGAGATCACGGGCCGGTCCGACGTCTACTCGCTGGCCAGCGTGCTCTATGAGATGCTGGCCGGCCAGCCGCCGCACCTGGGGGGCTCCGCGCAGCAGATCATCATGAAGATCATCGCCGAGCCGGTGGACACGGTGACGCGATACCGGAAGGCCGTGCCGCCGAACATCGCGGCGGCGCTGGCCCAGGCGCTGGAGAAGCTGCCTGCCGATCGCTTCGCCAGCGCGAAGGAGTTTTCCGATGCCCTGCGGAACACAACGTTCGCCGGGGGCGCGCCGGCGTCCGTTGCCGTCGCTGCGGCGCGCGCGCAAGGCGGCAATCGTTCCGCGGTGATGCTCGGCGCGGCCACGGTCATCGCCGCCGTGGTGGCGGTGATCGGCTGGCTCCGCCCGGGCGATCCCCACGAGGTCTCGCGCTACAGCGTCCGGTTGCCAGAAGACCAGCAGCTCGGGCAGTCGCAGGGGTCGAGGATTGCCCTGTCACCCAACGGCGCCGAGCTGGTGTACGAGAGCAGCGCTGGCGGTCAGAGCCGACTGATGCTGCGCCGGCGCGACGCACTGGTGGTGAACCCGATCCCCGGGACGGAAGGTGCGTTGAACCCGGCCTTCTCTCCCGACGGAATGCGACTGGCATTCACCCAGATGAGTCCCCGAGAGATCCGTGTCTTGTCGATCCAGAGTGGCCTGGTCAGCACGGTGGCCGATTCGCTGGTCGACTTGGGTGGCGTCTCGTGGGGGCACGATGGCTACGTCTATTATGACGGCCACCTCGATGGCGATGGTATCGCGCGGGTCAGGGAAACCGGTGGGCGCCCGGAACCCGTCACGCGCGCGGACTCCGCGTCCGGCGAGTTCTGGCACTTCCGCCCGCACACTCTTCCCAACGGACGAAACCTCCTGTTCACCATCGCACGGGGTGTGACTGGCGGCTTCAAGTGGTTCGTTGGGGCAACCGAATTGGGAAGCGGGCGGCATGTCACGCTGGTCGAGGGGCGAAACCCGAGCTATGCGGACGGGTTCCTCTTCTTCACCAATGATGCGGGCACCCTGATGGCGGTGCGATTCGACGAGGACCGCCTGACGATGGACGGTGATCCCGCTCCGGTGGCACAGGGTCTGGCCGAAGGGACGCTCGGTCGCACGGAACTCGCCCTCTCCGGAACGGGCACCGTGGCCTATACCATCGGCGCATCGAGCCTCGGACGAGGGGAGCTCGCGTGGATTTCGCGGGACGGTGCCGTCACGAGGATTGACACGACCTGGCGAGCGGCCATGAGCCAGATCGCGTTGTCGCCGGATGGCCGTCGGGTGGCGTTACAGATGGCCGACGGTCCGGTCCAGAGCGACATCTGGGTCAAGGACCTGGATCGCGGGCCTGCTGCCCGCCTCTCGTTCGGGGGGGCGCCG
>DASWGU010000025.1:0-10826 GCA_036393555.1 Gemmatimonadaceae bacterium
GGGGACAAGACCGGCATGGGCGCGAACGGGGCGACCAACGATGTGGCCATCGCGTGGCCGCCAGGCGGAGCGCCGATTCTCGTGGCGGCCTACCTCACCGAAACCGACGCGGATCTCGCGGCTCGCAATGCAGTGCTGGCGCGTGTGGGAAGGATCGTCGCCCAGTTCACCAGCCGGCCTGAGTCGTGAGTGCTGGATGCTCGACCTCTTTCCCTCCCATCCATCACGGCGCGCCGAGTTTCAGGATGGACGCTGGCTTGCTAGCTTGCCAGTGTCATGAAAGACCGCACAGAGCCACCGGTTCCCTGGAGCGCCTCGCCTACGGTGAAGGCGAGGAATGCAGTCCAACGCTCGGTGACGGCGTTGTTGGATGAGCTGGCTCCCGAGCGGGTTATCAAGCGCGTGGAACAGTTGCCGCGTCCGGTGGAGCAGCATCGCACACCCAACGGCTGCGTTCTCCAGACGGCGGACTGCGCTCTCAGCGTCTCCTGGTTTACCGACGCGGCCAGGAACGATCTGGGAGAGCTCCACGTGATCCTCTGGCGCGGGACGGTTGCACGCAAAGGGTCGACGCGAAACACCAAAGGTGCGACAATCATCACCGAGATGGTGCTGCGCCCCATCGAACCTCCAGCGGACGACTGCGTCTGGCAGGCAGCGGACGGTGGGCAATACGACACGGTTTCGCTGGCGGCGAAATGTCTGGAACTGCTCGAAGGACAGATCGGCGCCTGACGGACGTCAGGCGCATCGCGCAGAGCTCACCTTCCTCGATGCCCCGCTCCGGTTGACGGCGGGCAGGGACAGGCATTTTTCAGGACCCGTATGATGCCACGTGATCTCGAGCCGGTCGCAGTGAGAGTGCTGGGTTCCCTCATCGAGAAGGACCTCTCGACACCCGATCACTACCCGCTCTCCCTCAATGCGCTGACCAGCGCGTGCAACCAGACGTCCAATCGCGATCCGGTGATGGCGCTGGACGAGGGCGTGGTGTCCGGTGCCATCGATGGACTCCGCCGCCTTGGGCTCGTGCGCTCGATTCAGCCTGTCGGATCGCGGGTGCCGAAGTATCAGCATCTCCTGACGGAGGTGGGCGACTTCACCCGGACGGAGCTGGCCGTGCTGTGCGTACTGGCACTCCGGGGTCCCCAGACACTGGCGGAAGTCAGAAGCCGCACGGCCCGGCTCACGCCGGGCGACGAACCCAGTCGGCTCGACGCTGCCGTCGAAGCGCTGATGGTGCGGGAGCCGGAGCCGGTGGCAACCCGCCTGCCGCGCCGGCCGGGGCAGAAGGAAGTGCGATATGCGCATCTGCTCGGCGGTGAAGTCGTGTATGCCACGGACGACCTTCCGCCGGCGACTCCTGCCGCCGCCACCGACAGGATCGCTGCCCTCGAGGAGATCACTGGAGAGCTGCGCAACGAAGTCGCCGATCTGCGAGCTCAGCTGGCGGCATTCCGGAAGCAGTTCGAATAAGCGGTTGAACCAGGTGGCGGCGGAATGACGTGCCGGCAGGGCCGGTCGCGATGACGATTCATCGCCCGGCAGTCAGGCGCCCGGATGCCGAGTATTGCCGAGCGGGGCCCTGAGCAGGATAATCCAGCGACGCGGCGTGGCTGGTCACGGCACGCCGAGGATCCCGATACAGTCACCTCCTCCCTCACGAGATCACGTGGTCACGCCGCTCTCGCTCCTCCTCGCGCTCAGCGTCACGCAGGGCGCCGTTGTCGACGTCCTGATCCGGGGCGGCACTGTCTTCGACGGATCAGAGGCCGCGCCCCGCATGGCCGATGTCGGCATTCGGGGTGATCGCATCGCCTTCATCGGTGATGCCGCTGCGGCACAGATCGTCGCTGGGCGCACAATCGAGGCTCGCGGCTTGATCGTCTCCCCGGGGTTCATCGATCCGCACAGCCACGTGCTCGCGGGGGTGGCCGGTGCGAGCGAGGACGAGCGGCGCGCGACCAGTGCGCTGATGCAGGGGATCACCACCGTCACGATCGGGCCCGATGGGCGCGGCCCCATTGCAGTCGCGCGCGTTCTGCGCGACGCCGAGGCGGCGGGAGTGGGAACCAACATCTACACACTGGTCGGCTTCGGCACCGTGCGCTCGCTGGTGATGGGATCTTCTTCCGCGCCCGCGACACCCGCGCAAATGGACAGCATGCGCGCGCTCATCGACCAGGCGATGCGCGAAGGCGCCTATGGCGTCGGAACGGGCCTCTTCTACGCTCCGCAGAGCTACTCCTCCACCGACGAGGTCATTCGCATCATCTCGGCCGCCAGGCCGTACGGCGGCGTCTATGACTCCCACCAGCGCGACGAAAGCTCATACACGATCGGGCTCCTGAATTCCGTGCGAGAGGCAATCCGTATCGGCCGCGAATCAGGGCTGACCACGAACCTCGGCCACGTCAAGGCGCTGGGCGTCGATGTCTGGGGGTACTCCGACAGCGTCATCCGGCTGATGCGCGAGGAGCGAGCGACCGGGCACATGGTGGTCGCCGACCAGTACCCGTGGACAGCCAGCGGGACCGGCCTGAGTGCCGCGCTGCTGCCACGCTGGGCGCAGGCGGGCGGCCGCGACTCGCTGCGGTCGCGAATCGCCGACCCGACCATGCGTGAACGGATGCTGGTCGAGATGCGTGACAACCTGCGCCGGCGCGGTGGCGACAGCACCTTGCTGCTCATCAACGGGAGCGCGGCCGCCAGGCCACTCGTTGGCAAGACACTCAAGCAGGTCGCAGCCGAAAGGGGAGCTCCCGCCCCCGAAACGGCGCTGGAAATGATCCGGACCGGACTCGACATGGGCGTGGCGTCGTTCAACATGACCGAGCACGACATCGAGGCGTTCATGAAAGACCCGTTCGTAATGACGAGTTCGGACGGCTCCCGCGGTCACCCGCGACTCTTCGGCACCTATCCACGGAAGATCCGGTCCTACGTGCTGGACAAGCCCGTGATCACGATGCAGCGCATGGTGCAATCATCGTCGGCCCAGGTGGCCGAGGTCTACGGCATCGCCGACCGTGGGTCGCTCACGGTGGGCTACTTCGCCGATGTGATCGTGTTCGATCCGGCCACCATCCGGGATGTCGCTACCTATGTGGAACCGGAGAAGCTGAGCGTCGGGATGCGGTGGGTGTTCGTCAACGGGAAAGCGGCCGTCAGTGAAGGTCAGCCGACGGGCACGATGGCGGGACGGGGGCTCAGGAAGCGCTAGCGCGGCGGCGTTGTCTGCATCTCGTACCGTCAGGCGTTCAGGCAGGCGGTGACCGCCGCATAGCCGGACGGCCCGCGCCGCCGGGATGAGTTCAGTGCATCGTGGCCGGCGACCGGGCCGGGATCGTTCACCGCATCCGGACGGGCGCTCGTGCGCAACGTAATGGTCATCGGGCGTCATGCGCGATCGACGCAGCGGTGGGACCGTTACGGGTCCGGCTCCTGCGGGGCGAGGGTGGCATCCACGATCCTCACTCCGCGTCACGGCCCGCATAACGACCGCCAACCGGGCATGCGAACCCTACTCCAGCGATCCCCATTTCGCGCGCTGAACCGTCGCCCGCATGGTGAAGTACAGGGTCAGCGCCAGCAGCGTCTCTCCGGTCAACATCCAGCCCAGCCAGCCGGTCGAGTGTGCCCAGGCCGAGATGCCCGCGACCACGCCCGATGCAATCATCGCGCCGACGATGTAGAGCGTCCGTCCCGCGCCCTTGTGTGTCTCCGGAGCACGTGAGAAGGGCACCCCGTGACCGCCAAGGCCGGGGAACATCGCGAAAACCGGAAGCGAGATGAGCCCGGGAAGCAGCATGACGAGGGCGGAGGCGGGCTGCCCCGTCAGCAGCATGATGCCACCGTACGCGACCATCATCGGGAAGGCGACGAGGACCAGAACCGCGCGGCGCGCGCCATGCGTCAACGCTGCCGGCCCGCGCATCGGAGCCAGCCGGAAGACGTCAGTCGCCTGATACTGCTGGGAGAACTCCAGCATGTTGAGCGCCATCAACGGCGCCAGGCCCAGGTACGCGGCACCGAAGCCGACGCCGGCGACGTTCATGACGTCGTCCGCATCACCTCCCGATGGCAGCATGATGAGGAAGGGGATGGCCAGCATGGGTGCGATGCCCGGCCAGATGCGCAGCTTCACGTCACGATCCCTCGCCAGGTACGATGCCGTCAGCCGGAACGAGGCGCGCGATACAGGATCCTGCAGCCACCATCTCAGCGGCGGCACGCCGACCAGCCGGTCGATCAACCCCCGCCTCCCACGCCGGGGCTTCCGGGGAGCTGATTCGGACATTGTCTGCAGGCCGCTCTGGTAGTCACCCGCCAGCCGTGAGAGCGCCAACCAGACCACCCCCGACGTGGCGGCCACGCCAAGCAGTGCCAGCCACCACGCGTTACCGGAACCGCTCCCGGCGATAGCGTCATCAATGCCGGCGAACCACGCGGGAGGGAGGAAAGCGACCCACCAATCGCCGACGCTCACCAGCGTGGTCCCTTCGAGGCGCAGCATGAGCTGTGGCACGATCTGCCCGCCGAGTACCACGGCAATGGAAACGATCACCTGCGTGGCGGTCATGAAGGCGTCGAGCTTCTCCCGCCCGAACCATCGCAGGCAGAGCTGGTAGACCACCACCACGGTCGCCGTGCAGAACAGCGCCTCCATCACCGCCGATCCGGCGTGAACGAGCGGGAAGAGCCATCCCCCATCCCGCGCGCCGATACCGACGAACAATCCGACGAGGTTGAACGCCCCTGCGAGCCAGAGCGATACCTGCACCAGCATGGCGATCCGGGCCCTCAACAACACGCTCGGCTCAATGGGGCGGTGCAGCAGGATGTCCCCTTCTTCCTTGTTGAAGAGCACTTCCCCGGCGGACGATGCGACGTACATGCCGACCAGCACGAGGGTCATCGCGTGCAGGTATGTCGCGAGGACGAACACGGTCTGGCCGAGCAGGCTGAGCGAGTACAGACCGAAAAACGCGTAGAAGCCCAGTACCAGAGCGAGCTTCCGGCCCACGCTGGTGGGCGGGCCGCCCTTTTTCCTGAACTGTCCCGTGCCCCGGGAGGTGCGTCCCCGCAGGAACAGTGTCAGGAAGAGGCGCCGGAGGACGCGCTCCGATGATGGTACGGAGTGCGTTGCAGGTGGAGGGCTGCTCACTGGCGAAACGTCCTGGCGAAGTCCTCGGCCCGGCGCTCGAGCTCCTCGCCGCCGGTCAACTGCGTGAACAGCTTTTCCAGCGTGCCCGTCCCATGGGATGTCACCAGCTCGTCCGGTGCCCCGTCGAGGAGGAGCCGGCCCTTGTCAATGATGATGACGCGATCGCAGACCCGCTCCACGACGTCGAGGATGTGCGAGCTGTAGACGATGGTCTTGCCTTCATGGGCCAGCGACTGGATGAGCGCCTTGAATCCGACGGCGGCATTGGCGTCGAGTCCGTCGAGGGGCTCGTCGAAGAAGACGACGGGTGGATTGTGCAGGAGCGCCGAGGTGATGACGACTTTGCGCCGCATCCCCTTGGAGTAGGCGCCGAGGAGTTTCTCCGTGAGAGTCTCGAAGCTGAGGTCGAAGAAGGCGATGAACTGCCGAATGCGCTCGACGGCGGCGGCTTCGGGAATGGCATAGAGCGCGGCGACCATGGTGAGGTACTCGAGTCCCGTGAGGGATTCGAAGACGGCGCCGGATTCGGGGACGAAGCCCACATGCCGCTTGACCTCGATGACCTGGCTGGCGAGGTCGAAGCCGCAGATGGTCGCCGACCCGCTCGTGGGCTCGATCATGCCGGTGAGCATGCGGAGCGTGGTGGACTTGCCCGCGCCGTTGGGGCCGAGGAACCCGACGATCTGGCCGGCGGGGATCTCGAGGCTGAGCGCGTCGACGGCGGTCTGGGTGCCGAAGGTCTTGGTCAGCCGGTCGATGGTGATCATGGCTAAGTGTGTGAGGCCGACGGCCGCGCGGGAAGCTCGACACGTGACGCGGATCCGTCCGACGGAGACTAGCCGAGCGTGATGTCCCCCTCGATGCTCTCCAGCGTGCCGAATCCCTCCAGTTCGAGCACCGCGCGCGCCTTAAGCGTCCCGGTGCCCGTCAGCTTGCCCGCTGCGATACCGGCCGCGACGGCCTTCTCGATCTCACGCTGTGCGGTCACGCCAAAGTGCTTGAGAAATCGGCGGATATCGAGATTGAACTGTTCCTCATTCATGTCCGGGCCTCCAGGTACCGGGAATCCGATCGCTGCGCCCGAGCATCGAAGCGCGCGACCGTAACCTACTTCCTCCGGGGCTGCGGTGAAACGCTCCGGATATGTTGCGCGGGGGGTGGCGCTCGAGCCGTCCACGTGGGCGCATCCGATTCGACCGCGCACACAACTGGTGTCGCGTTAGGCGCGACCGCCACTGGTCGACGGGAGCGACGCCACCGGTTCGCGAGACATGCCGCACGCGCTGTGTGTGACGTGCGGCCCGCGGCAGTCGCTCGTCAGGCGGGACGCCCGGCCGGTCACCGTGCGCCTGTGACCCGCGCCCAGGGCAGGCGACCCCGACCATGGGTATCGTTGGTTCCTCCCGATCACGAGGACCTGTACACGATGACAAGACCTGTGGCTTCCGCGCTGACCGCGCTGCTCCTGGCCGTAACCGGACTCGCTCAGGCTCAGACGCCACGCGCGGACGGCCGTCGAGGCGTGACGGCCACCATTGGTGTCGGGAGGGGATCGGCCGCGCTGACGTGTGCCTTCTGCGCCCGGACGGGGCAGCGCTCGTACGCCGGCACGTTGTCCCTCGAGCGGGCAGTGCGACCCGGTATCCGCGCCGGGGTCGAGATCGACTGGTGGTGGCATACGGCGAGTGGAGTGACGCGGTCCGTGCTGGCCGGCGCGCCGGTGGTCCGGCTGTATCCCTCCGGATCGGGAGGGTTCTTCCTGAAGGCCGGCGTGGGAATCGGCCGCCTGATGTCCAGCTCCGACGAGGAGGAGCTGGGAGTCAGTGCCGTCACCGGTGTCGCCGGGGCGGGCTACGAGCTGCGCTGGTCGCAGCAGTACGCCGCCGTGCCGTACGTCAGCGTCGTCAGCGGCCGGGGAGGAACGATGCGCCTCAACGGCGCCCGGATTACCGCGCAGGGCGGCCTGTGGCTGCTCCAGTACGGCATGGCACTGTCGTTTCGTTAGGCCGACCAGAAATCCTGTCCTCTTCCCGACTCCCCATGCCGCTGCCTCCCGCCATTCGCCGCGCCGCCACCTGTGGCCTCGTGCCCGCCGTGCTCGGGGCGGCCGCCGGCTGCTCGGCCGACGCCACCAACCCCACCGCCGCGACGGAGCCGGCGCGTGCCTACGGGCTGTGGACCCCGGGGCCCGGGGACACCTGCACGAAGGAACAGCATGACCGCTTCGCCGCGCCCGGACCGGACGGCAAGCTCTACCCCACCTGGCACCCGCCCACAGATCCGGAGTCCGGCTGCCAGTTCGGACACGAGCATGGCCGGGATCCCCGCGGATCCCGCCTCCTGGCGTCTGTCGGGCCGATCCCGTTCGGTCACGCGAACGAGCAGCTCGAGACATGGGATCCGCTCAATCCCCGCCGGGAGGATCACGTGGGCCACAAGGTGGAGTGGGAGAACGACATCCCGATGCGCGTGTCGTCGGACGTGGCCTCGCCGTTCTTCGACGTGCGCTGCGATGCTCTGGTGAAGCTGCACCAGGGAACCCACTCCAGAGATGCCTTCACGAACAACGTGCACGAACTGGTCTACCACATCCGGTGCAACGACGGGACGGCGATGCACATCACGATGCTGACCGCCATCGGCACACCGGGTGAGTTCGTGCGCTCCTGCGACAACGCCACACACGTCACGGTGGGCCCGCCGACACCGCTGAACTCACCGACGGGCGGAGGGAAGCGGCTCATTCCCGACCACGAGTGCGTCCTCGAGCACATGCTGGTGGGCAGCACACGCAACTCGAACCTCGGCTCGGCGCTGCACGAGAGCTGGCAGACACACAACCAGATCCGCAGCGAAAGCGGGCGCACGCTGGCGTCGTTCGATCCGTACTTCCAGGTGCCGATGCCGAGCCGGTTCTACGACCCGGGGGCACCGGGTCTCGTCGGGCGTCCGATCGACATGTGCTACGTGACGGAGCCGAACGGTGACCGGGCGCGCGGAGGTGCGTGCGCCGAGGTGACCGCCAACGGACAGGTCCTCGGCATCACCTGGGACGATTCCCGCTCACCCTTCAATGGCGTGCGCCGCAAAGTCGACATCAACGGGAATCGTATCGACAACGAGGACGGTCCGATGGTGTGGTACACCGATCCGTATGGCCGGAACGGTCGACCGACAGCCTTCCCCGGCAGCGTGCGGCAGCTCATCGCACCGATCCGCACCGCGCTCAACCCGAACGGCCCCACCATCGGGAGCGACCGCTTCTACGGCGGACCGGGGGTACGAGCACCGAACTGACCTGTGTGTGACCGGACGTGGCTCGCGTCCGGCGTCACTCTGCCCCCGAGGCGAGGGGGAACTCGCTGTCACACGAGACGACCGAGGGTGACTACGGCTGGACACTCATACCGAGCTTTCCAGCGCCCATCCTGATGCGACCAGGGACTGGTGCGCCAGGGTACCGGGCTGGAACTTCAGTCCCAGCTTCCCGTATCCGGGCGGCGAATACCACCTCTTCACGTATTCCGACAATGGTGGTGGCGGCATCCGACCCAACAATCCGCCGGAGATTCCCGGGAGGCGCCGACACGCAATCATGGACGGAGTGACGGTCGCGATCGTCCGCACGCCCGGTGGTGTCCCGATCGGGTTCTCGGGGCCATAGGGCGGGATCAGAGAGCCGGCAGTGCGGATTATCGGCACCGCACGCCGCCGAGAACGAATTCTCAGCCGAGTGCAGCACAACCAGGTCAATCTGCCATGCCGACCGCCCTCCTCCTGTTGCCGCTGTTGCTTGCACCAGCGGTCCTGAGCGCGCAGCCTGCCGCCCAACCGGCGAGCGATACCATCCGGCTGGAAATCGGTTCGCGGGAGCTCGACGGCCGGGTTTACCGCCCGCATGCCGCTCGGGTGCGCGTCCGCATCGGCGATCCTGACGCTCCCGTCGCCTCCGAGTGGACCAACGAGCTGACATTGGGTGACTCGGCCGGGCGTCAGGTTATGCGCTGGGTCACGCTCGGGCGCCGCACCGGTCCGGATGGGCAGCCGATCACCTGGGATCTCAGGCAGACGTACGACGCGCAGACGCTCGCGCCGCTGGGCTACCACTCCAGCTACAGCACCGGAGCCTACACGCGCGTGCGCATCGAGGGTCTCCACGTACGGGGTGAGCGGCGTGTGCCGGGAGACTCGATCATGCAGCCGATCGATGTCAGGCTCGATCGTCTCGGGTATTTCGCCGGGGCGTCCGACCTGGTTCCCGCAGCAGTCGGATTCAAGGCGGGGACGGTGCTCATTGCGCCGGTCTGGTCGCCGACCATGCGCACCGCCGAGGATCGCATCTTCACGATTGTCGGGACCGCGCGCGTCAATGTGGAGGGCACTCCGGTCGAGGCCTGGAAAGTCGAGGAACGACGCGCGGCGGACCGCCACCTGCTGGCCACCTGGTATCTGCTCGACAAGTCGCCGTACATGGTCTACGGGGAGGCCATCCGCGCGGACGGTCGCATTCAGTACATGAGCGAAGTCGAAATACCGTCGCCCGTCGGCCGGTAGATCCGCCGAACTCCGGGAACCCAACCGGCGCGCCGTGCCGGTATGGTGACCATGTGGCGCCCGACCCGACCTCCGGCGAGGGGCAGGGTCATCCTGTTCCGCCACCCCGACTCGTGCGAGACACCGGCTGACCGCGCTGGGCGCGGACTGGCCTCATCATACGCTCCAGGACGCTGCGTTCGACGTTAGCTTGCAGAAGGCATGTCAACCAGGGAAGCCAATGGCGTACGGTTGGGACGTTCCGCCGACCTCGAAAGCCAGACAGGCAGTACAACGCTCGGTGAACGCGCTGCTGGATGAGCTCGCACCGGACAAGACCCTGAAGCGGATCGAGCATCTCCCGGACGCCATCGAGCCCTACCGAACCGCCAGCGGTTGCGTGTTGCAGGCTGCCACTGCCGCTGTGAGCGTCTCCTGGTTTGCCGATGCCGGGACGGGCGCCCCGCTCGGCGAACTGCATGTGCTGGCCTGGACCGGAACGGTGACGCGGCGCGGCGCCCCTGCGGTCCGGAAGGGTGCCACGATCGCGGCGGAGGTCATCCTGCGAGCAATCGATCCGCCATCTGTCGATTACATCTGGCAGGCGGCTGACGGGAGCCGTTACGACACCGCGGCCGTCGCGGCCAAGTGCCGTGCGCTGCTGACGGAGCACATCAGCGCGTCTTCGGCCTCCGCATCGTTGAGCTCAGGGCAGGTGTAGAGCACCGAGCTCGGAGGGCGGCAGCCGCTCCATCGGCGAGATCCGCGCTGCACAGGTCATCCCGTATCGGCGATCGGCTCGTTGCGGTGTTTTTGACGCAGGCACGTCGCGCGCGATGATCACGCGTACGCCGATGGGGCAGCTCAGGTCGGCGACGGCGGTCCGTCACCCGTGTGATGCAGGTCCTGTCGTCGCAACCTGACGCACCGCGATGTGTATGCAGCCTGCATAACGCCGCGCCCGATGAAACAGACCGGACTGGTTACCGATCGCATTCGCGCCATCCTCCTCGCCGCCGTAGTGGCCTCGTGCTCGCCCGGCACAACGGCACCGGAGGGCGAGGCAGTGAACGGCGTCGTTCTCGAGCCCGCCACGGCAACCGTCTCCATCGGTGCCGCGGTGGCA
>DASWGU010000026.1:0-10135 GCA_036393555.1 Gemmatimonadaceae bacterium
CGTGTTGCCGGCGCAGAGCGGATCGGTGAACACCTCGCCGGTCTTCTCCATGCCCGACGGGTCGACACTGCTGTACGCGTTCGGGATGGAGCATGGCACCGACCTCTACGCCCTCAGGATTGACGCGCTGACCGATCCGCCTCGACGGGTGACGGTGAGCCGCGGGATGGACGCCATGTCGCCCTCGTACAGTCCCGACGGCCGCCGAATCGTCTACGTGACCAACCGGCCGGGGCACCCCGAGCTCTATGTTGCGGACGCGGATGGCACCAACTCCGAACTGTTGACCAATTTCAATTTCGGCGACCAGTCGCAGCGCACGGATCCTGCCTGGGCCATCAACGGGCGGTTGATCGCGTTCCAGGCAGAGAAGGACGGCCGGGCGCAGATTCACACCGTGAATCCGCGCGACCGGGCCATCCGGCAGTACACCAACGAAGGCCGGAACGAGGATCCCTCGTGGGCCCCGGACAGCCGGCATATCGTCTTCACATCCAACCGCTCCGGGAGCTGGCAGCTCTGGGTCCTCGACATCGAATCGAGCCGGGTGCGGCAAATCACTCGCGCCGCGGGTGGCGCCAGGGCTGGTGCATGGTCCCCGCGGCTGATCGTCAACTAGCTTCCGTCACCCCCTTCATTCTCCTGCCCGAGGAAGGCAATGACCACCCCGTACCGAGGTATCGTCCTGGCACTGGTCGCGACGTGCGCGCTCTCGGCCTGCCGGAAGAATCCCGAAACCGTCGCTACGCCCGCCGACCCGAACGCGCCTGCTGAGACCTGTGACGCCGCATGTCGTCAGGCGCGAGCGGATTCCATGGCCCGGGCCGATTCGATGACGCGCGCGGCGGAGGCAGCGAGAGACGCGGCGGCGCGTGCCGCGGCTATCGAGGCTGCGAAGAACACGCTCATAGCAACGATCCTCTTCGACTACGACCAGTCGGATATCCGGGGCGACGCGCGGTCGTCACTCGACGCCAAGCTGCCGATTCTCCGCGCCAGCGCGATGGTCCAGCTTCGCATCGCCGGACACGCGGATGAGCGCGGCTCGGACCAGTACAATGACGCGCTCGGCCAGCGCCGGGCAGCCTCGGCCAAGCGGTATCTCACGGACAACGGTATCGATCCCTCGCGCATTTCGATCGTGAGCTACGGCGAAACGCAGCCGCTGGCGATGGGTGCCGATGAGAGCGCCTGGGCCCGTAACCGGCGCGCCGAGTTCGCGATCACAGCCGGCGAGAACAGTATCGTCCCACCGCGGTAGTCGACGGGGGTAGATTGCTGGTGTTTGCGTGAACGGGGGAGCGGAGCCTCTGCGCTTCGTTCCCCGTCACCCGGTCTCCGGTATCGAATGCGCTTTCTCGCTCCAGTCGCGCTGGCTATCGCCTCTACGGCCTGCTTTGCCACGCGCAACGACGTGCGGATCCTGCAGGGCGACATCTTCGCCTTGAAGACGCAACAGGCTCAGGCGGACTCCGCCCGGGCCCGCCAGCTGGCTGACATCGCGGCGGCTGTCAACACGCTCAACTCGACCCTGGGAGTCGTACGCGATTCCGTACAAGACCAGGGGGCGCGGCTCACGACCTTCCAGGGCGCGACACGCCAGGAGCTGTATTCCCTGGGGCAGCAGTTGCTGCAGCTGGGGGAGCTGATGGGGCAGAGCCAGGCTGCCATGGCGCGATTCCGGGCGGACATCGAAGACCAGAACCGGCAGGTAATGGAGCAGGCCATCCGTGCCGCCGCACCGCCGGCGGCCGCTGGCGACACGACGCAGGCTGTCGTGGTCCCCCCGGCACCTGGCGAAGGCCCGAACGTGCTGTATGAGATTGGACGGAACATGCTGATGCAGAGCAGCTACTCGGCGGCGCGGGATGCTTTCGGGCAGATCATCGAGCGCTTCCCGGACTCCGACCGCGCGCCCGATGCCCAGCTGGGTATTGCCGAGGCGTTCCAGGCGGAAAAACGAGTCGTAGAGGAGGACAGCACCTACCGGCTGGTCATCGAGAAGTACCCGAGATCCGACGCAGCGCCGGCATCGATGTACAAACTGGGCCTGTCCCTCGACCGGCAAGGCAAGCGCGCCGAGGCCCGGGCGACCATGCAGCGCGTCGTCCGCGAGTACCCGGGCTCGGATTCCTACACCCTGGCGACCGACTGGCTGAACAAGAATCCATAGCCACGTGAGGCGGTAATGTCGCCGGGCAACAAGTCGGAAATGCCGTTCCTGGACCACCTCGAGGAACTGCGTTGGCGGATTCTGTGGTCCCTGGCAGCGCTGGTCGTCGGCGTCGGAGCCTCGTTCTGGTTTCTGTTCATCAACGACGACTTCATCATCCGCGTCCTGGCCCAGCCGATCCGTCCCTATCTGACCGAGGGGCGTCTCATCACCACGCACCCGGCCGAGGCGTTCCGGGTCATCCTGAACCTCTCGCTGATTCTGGGAACCATTCTCGCGTCACCGGTTATCGTGTGGCAAATCTGGGGGTTCCTCTCCCCGGCGCTTTACCGGCACGAGAAGAAAGTCGTCATCCCGATCCTCGTCCTGGCCGCCATTCTGTTCCTGGCCGGTGCCGCCCTCTCGTGGTTCGTCATTCTCCCACTGACGCTCAAGGTCTTCACCGGAATCCAGTCGGCCTCCCTGGAGCCCATGATCCGCGCGTCCGAGTACTTCGGATTCGCGATGGGCATGTCGGTGGCGCTGGGCGCAGCGTTCGAACTGCCGACTGTCATCCTGCTGCTGTCACTTCTCGGGATCGTCACGCCGTCCATGCTGCACAAGTTCCGCCGCTTCGCGCTGGTGGGTGCCATTGTCCTGGGCGCGTTCATCACCCCGGGCCAGGATCCGCTCACCCTGCTCCTCATGGCGGGTCCTCTCTACGCGCTGTACGAGCTGAGCGTCATCCTGTCGGCCCTGGTCTTCCGCTGGCGGAAGCGGCGCGAGGCCGCTGGGTCGGCGTGACGCAGTGGGGGCTGTTGGCGCGGTGGCTCGCCCTGGGGCTGCTGTTCGGACCCGGAGCGGTGGTCGCTCAGGTTCCCACCCGTCCGGACAGCATCGCGCGCCGTGACTCGTTGCTGCGGGCCGACTCCCTCGAGCGGGCCGATTCACTGGCCCGGCGGGACCCGCGGGCGCGGGGGGATTCGACCGCCCGGCGTGCGCCGATCGACACGTTGCCGACGCGGCGCATCATCCAGTGGAACCCGCCTGACTCCGTGATGAGCGGGCTGCTCAATCGGGACGGATACTCGGTCACGCGGTACCAGGGCAACACCGTCACCTTCAACGCTCCCCGACACGAGATGCTCCTGCGGGGGAAGGCGCAGGTTTCGCGCGACTCCGCGATCCTGGTCGGCGACACGATTCACTTCAATGACTCCAGCCAGGTCGTGGAGGCGCGCGGTGACACGGTGGTGCTGCGCGACCCGTCGCGCGGGCCGGACGACGTGATCGGACAGCGCCGACTGCGATATGACGTGACGTCGCGGGAGGGGATCGCGTACGGCGTCTCGACAGCCATAGAAAGCGGCGAACGGTGGATCGTGCACGGCAATGCTGCCGCGTTCCAGGGCGACACGACGGCGGAGGGCGTTTCCACGTTCTACGCGCGGGGGGGACGGTTCACTGCCTGCAGCGATCCCAATCCGCATTTCCACTTTGCGTCATCCGAGATCAAGATGATCTCGAAGAACATTCTGGTGGCGCGTCCGGCGGTCATGTACATCGCGGACATCCCGGTCTTCTGGCTGCCGTTCATCTTCCAGGATGTGCGCACGGGGCGGCGGAGCGGACTGATCCCGCCGCGAATCGGGTTCTCGGACATCATCCGCAACCGGTCGGGTTACCGCCGGACCATAGAGGATTTCGGCTTCTACTTCGCGCTCAGCGACTATGTGGATGCGGAGGTCACCATGGACTGGCGCAGCGGCGCGAGGCCGGACGGCGTCGATCCCGGATGGGTCCGTTTCAACGGGCGGATGCGGTACGCGTGGCGTGACCGGTTCCTGGGTGGCGAGCTGGGCGTCTCCCAGCATTTCCTGCGCGATGGCAGCTCCAACCAGTCGTATTCCCTGAGCCATCAGCAGAAGTTCACCGAACGCACGAGCCTGACCGCGAACCTCAACTACGTCACCAATACCACCGTCCAGCGCAACACTCAGTTCAACCCCTACGCCGCGGTACAGGCGATTTCGTCCCAGCTGGCTTTCTCGACCGGGCGCGGTCCGTTTTCCCTCTCGCTGGGCGGCACGCAGAAACAGTATCCGGGCCGGGAGAAGATCGAGCGGACCTTCCCGTCGCTGAACGTGCGATCCAAGCCGATCGAAGTCGGTGAGTGGTTCACCTGGACCCCCGGGCTGACGATCACGACCAGCGAGAACCTGCACATCGACCAGGCCGGCGAGTTCGCGCACCGCTTCGTCACCACGCCCGGCGGGGCGATCGACAGTATCGCGCTGGACCGGAACAGCAGGAATACGTCCATCCGGTTCGACACGCCGGTGCAGATCTTCGGCTTCGACTGGCGCAACTCCTTCAGCGTCAGCGACCGATTGAACGACTTCCCGGAGAAGCGAACGATCGTCGCAGTGAACGACACGTCGCAGAAAGTGGTCCGAGTGTATCGGCGGACCTACCTGACGGAGGTGAACTGGGAGACCGGCTTCTCCCTGCCGGGCTTCCTGCAGGGGAGCTGGAACGTCTCGCCGTCGGTGAACATCCAGAAAGTCGATCCGGCGGGCCTCATGGTTCGGTCGGAGCGAACCGGAGGCGAGTTCGTGACGCAATCGCTGCGTCCCGCCTTCTCCATTGGCATGTCCCCCACGCTGTACCGTCGCTTCCCGGGAATCGGGCCCGTCGCGGCCATCCGTCACTCGATCAGCCCTACGCTGAGCGCTCAGTACGTCCCCCGCGGCGACGTGAGTGACCAGTACCTGGAGGCCATAGGCCGGACGCGAGTCGGGTATCTCGGTGCCAACCAGCAGAAGACGCTCAACCTGTCGCTCAACACCGTTTTCGAGGCCAAGCTGCGTCCGCCGATCGACACCATCCCCGAGGACCGGTGGCAGAAGATCAAGCTGCTGAGCCTGGGGTTCACGTCTCTGGGATGGGACTTCGAGCGGGCCAAGACCACCGGCGGCACTGGACTGACGAACCGGACGTTTGGCGTGACCGCACGATCCGACCTGCTGCCAGGGTTCGATGTCGGCGTGGACTGGTCGCTCTTCCAGGGCGACCCCATCTCGGACACGGCGGTCTTCTCACCGTACCGGGAGTCCATTCGCGGCAGCCTGTCGCTGGGGCCGGCCTCGCCCATCGTGCGTGGCCTGGCTCGCCTGTTCGGGTTCCGGGTCAGCGACGCGAGCAGTTCGGGCGCGCCGGGAACCGCGCCACCGCGCGCGGCACCCGTCGGCATCTCTCCCTCGTTCGTCGCCGGTCAGCCGATCACGGGATCGGTGAACCGTCTGGCCAGCCAGATGAACGTGCCTGCGGGACAGGGGTGGGCGTGGAGCCTCACGTACAGCGCGCGCCGTACACGGCCGCCGTCGGGAAGCGGTGTGATCGAGTTCGACCCTGAAGCGGAGTGCGCCCAGTATCTGACCTCGCTGCTGGTATACGAGAGCTGCATCCAGAACCTGACCGCGACGTCCGGACCACAGGGGCCGGGCGAATCGACAACCGCCGGCGGCAGCTACTACGTGACGCCCGCACAGGTGAACGCCCAGTCCACACTGAGCTTCCACATCACCGAGAGCTGGGGCGCTCAGTGGGCCACGACCTACGACTTCACGCGGAAGGAGTTCGCCAGCCAGATCTTCACGCTGACGCGTGAAATGCACGACTGGAACACCACGTTCGCCTTCATGCGGGCGCCGAACGGCAACTTTACCTTCAACTTCCACATCTCGCTGAAGGCGCAGCCGGACTTCAAGTTCGACTGGGATACGCGCGATTACGACCGGAGGCTGACGGGCAGGACGCGGTGAGCGCACGCGGCCTTGAATTGCATGCTGGGGGCATGGACATTCCCCGCATGCAACAGGGCATTGAAGTGAACGGCGATTCCCTCGCGCTGGGCGACGTGGTGCGCGTGGCGCGCGACCGGGTTCGGGTTTCCCTGGGCACGAGCGCCCGCGACCGCATGCGGCAGGTGCGCGATCTGGTGGAGGCAAAGATCAGCCGCGGCGAGCCGGTGTACGGAGTCAACACCGGGTTCGGCAAGCTCTCGGACGTCGCCATTCCGCCGGACCGGTTGTCCGAGTTGCAGGTGAACCTGGTGCGGAGCCATGCGGCCGGCGTCGGACCGCTCCTGCCCGAGGACGAAGTGCGGGCCATGATGCTGCTGCGCGCCAACGTGCTGGCCAAGGGCTACTCCGGTGTGCGGCCCGCCCTGACTGAACTGATCCTCGCGATGCTGAACGCCGGCCTCTACCCGCCGGTGCCGGAGCAGGGAAGCGTGGGGGCCAGCGGCGACCTGGCGCCGCTCTCGCACCTTGCGCTGTCCATGATCGGCGAAGGCGATCTCCTGCACGGCAGCGCGCGCGGTCCGGCCGCCGAGCTCCTTTCCCGAAGCGGACTGCAACCGGTCTCGCTGGGGCCCAAGGAAGGCGTGGCAATGGCGAACGGCACGCAGGCGCACACCGCCGTGACCGCACTGGCCCTGCATGACGCCAACGTTCTGTGGAAGACCGCGCACGTCGCCGGCGCCGTGTCGCTGGAGGCCCTGCTGGGAACGCCCGATGCGTTCGACGAACGCATCCACGCGGTCCGCGGACAGTCCGGGCAGATGCGCTCTGCGGAAATGCTGCGCGCGTTGCTCGCCGACAGCGACATCCGCGAGTCGCACCGCACGGGAGATCCGCGCGTTCAGGATGCCTACGCCCTCCGGTGCATGCCCCAGGTGCACGGTCCAGTGGGCGACGCGCTCCTGTTTGCCGGGGAGATCGTTGGTCGGGAGCTGAACGCGGCCACGGATAACCCGTTGGTATTCACGGATGGCACGCTGCTGAGCGGAGGCAACTTCCACGGCCAGGCGGTCGGCATGGTGGCCGACTTTCTCGCCATTGTCCTCACGAACCTCGCGGTGATTTCCGAGCGGCGGATCGACCGGCTGGTGCACCCGGACCTCAACCAGGGGCTGCCGCCCTTTCTCACGCGGGATGCCGGCGTCAGTTCCGGGTACATGATCGCCCAGGTCACGGCCGCGGCGCTGGCCAGCGAATGCAAGATGCTCTCGCATCCGGCGAGCGTCGATTCGATCCCGACGGACGGCAGCAAGGAAGACGTCGTGCCCATGTCGATGGGTGCCGCCTGGAAACTGCGGCGCGTGGTGGCGAACGTCCGGAACGTCCTCTCCATTGAGCTGCTGTGCGGCGCGCAGGGCCTCGACTTTCGGCGTCCACTCCGAAGCAGCGCTGCGCTGGAGCGGGCTCATGAAATGGTCCGCGCAATTGTGCCCGCAATGGAGCGCGACCGCCCCGTCTCACCGGATATCTTGCTGGTGTCGGACGCGGTGGCGGCAGGGATATTCGCAACGCTGGTCGGCGACGTGGCCTGACCCGTCATCATTCTGTCACGACTCTCAAACCTCGACTCCCGTCCCGTTGTCAGCGACGCTGTCCCCCGTCCCGTCCCGCGCCCTTCGCGCCCCGCGCGGCACCGTCCTGAGTTGCCGAGGGTGGCACCAGGAGGCTGCGCTGCGGATGCTGATGAACAACCTCGACCCCGAGGTCGCCGAGCGACCTGACGACCTGGTCGTGTACGGCGGGACCGGCCGGGCCGCGCGCTCGTGGGAAGCGTTCGACGCCATCGTGCGCGTCCTTCGGTCGCTGGATGCTGATGAAACGCTGCTGGTGCAGAGCGGAAAGCCGGTGGCCGTGTTCCGCACCCACGCGTGGGCGCCGAGGGTGCTGATCGCGAACAGCAACCTGGTCGGCCGGTGGGCGACGTGGGACGTCTTCCGCGATCTGGAGCGGAAAGGCCTGATCATGTACGGCCAGATGACTGCGGGCTCCTGGATCTACATTGGGTCGCAGGGGATCATCCAGGGGACATACGAGACGTTCGGTGCGGTGGCGCGCGAGCACTTCGGTGGTTCGCTGTCGGGCCGGTTCGTGCTGACCGCCGGGTTGGGCGGTATGGGCGGCGCCCAGCCGCTGGCCGCGACGATGTGTGGCGCTGCGATCCTCTGCGTGGAGGTGGACGAGGCGCGCATCGACAAGCGTCTCGCCACGGGGTATTGCGATCGGAAGACCCGTTCACTCGACGAGGCGCTCGCGTGGATTGCCGGTGCCTGTGACGAGCGCGCGGCCCTGTCGGTGGGCCTCGTCGGAAACGCAGCCGAGGTGCTACCCGAGCTCGTCAGGCGTGGGGTGACGCCCGACGTCCTGACTGACCAGACGAGCGCGCACGACACGCTGAACGGCTACGTACCGCACGGAATGTCGCTGACCGAGGCAGCGGAACTTCGCCGTGCCGATCCGGACGGATATGTCAGACGATCCACCGCATCGATCGTGGAACACGTCCGGGCGATGTTGGCCCTGCGTACTCGCGGTGCCGTGACGTTCGACTACGGGAACAACATCCGCACCGTGGCGTTCGACGCCGGCGTGGCGAACGCATTCGACTTTCCGGGCTTCGTTCCCGCGTACGTGCGGTCGCTGTTCTGCGAGGGGAAGGGGCCGTTCCGCTGGGTGGCGCTCTCGGGAGATCCCGGCGACATCCACCGGACGGACGAACTGATCCTCGAGCTGTTCCCGGAGGACGTCCACCTGCGACGCTGGATCACGTTGGCGCGGGATCGGATTCGATTCCAGGGCCTGCCCGCCCGCATCTGCTGGTTGGGCCAGGGTCAACGGGCCCGCTTTGGCGTGGCGCTCAACGATCTGGTGTCGCGCGGAGAGGTCAGGGCACCCATCGTGATCGGCCGGGATCATCTGGACACCGGCAGTGTCGCGTCACCGTTCCGCGAAACGGAGGGCATGAAGGATGGCAGCGATGCCATAGCCGACTGGGCTATCCTGAACGCCCTGCTGAATGTGGCGAGCGGGGCCTCGTGGGTCTCGTTCCACCACGGCGGCGGCGTCGGGATCGGGAACTCGCTGCACGCGGGGCAGGTGATCGTGGCCGACGGCACTGCGGACATGCGCGTCCGACTGGACCGCGTTCTCACGAATGATCCGGGCATCGGGGTGGCCCGTCACGCGGACGCAGGCTACGAGTCTGCCGTCCAGACGGCGCGCCGCGAGGGAATCCAGTTGCCCATGCTCCAGGCACGGAGCCTGGCCGACGACGCATGACGTCGAGGTGGAGGTCTGACGCCGGCGGGGACCGGCGCTCACTCCCTCCGACCGCTGACCTCTGACCTGTTCTGATGCTCTCCTCCCGATTCCGGCCATGGCACGTGCCGCTCTTCCTGGCGAAATACGCCTGGCTTGGCGTGACGCGTCGTCCGGTCCTGGTACATTTCGAAGTCACCATGCGGTGCAACGCCCGGTGCGGCTTCTGCGACTACTGGAAGACGCCCTCCGCTGCCCGTGAGTCCGAAACCGAGCGGTGCGCGGAAGCGGCCCGCTTCTTCAATCCCATGCTGGTGACGTTCACCGGTGGCGAGCCGCTGTTGCGGAAGGACCTCGAGCAGCTCGTGGCGGCCGTGCGCGACGCGATCCATCTGAAGTACATCACGTTGATCACGCATGGGGGAATGCTCACGCCCGAGCGGGGACAGTCCCTGTGGGACGCCGGGGTGAGCCAGTTCAGCGTTTCACTGGACTATGTGGATGGACGTCATGACGGCGAGCGCGGCATCCCCGGGTTGACGGCCAGGATCCTGGCGAGCGTAGCCGCGATGCGGGCCAGGGGGATCGACGCGATCCGGTTCAACACCGTCATCAAGCGAGACAACCTGGACCACGTGGTCGAGGTGGTGCGCACCGCCCGCGAGCTGGGCGTCGGAGTGAACTTCAGTCTGTATACTGACCTCAAGAACGGCAATCGGGAACACCTGATCCAGAACGGGCGCGTGGACGCGGCGACCGCCGTCGTGCGGGAGCTGCTGGACTTCAAGCGCCGCTATCGCGGCGTCATCACGAACTCCGATTATTACCTCGAACAGATTCCTCGCTACCTGCGCGGCGAGATGAC
>DASWGU010000027.1:0-3782 GCA_036393555.1 Gemmatimonadaceae bacterium
GACCGCGACGGAGGGGGCGCGCAGGCAGTGGAGGTGGAGAGTCAGGTGGAGTACCTTGCGCGGCAGGCCCACTCGCGCCAAGCCAGCGTAGTCGGAGGACACACGAATTGCTGTTGAGACGCTTCTACCATGAGGGACTCGCCCAGGCCAGCTACCTCGTCGGTTGCCAGCAGACCGGCGAGGCTCTCGTTGTGGATGCCAATCGCGACACGGCACAGTATCTGGAGGCCGCTCGCGTCGCCGGCTGCCGCGTCACGCACGTGACCGAGACCCATATCCATGCGGACTACCTTTCCGGAACGCGCGAGCTGGCGGCGCTGACCGGGGCCAGGCTGCTGCTCTCCGCCGAGGGCGGCCAGGACTGGCAGTACCAGTTTGCAGCCGGGTCCGGGGCAGGCTCCCTGCAGGACGGCGACAGCTTCGCGGTGGGGAATGTGCGTGTGGAAGCGATGCACACGCCGGGACACACGCCCGAGCATCTCACGTTCCTGCTCACGGACACGGTCGCCTCGCGCCAACCAGCCGGGGCGATCACGGGCGATTTCATCTTCGTGGGCGACGTCGGCCGACCGGACCTGCTGGAACGTGCCGCGGGTGTCGAGGGCACCATGCGCACCGGCGCCAAGCTCCTGTTCGAGTCACTGCGGCGGTTCACGGAGCGATGCCCGGACTACCTGCAGCTCTGGCCCGGACACGGCGCCGGTTCCGCGTGCGGCAAGTCGCTGGGGGCCATGCCGCAGTCGACGTTAGGCTACGAGAAACTCACCAACTGGGCGTTCCAGATCGACCAGGAAGAGCAGTTCGTCGAGGCCGTCCTCGCGGGACAGCCGGATCCGCCCACCTATTTCGCGACGATGAAACGCCTGAATCGGGAGGGGCCGGCCGACCTGGGCGGACGACCGGCTCCGCCGCTCCGCGCGGCTCCCGACCTGGCCGACGTGCTCGAGCGCGGTGACCTGGTCATCGACCTGCGGACAGCCGACGCATTTGCCGCCGGTCACGTCCGGGGAACCATCAGCATCCCGCTCAACCGGGGGTTCGTGGGCTACGCAGGCTGGGTGCTCCCGTACGATCGGGATCTGTACCTGCTGACGGACGGGCACGAAGACGACTCCGCGCGCCATGCTGCCATGGAACTGGCCATGATTGGCCTGGACCGCGTTGCCGGCTGGTTCGACGCGGATGCCATACCCACCTGGACCGCCGTCGACGGAGCCCTGTCCAGCCTGCCGCCCGTCGCCAACGCCGACGCGGCGTCACGCATGGGGGCCGGCGAGCGGATGCTGGACGTCCGCTCTCAGACCGAGTGGCAAGCCGGACACATCGCGGGCGCCACATTGGTCCCGCTCGGACGACTGGTCTCCACTCTGGCAGAGGAGCCGAGGGAACAGCCGTTGCTTCTGATATGCGAGACCGGCATCCGGTCGTTGATCGGAGCGAGCCTCCTGGAGCGCGAGGGCTTCAGCACCGTCGCCAACGTCGCTGGCGGGATGGATGGCTGGCGCCGCGCGGGGCTGCCGATCGAGACGGAATCGCCTGCTCTCACAGCATCCTGACGGATGACGCGTCGCCTGATCGCGTTCTTCTTCCGCGGGCTCGTGCTCCTCGCGCCGCTGGCGGTCACGATCTACGTCTGCGTCTGGCTGTTCACGCTGATCGATGGCTGGCTGGGCATCCCGATTCCCGGCGTCGGCTTCGTCGCCACGCTCGCCCTCATCACGCTCGTCGGCTTCCTCGGCTCCAACCTGCTCACGCGCGGCGCGGTTTCGATACTGGATCGCGTCCTGAACCGCCTGCCGTTCGTCAATCTTGTGTACGGATCCAGCCGCGACCTGGTGAAGGCCTTCGTGGGTGAGAAACGACGGTTTGACAAGCCGGTCCTCGTCCAGATGCTCGCGGGCGGCAACGCACACGTCCTCGGCTTCGTCACGCAGGAGTCGATGGAGCAGCTCGGCCGGCTCGATATGGTCTCGGTCTACGTGCCGCAGTCCTATCACTGGGCCGGACAGGTATACCTGTTCCCGGCGCGAACGGTCGTTCGCCTCGACGCCAACAGCGCGACGGTCATGGCCTTCATCGTGTCCGGCGGGGTCACAGAAATACCGAAACCCGAGCCCGTTGCTGATGCCCTGACCGCACGACCATGAGCCTGTGCCGCGTGATGGTTCTCGGGCTGGTGATGCTCGCCGCACTTCGACCCGGCGCGGTCCCGGCGCAGCAGCCCGGGGGAGCGCCGCCCCGCCTCACGCTGCTGCGTCCGGCCCGCGTGTTCGACGGCGTCGGACCGGAGACGCGCGCCGGTGTCGTCGTCCTGGTCCGAGGTGATCGTATCGAACGGGTGGGCACGGCGGCTGAGGTGGGTGTTCCCCGAGGCGCCGAGGTCATCGACCTCCCCAACCTGACCCTCCTGCCGGGCCTGATCGACGCCCATTCGCACGTCCTGCTGCACCCGTACAACGAGACGTCGTGGGAGAGCCAGGTCCTTCGCGAGTCGCAGGGGCTTCGCACGGCCCGCGCCACCCTGCAACTGGAACGCACCCTGCGCGCGGGCTTCACGCTGCTCCGTGACCTCGGTACCGAGGGAGCCGGATACGCGGACGTCGGACTGAAGCAGGCGGTGGATCAGGACATCATTCCCGGTCCTCGCCTCATCGTGACAACCAGGGCAATCGTCATGAAGGGCAGCTACGCGCCGTCCGGCTTCGCCAGCGAAGTCGACGTGCCGCAGGGTGCCGAGGAGGCCTCGGGACTGGAGGACCTCTCGCGGGTGGTGCGTGACCAGATCCGCCATGGCGCGCAGTGGATCAAGGTCTACGCCGACTACCGCTGGGGGCCAAACGGGGAAGCGCGACCGGCGTTCACACTCGCGGAGTTGCAGCGCGTGGTGGAAATCGCATCCAGCAGCGGCCGCCCCGTCGTGGCACATGCGTCCACACCCGAGGGAATGCGCCGAGCGGTCCTGGCCGGTGTGGAGACCATCGAGCACGGTGACAACGGAACCGAGGCTGTCTTCCGTTTGATGGCCGAGCGGGGCGTCGCACTATGTCCCACGGTCGCGGCCGGTGACGCCGTGTTGCAGTACTCGGGTTGGCGTCGTGGCCAGGACCCCGAACCGGCGCGAATCACGCAGAAGCGCGCCAGCCTGCGCGCAGCGCTGGAGGCCGGGGTCACAATATGCAATGGCAGCGACGTGGGGGTATTCGCGCACGGTGACAACGCGAGGGAACTGGAACTCCTGGTGGAGTACGGCATGTCGCCGCTGCAGGCCCTGCGGTCGGCGACCAGCGTCACCGCATCCATTCTTCATCTGGGAGATCGCCTCGGGCACGTCCGGACGGGGTACCTGGCCGATCTCATCGCGATCGAGGGGGACCCGACCCGCTCCATTTCGTCGCTTCGGACGGTCCGGTTCGTCATGAAGGGTGGGAAGGTGTATCACGGTCCCGGTTCAGTCACGGGGACCCCGTGATCGGATCCGTTGGCATCGCCGGTTGTACATTCCGGGCGGAGGCGGGCGAGAAAGGCGGACCGGCACCGCGCTCACCGCACCAGGTCTTTCACACATCACCCGCGCAGGTATGAACGAGAAGCAGATCAGGGCGCTCGCCAGACGGAACGCCGCAAAGGCGGCCAGGGTGAAGCCCGGCCAACGCACGTACGACGAAACGCTGGACGCCACGCGTCGACCCGATGACAACAACCGATCCGACGCGGAGCGAATCTTCAAGGAAATGAAGCGCCGCGAATTCTGAGCAGCCACATGGGCCGCGCCTCGAGTGGTT
>DASWGU010000028.1:0-12090 GCA_036393555.1 Gemmatimonadaceae bacterium
TCCCCCTGGCGGCTGAGGTGGACTCGGGTCGTGGCCGGGCTGTCGGCGGCCCCACGGTCCCCTCAGGACTCGTGGTGAACGTCGGAAGGCCGCGGAGCAGATCCCGACCCGGTGTGTCGAGCAGGAAGTCGCTGGGCGCGCGCCAGTAGACCGCTCCGAGATCGATCCTGATCGTCGCTGCGCTGCGGGCTGGCGCCCGATTGTCGGTATCCGGACTGCCCAGGATGAACAGCACCAGACCGGAAAGGCCAGCCAGCGTTGCCGCGGTCCCGAGTTTCCGGCCACGCTGCCGTCGGCGCGCCTGCGTCAACGCATCCGGCGCAACCAGCGCCGCGAAGTCCGGTCCCCCGGATTCATCCGACAGGCGCAGCCGGCTGAACTTGTCGCGCAGTTGCGCGTCGCTGTCGTCGATCATTTTTCCCCTTCCAGAAGCTGTCGAAGACGCGCTTTGCCTCGCGCGTAATGGGTCCGGGCGCTCCCCACCGAAACCCCCATCACGGCTGCTGCAGCCTCGACGGTGAGATCCTGCTGGAAGACGAGATGCAGGACCTGCCGCTGACGCAGGGGCAGCAGCCCCAGCGAGTGACGCAGCCGGTCATGATCTTCCAGTCGACTGAGCGCGTCGCCAGGACTCGGCGCACCATCCGCGAGTCCATCGACGTGGCCCGGCGCCAGGGAAACCAGACGACGCAGCAGCAGGCGCCGTCGGTGCTCCGCTGCGGTTCGCCGAATCACGCCGAAGAACCAGGTCCTGAACGAGGAGCGACCGCCGAAGACCGCGTGTCCGTCGAGCACCTTGAGATAACTGTCCTGGAGCACGTCCCCCGCCTCGGTTCGGTTGAATCCACAGCACGCCATCGCCCAGCCCACGCAGTCGGCGTGGTGCCGCGCGAGTGCCGCCCTCAGCTCAACGGGTTCGGCGGTCGGCGACGAAGTGGATTCGGGAATGCCGATGAGTGGTACGGGCACGACGAGCATATGACAACCCACGCGAGGTCGGAGGGTGTCGGCGCCAGAGTGGCGTTGTGCGGCGCATGGCGCAACGGCACCTCTGACCTTGGACCTCTGACCTTGGACCTCTGACCTCTGACTTGGACCCCTACCCGGGTTTCAGCTGATCGGCCGCTGTCCCGTCACGCTCTTCACCAGCCGGTACATGAACTCCAGTCCCTCGTAGAATGCCCTCACCGGGATCCGCTCGTTCATGCCATGAGCGAACGTCTCGGGGTAGAACAGGCCCGACACGCCGTAGACGGGAATGCCGGCGTTGCGCAGGTACAGGCCGTCGGTGGCGCCCGTGCTCATGGTGGGGATTACCGGCACGCCGGGCCACATCTCCCTGGTGATCCGCTCGATCTCGCCCATCAATTCCGGCGTCAGCGGCGACGGGGGCGAATTCTGCGCCTCGCCCTGCATCGTGACGTGCACACCTGTGTCGGCCACCACACGCTGCAACGCGGCCAGCACCCGCGCCGGCTCCTCGTCAGGCAGGATGCGACAGTTTACGTTGGCGCGGGCACGCTGCGGCAGCGCGTTGGGAGCGTGCCCACCCTCCAGCAACGTCGCGACGCAGGACGTGCGCAGCTGCGAGTTGTACCGTGGATCGGCCGATAGCGTCGCCGCGGCCCGGGCGTCACCCGGATTGGCGACGAGGGCGCGCATGGCCGCCGCCATTGCCGGCGTCTCCTTCTCCACGACCGCGGCCAACCGCGTGAAGTACGCGCGCGTCACTTCGTTGAGCCGGACCGGCAGGATGCCAGGTGTGATCTTCGCCAGCGCCACAGCCAGCTGGGTGATGGCGTTGTCGGGGCGCGGGACCGAACTGTGACCTCCCGGGTTGGTCACCTCGAACTGGAAGTTGATGTACTTCTTCTCGCTTGCCTGCACGTCGTGCGAGATCCTGGCGGTGTCGCCGCCATCCTTGCCGCTCACACGCCCGCCCCCGCCCTCGTTGAACGCGTACTCGGCGTCGATCAGCCGGCGGTGGTTGGCAAGGAGCCACGCGACGCCGTTTGCCGGTCCGCCCTCCTCGTCGGCCGTGAGCGCGACGATGATATCGCGGTCCGGGACGAAGCGCTCCTCCCGCATCCGCATGATGATCGCCAGGTGGATCGCGCCCTCATCCTTGTCGTCGGCTACGCCTCGACCGTAGAAGGTCCCATCCCGCTCGATGAACTGGAACGGCGGCAGCGTCCAATCCTCCGCTTTGGCCTCCACCACGTCGATATGGGAGAGCAGCAGGATCGGCTTCCTGCCGTTGTTTCGGCCGCGGAGCCGGGCAACGAGGTTCCCCTTCCGGGGCGCGTTCTCCAGCACCACGACATCGGAGTCGGGGAAGCCCGCGGTCCTGAGCCGGGCAGCCATCGCCCGAGCCGCTTGCAGTGTGCTGCCGGAGCTCTCCGTGGTGTTGATCTCGATCAGCTCCTTGAAGAGTGAGTGGGCGACGGAGTCCCACTTTGTCTGCTGGCCGCTCACTGGAACTGTGATGACGAGAAGGAACGCGACGGACATGAATGCGCGGTTCATCGGCGGATGGGTAGAGAGGAGCGGCGGGAGTGCGTGGCGGACTCAAAATGAACCCCCCAGCTCTCAACTCTCAACTCCGGACCGGCGGAGGTGACGTCGCGGAGCCACGACGGAGTCCTGTGTTCGGGGGGCCCGTGGCGCGAGTGACCGGACGACGTCCGGTCAGGGGTGCCGGCGAGGCGGGGGTCTCTCTCGGTGGTCTGCGCGGCTCCAATCCGCTGTCATCCGGAGGTTTGCCATGATCCCCGCTTCTGTCCGCTTGCCCAACTTGCCTCGGCTCCTGGCTGTCGCCCTGGCGCTGACCGCGGGTGGCACGGGGTCGCTCCCTGCTCAGTTGATCAGCCCCAAGACCGTTCCCGTGCATCAGGGAGAACAGTTCGGGATATTCCCGGCGCAGTGGCCCGGAATGGGCGGTGTCTCGATTGCGCTGCCGGACACGCTGGGCGATCTCTGGTCCAACCCGGCCAAGGCGACACGTCTCCAGGTTGGCTCCGTGCAGGTCATGCCCTTCACACACAGCGCCACCAGCGGCGGAGGGCGATCGCTCCCCGTGAGCTTGCTTCAGACAAGCGGAAGCTTCGCAGGCGGCGTTCTGTATTCCGCCCAGGAGCTGGAGCGCACGGATTCCTGGTGGAACCAGACCATCAGCGACCGGCGTGCGTCCAACACCTACTATGCCGCCGTCCTCGCCCGGCGCTTTGGTGGGGGGCTCGCTGTGGGGGCTGGTGTGTCATACGCCGACCTTGGCGGCGTGGATGGTGTCGGCGCTCTGTACTCCAGCAGCGATCGCGTGCGCCAATCGGGAACGCAGCTCGACGCGCGACTCGGTCTGACGCGCGACTTCGAGGGCGGTGGCACGCTGGAACTGGTGGCGGTGAGCTATCGGTACCGCATGTCGCACGAAGTTCACTACCCGCAGACCTGGCGCTGGCTGGCTCCCTGCGATTGCCCGCTTGCCGGCGACTGCTCGTGCGATCCGCCGACCGCCGAGCCCGAGCGGACCGAACTCAATCTCGACCGGACGAACAATGCAGGCCTCCAGACCGTCTACCTGTCACCGAAGACGGAATCGGGCTGGCGCATGGGGTATCTGTTCACGGCGAATCGCCTGTCCCATCCGAAGATCCCCAACTACCAGATCCAGAACATCCCGCGCGATCCGGGCAACACCGACGCGTTCAACGTCGGTTTCGGGCTGGCGCGGAATCTCGGTCATTCGACGTTCGGTGTGGACGTGATCATGGAACCGATGTGGAGCCACACCTGGGCGGACGCGGCCGGCGACACCATGAACGTGAACGGCGACGTCCTCCGGCAGGGGGCGCACACGGTGGACAATCACTTCCGGTTCTCCAATTCGCGCGTCGCCGTCGGGTTTGGCCACGACTTTCCGGGTTCGAACGATTCGGCGATGACGCTGGGAATCCAGGCCGGAGTGGCCATGCGCACCATTCGCTACACGCTCGACCAGTCCAACCACGTATCGCTGGAATCGCGCACGCAGAACGAAGCCTGGACGGAATGGACCCCGACGTTTGCCATCCGGATGCGTGGCCGCGATCTGGAAGTGAGCTACGCGCTCAGCTACACCTGCGGCCCGACCTGTTTCAGCCTTGGCGATCGGCTGTTCGTCGTGGCCGACGCGGCACCTGCGGCGCCAGGCGTGATCGCTGCGCCCAGCGCTCCACTGACGTTCGACGGTGGTTCGGCAGGCCAGCACCGCATCATGGTGAGCATCCGATTGCGGTAGGTTCCGTCGTTCGCGTCGACAGGTGCCCAGTCTGGCGGTCAGCGGGCTTGTCGAGTAGGATCGGTGTCGCCTGACCATTCCCCGCTCGCATGCAACCTGAAGCCGGATCGGCCGCGGCGCGCACAGCGCTGTTCTTCGCACTCGCCGTTTTCACCGCCTGGTACGTCACGGCAGTCATCGGTGCGTGGCGCAGGAAGCGCGCGGAGGCCGGCGCCGCTGCCGTCACACCGACCGCCGCCGGCCTGGGGACCGGATTCGTCACGAACTTCTTCGATACGTTAGGCATCGGGTCGTTCGCGCCGACCACGGCGATTCTGCGGGCCCTCCGCCTGCTGCCCGACGAGCACATCCCCGGCACCCTGAACGTCGGGCATTGTCTCCCGGTCATCCTGCAATCGTACATCTTCACCGCCATCGTGCCGGTGGAGATGCGGACGCTCATCCCCATGATCGCGGCCGCGGTCGCCGGGGCTTGGCTGGGGGCAGGTGTCGTCTCGGGGCTGCCACGTCGGCAGATCCGCCTGGGCATGGGGCTCTGCCTCGTCGCGGCCGCGTCGTTCATGACCGCGACCCAGCTTCAGCTTCTTCCCGAGGGCGGCACCGCCCTGGGACTCGGCGGCATTCGACTGAGCATCGCCATCGCCGGCAATTTCCTTCTTGGCGCGCTCATGACGCTCGGGATCGGCTTGTACGCTCCCTGCATGGTGCTCATCAGCCTGCTGGGCATGAACGTGATCGCCGCCTATCCGATCATGATGGGATCGTGCGCCTTCCTGCAGCCGGTATCGAGCGCTCGCTTCACGCGCACAGGCGCATTCAGCTTCCGCGTCGCGATCGGCCTGACGCTGGGTGGGATTCCCGCCGTCCTTGTCGCGGCGCCACTGGTAGAGTCCATGTCACTCTACGTCCTGCGATGGGTCGTGGTCGTCGTCGTCCTGTCGACTGCGGTATCGCTGCTCCTGGCCGCTCGACGGGAGTTGGCCGTCGAACGCGCGGGCTGACTGGTCCCGGGCGGCGGACTGGATCCCGCTGCGATTGGAACTCGCGGCCACTCCGGGTGGTCGTCAACTGATCGGTCGTGACCCCGTCACGGCCCGCACCAGCCGGTACATGAACTCCAGGCCGTCGTAGAACGATCGCGCCGGAATACGCTCATTCATACCGTGGGCATTCACGTCGCCGTAAAAGAGCCCGTTCACGCCGTACACGGGGATCCCCATCAGCCGCAGACGTGACCCGTCGGTCGCGCCAGTGCCCATCGTCGGGATCACCGGCACGCCGGGCCACATCTCGTTGGTTATCCGCTCGATGTGGCCGAACAGCTCGGGCGTCAGCGGCGACGGCGGTGAGTTGCGCGCGCTGCCCTGTTGCACCACGTGCACACTGGTGTCACCCACGATTCGCTCCAGCGTTGCCCTCACGTACGCCGGCGTCTCGTTGGGCAGGACCCGGCAGTTCACCGTCGCGCGGGCGCGCTGCGGGAGCGCGTTGCTTGCATGCCCGCCCTCCAGCATGGTCGGCACACAGGTTGTTCGCAGCTGGGAGTTGTATTTCGGATCCTCGGCGATCACCGCGGCCGCCACGGTGTCTTCGGGATTGGTCACAATCGCCCGCATCGCCGCGGCCAGACGCGGATTCGCGGCGTCCAGCGTCGGAGCCAGCTTCGTGAAGTAGGCGCGCGTCACATCGTTCAGGTGCACCGGGAAGATGGACGGCCCGACCTTCACCAGGGCGGCCGAAAGCTGCCGGATGGCGTTGTCCGGCCGTGGCACGGAACTGTGACCACCGGGGTTGAGGGCCTCGAACCGGAAACTCTGGAACTTCTTCTCGCTGGCCTGCACGTCGTGCGAGATATGCACCGAGTCCATCAGTCGTCCGCCGCCACCCTCGTTGAAGGCGAACTCCGCGTCGATCAGCGCCCGGTGATTCTGGATCAGCCAGCCGACGCCGTTCGCGCCACCACCCTCCTCATCCGTGGTGAGGGCGACGATGACGTCCCGGTCGGGGACGTACTGCTCCTCACGCATTCGCATGATGACGGCAAGCCCAATGGCGCTTTCGTCCTTGTCGTCCGCAACGCCACGGCCGAAAAAGGTGCCATCCTTCTCTATGAACGTGTACGGCGGCAGCGTCCAGTCTTCCGGCCTGGCCTCCACCACATCGATGTGCGACAGGAGCAGGATCGGCTTCTTCCCGGAATTCCGGCCCCGGAGGCGCGCGACCAGGTTCCCCTTGCGCGGCGCGTTCTCCAGCACGACGACGTCGGAGTCAGGGAAGCCCGCTGCCTTGAGGCGGATCGCCATGGACTGCGCGGCTTTCAGGGTGCTGCCGTCGCTGTTCTGCGTGTTGATCTCGATCAGCTCCTTGAAGAGTGACCGGGCTACTGAATCCCATTTCGTCTGCTGCGCCATGGCGGTCGGCGCGGCCAGCAACAGCAGCGTGCCAGCAAGGATGGCGCGAGTCATGGAGAGTGAGGAGTGAAGAGTGAGGAGTGAAGAGTGAGGAGTGAAGAGTGAGGAGTGAAGAGTGAGGAGTGAAGAGTGAGGAGTGAAGAGTGAGGAGTGAAGAGTGAAGTCCTCACTCCTCACGCCTCGCTATTTCCTCAGCGTACACCCGCTTCAGTCCGGCGAGATACTCATCGAACCATCCGCTCAACGCCTTGTGCTCAGCCTTCACAGTCTCGCGGAACTTTGAGTCGGACAGGAAGTGGTACAGCACCGCGGCCATGATCCGGGCGTCGTAGAGAAACCCCGTGTGTCCGACGTCTTTCAGTGAATCCTCGAAGCGCGCGTACGAGTGCCCCGGCGCCGGGGAGCTGAAGACGCCCACGCCGACACCCGGGATTTCCCGCGTGAGGAAGCCGGTTTCCTCATACCCGTCGGGCGGATTCTTATCCTGCTTCAGGTTGGGTGCGCCCAGCTTTTCGGCGTACGCGAACACCAGTTCCTCGAGGCTCCCGATCGTGATGCCGTCGCGGTACTCGCCATAGCGATCGATCGTGACTTTTGTGCCCGTCGCCAGTGCGGCGCCACGCGCTGCATTGGCCACCATGGAATCGATGTGTGCCAGATACACCTCGTCGGGATAGCGCAGGTAGTAGTCCACGACCGCGCGATCCGGCACGACGTTCGGTGCCACGCCGCCTTCCGGGATCACGCCCTGGATTGACGTCTCGGGCCGGAACGTCGGACGCAGGTGATCCACCGCCGAATAGAACTGGACGGCGGCGGACAGCGCGTTGCGGCCGTTCCAGGACTGCCGCTGGTGCGCCGGCGTGCCCTCGAAGATGTACTTCACCTCGTTGATGTTGAGGCAGCAGACGCCAAAACCGGCGCGCGCCCGCGCGGTTTCCCCCGTGCCATGGCTGCGGACCAGAATATCCGTTCCCTCAAAGACCCCCGCCTTCCACATCGTCACCTTGCTCGGCGGCCCCACTTCCTCGGCGGGGGTGCCGAAGACGCGAATGCGTCCGGGAAGACGCCGGTCGCGCATGTGCTCCATGACCGCGATGGCGGCGGCGAACCCGACCGGACTCTGGGCGTTGTGCTGGCAGCCGTGAAACGCGTCCTTCGTTCCGCGCAATGCGTCGTATTCCACGATGACGCCTAACGTCGGCCCGCCGGTGCCCGCGGGCGAATCCCATGAACCGACGAACGCCGTCTCCAGCCCGGCCTGGCCGGTCGTCACCGTGAAACCCGCCGCCCGGAGCACCCGCGTCAACGTGTCCACCGACCGGAACTCCCTGAACCCCACCTCGGGATTGCGCCCGATGTGGTCACTCAGCGCCCGGTACTGGGAGGACCACAGCTCTTCCACGCGCGCCAGGATCCGGTCCCGCTCGGCACCGCCCGCCGCCAGCAGTCGCTTTGCCTGTCCCGTGGGATCGATCTGTGCCTGCAGCGCGTCAATCTGCTTCAGGATCGTCGCCGCGGCCTCGCGTTCGGTGGGTGTGCTCTGCGCCGGCATGGCAGCCGGCGCCACGAGCAGCAGAACGGCAAGAATGCCCTTCGTCATGGCTGCCCTACCACTTGAGTGTCGAGGGTGAGAGGAGGCAATGAGGCGCCTGATCCGATGACGTCCAGGTTATGGGCTGGTTCCCGGTGCCGCCAGACGGGCGGACTCGTATCGGCTTCCGCAGGCGGGCCCGGCGCCACGGTTACTTTTCTCGATGGCCCGCAGCGCTGCGCTTCCCGCACCTGCCTCCAACCCGGACCTCTGACCTCCGGCTCCGACCCCAGACTTCGGATTCCCGCCGATGCCGCCCCTCCGGTTCCTGTCTTCCGTCTGCCTGATCACGTTCGCCCTGACAGGGTGCGCCGGCGATCGCCCGCATGTGCCCGCCTTCCGCGGTGTGGCCCTCTCGTCCCCAGTCGCCAAGCCGTCCTTCACCCTGACCGATTTCAACGGACAGTCGTTCGATTTCGCGCAAGAGACCCGGGGGAAGGTGGCCCTGCTCTTCTTTGGCTACACGCACTGTCCCGACGTCTGCCCGCTGCACATGGCGAATATCGCCGCAGTGCTGCGGCAGATGCCCGCCGAGGACCGCGCGCGTGTGGCGACCGTGTTCGTGACGACAGACCCGGAACGCGATACGCCGGAACGTCTCCGAAGCTGGCTCGCCAATTTCAATCCGTCGTTCGTGGGGCTGACGGGCACGAACGACCAGATCGTCGCCGTCCAGCTGGCGTTCAACCTGCAGCCCGCGTACCGCGAGTACGCCGGCGCCGACTCCACCAACTACTTCGTCGGCCATGCGGCCCAGGTATTTGCCTTCGCGCGGGACGGGTTCGCGTATACGATCTATCCCTTCGGCATCCGGCAGGAGGACTGGGCGAACGACCTGCCACGCCTGATCCGTGATGCCACTGGAGCGGAGATCCGGCGCGATCTGGCGGCCCAGGCGAGCGCCGAGCGGCTCGAGGTCGTTGCTGACGGTGGCGCGCCCGTGACGATGGGGGGGCTGTACGTCGCTCAGGCAGTTGTCGCGGAACCGGCAAGCCAGGACGAAGCCGCGGCGTACCTGACCATCCGGAACGACACGCCGCAGGAGGACACCGTCGTCGCCATCGCGGCGGATCTCGCCGTGCGTGCCGAGATCCACGAAACCATGGGCGAGGGGGAAATGCGTCACATGATGGCGGTACCGACGATTGTCCTCCCACCACGGAGCGAAACGAAGCTGGCGCCTGGTGGCAAGCACGTGATGCTGCTCCAGCTCCGGCGGACGTTGAAGCGGGGCGACTCGGTGACGCTCTACCTGTCGCTGGCCCGTGCGGGTGCACTGGAAGTGCGTGCCACCGTGGTGCCATACGACGAGCTGGAGAAGGCCCTGGCAAACCCGGGGGTCGGCAAATGAGCAGGGGCACGGTTGCCCGTCGTCTCGATTCAGCACATCCCGCGGTATGAACTGGTGGTGCGCCGCCACCGGCGCCGCCTGGACCTGGGAGTGGCGTGCGTATCCCGGTGTATGGCTTTTCATCTTCCTGCTCGCGCTGGGGATGTGGGCCTGGAATCGCGCCGGTGCCCGTCGGGCCGGCCGGCCGCAGCGTCCCATGCACCCGCTCTTCCTGGGCGGGTTGGTCGTGCTATGGTTGTCGCTCGACTGGCCCATCGGGGCCCTCGGTGCCGGATACCTCGCCAGCGTGCACATGCTCCAGTTCCTGCTGATGGCGCTGGTCGCGCCACCCATGCTGTTGCAAGGTCCCTCGCCCGATGCGCTCGCCCTGCTTCAGGGCGGCAGCATCGTGCCCGGACTCGTCAGGCGGCTGACGGCGCCGCTACTGGCCCTCATACTGTTCTCGGTGATCGTCCTGCTCACGCATCTGCCGGCCGTCGTCGATACCCTCATGACATCGCAGATGGGCTCCATGGCTATCGACCTGCTCTGGACAGGAGCGGGACTGCTGTTCTGGTGGCCCGTGGTGCTGGACGTTCCTGTGCATGCCCGCTTCACCCATCCGGTGAAGATCGGCTACCTGGTCCTTGGCATGATGTTCAGCCCCATCATGTTCGGGCTGGTGGGGTTTCTCGCTTACTCCACGACGCCCCTGTACGGCGTCTTCGAGCTGGCGCCGCCGCTGCCCGGAGTGACCTCTCGCGCCGACCACCAACTGGCGGGTGTGATGATGAGTGTGGGCGGAGCGACGGTCGCGTTCATCGCCATGTCAGTGATCTTCTTCCGCTGGAACCGGGAATCCGGCTAGAGACCTCGGCCGACGCCAGGGACCAGGTGGTTATGGTGGCCATGAACACTGCGCCCTTTGGTCTCGCCGTCACGGCGGGCTGCTGGCGCTATGACGCCAGGATCGGCACGTTCAGATGGGCTGCGATCGCCCGGGCGAGGCGCCCGTCGGCCGTAACGAACGACGCTTCAAGGCGCTCGGCCAGGGCCACGTACGTAGCGTCGTACGCGGTAAAGTTCGCGCGCAGCCCCAGGATTCGCGGCATCAAAGCGAGGTGTCCATGTCGAGACAAAGGCAGCGCTTGATAGTCCGCCAGCACCTCGACGGCCCGCCCCTGGTCGAGACGGTGCTGCAGCAGGGCACGTCGCACGACGGCGGAAACCTCCACGTCACACAACGATGGCACGTGCAGGTCGTGTTCGGCGGCCTCCAGCAGCGGCGTCAGCTGGATCCCGCGTCGTGTCTGAAACAGATACTCGGCGATCGCAGACGCATCCGCGACCACGAGTTTCACGACACCTTCCGGGAAGCTCGCTCGGCTTTCAGCAGCTCCGCAGCGGGCCGATCCAGCGCGACGGGCTCTCGGAGGGCGATTCGCCCGAACACCTCCTCCGGCGCCGGACGCGCCACCTCCCGTTCGAGTACGTCCTGCAGGTAGTCGGTGAGCGTCTGACCGCGCAACCTGGCGCGCCGTATCAGCTCGCGGTGCAGCCGGTCGGGCACAGATCGGACCTGGATCATCTTGGACATGTCGGCAATGTGTCACATGCGCTGCGCATGTGCAAGCTCCCCGGACGCGCATCGACCGCCGCACCGTGGAACCCCGAGGCGGTCCTGTGCCCTATCGCGTTCCATCCCGGATCACCCGCTCGGCGTAGTCGATCCCGCGTGGCGTGCGTGACCCATGCCAGGACAGCAGTTCCCCATCAGCCAGCCGGAAGCGATCACGTGGGAGTCCGCTCAGCGCGGATAGTGCTTCCGCATGCTCTTCCTGGAACGGGAACGGCTCGTTGGGCAGGAGGATCCGCAGCGGATCGGCCGCGTGCAACTCGTCCGCCGTGATGACAGGATACCGGTCCCGGCGCGCCCCGAAGACGTTGCGACCGCCGGCGAGGGACAGCAGCCCGGCGATGAAGGTGTCGTCGTTCACCGTCATGAGTGGCTCGCGCCAGATGAGGCAGGCGTACCGCACCGGCGGATACTCGCTGGCCTTCCGACGGACCCGGTCCGCGCGCCGTTCGATGTCCTCCGCGACCAGCTCCGCCTCCCGCGTGTGGCTCAGCGCCATGCCGATGGAACGCACCATCGCTGCGGTCTCCCCGGCATCGCGTGGCATCGACGTATGCACCCTGATCCCCGCCGCTCGCAGCGCCGCGGCATCCTCGGCGCGGTTTTCTTCCTCGTTCATGAGGACGAGGTCCGGTCCCAGCTCGACGATCCGTTCGATCTTCGGGTTCTTGGTTCCGCCGACTTTCTCGACCGCTTGCACCCGATCGGCCGGATGGACACAGAACCTGGTGCGACCGACCAGCGAGTCCCCCGCACCGAGGTCGAAGACCAGCTCGGTCAGCGAGGGACACAGGGATACGACCCTCATGTGGCCGCTCGTCGCTCCTCCAGCATGGCTGCGGT
>DASWGU010000029.1:0-10283 GCA_036393555.1 Gemmatimonadaceae bacterium
GCGCGAAGGGGAACTGGAAGGCGTCGGCGAAGCGGGCGAGATCGCGATCATCAGCGGCGTGATGCAGTTCTCGGAGAAGCGCGCGCGCGATGTAATGACCCCGCGTGCCGACATTTTCGCTGTTCCCGAAGGCCTGTCGCCGGTCGAACTGGCGCGCCGCATTGCCCCATCGGGGTACAGCCGTGTGCCGGTATACCGGGGCAGCCTGGACCAGGTCGTTGGCATGGTGCGCAGCTTCGACGTGCTCAAGAACGGCGGGGTCGAGATGCCGCCCCTGCGGCCCGTCGCGTTTGCACGACCGGCCATGCCGTGCAAGGAACTCCTGTCCGTTATGCTCCGCGAACGGCGCCACATGGCGGTTGTTCGCGACGAGGGAGGGCCGGTCCTGGGGATTCTCACGCTCGAGGACCTGATCGAGGAGCTCGTGGGCGACATCCGCGACGAGCACGACGAGCCGGGCCCGTCGCCGCCGTCTTCCAACGCGCCGCCTGCCGCAGCGCCCGCCATTGGGGCGGCCGCTCACGGTGACGGTCGTCGCGTGACCGCACGATCGTCGGCATGACGACGTCGTCGGCGCCTGCCTTCGAGGGCCTGACGAAGCTCCTGGCCGACTTCGATGCCGGAAGACCGGCGGCCCTGGCGAGGGCCGTGAGCCTTGTCGAGAACCAGCGGCCCGGTTTCGATCACCTGCTGGCGACCCTGCATCCGCGTGTTGGACGGGCGCGCCGCATCGGCGTCACCGGCCCACCAGGCGCCGGCAAGAGTACCCTGTCGACGCAACTGGTGAACGCCTGGCGGGCCGCGGACCTGCGGGTGGGCGTCGTGGCGGTGGATCCCACGTCTCCCTTTACCGGTGGAGCGTTGCTGGGCGACCGGATCCGCATGGAATCGGTTGCCCTCGATCCCGGCGTCTTCATCCGATCGCTTGCCACGCGCGGTTCACTGGGCGGCATCGCGGCGGCCGCGCGCACGGTCGCGGACGTGATGGATGCGTTCGGATTCGATCGGATCCTCATGGAAACTGTCGGGGTGGGGCAGAGTGAGCTGGATATCGCTCAGGCGGCCGACACCACCGTGGTCATTCTGGTGCCGGAAAGCGGCGATTCGATCCAGGCGCTCAAGGCGGGCCTGATGGAGATCGCCGACCTGTTCGTCGTCAACAAGGCGGACCGTCCCGGTGCGGAGCGTGTGCGGAACGACATCGAGCTGATGCTCGGCATGCGCCACGGACTGGCGCTGGAGGCGGCAGCGCATCATGGCGTCGACCTGAAGGCGATCGCGAACCCGGGCCGCGCCGCGCGCGAGGCCGCCCGCCGTGAGGACGGGACGTCCTGGACTCCCGCCGTCCTGACCACGGTGGCGCAGAAAGGGGAGGGTATCGCGGACCTGGTGGCGGCCCTCGACCGGCATGCGCGCTATCTTGAATCGAGCGGGGAGCTCCGCCGCCGCCGCCGCAGACGGCTCCGGGAACAGGTGGTGGAGGTGGCCGAGTACCGCCTGCGCAAGCGCCTGTGGAGTGATCCGGTCGTCAGGCAGTTCGTGGAGGACATGCTGCCGCACATCGAGCGGGGCGACGTGTCGCCCTACGGCATTGCCGACGAACTTCTCGTGAAGGGCGCTCCAGCCATCATCCGGGACGTGCCATGACTTCGTTGCGCGAACTGAACGACCAGGAACGGGCGGAGCTCGACCGGCTGCGCGCCGAGGTGGCGCGCTGGCGGGCTCGTTATGCAGCCGGCGAGAAGCGGGACCTGGCCTTCGTGAACTCCGAGGGCGAGGTCGAGCCGCTGTACACCGCGCTCGACACCGTGCGTGACGATTCCTCCACGGACCTGGCGGTGCCGGGCGAGTACCCTTTTACGCGCGGCATCCATCCGACGGGGTACCGGGGACGTCTCTGGACCATGCGCCAGTTCGCCGGATTCGGCAGCGCCCGGGACACGAACCGGCGCTTCAAGTTCCTCCTGGAGCACGGTCAGACGGGCCTGTCCACCGCGTTCGATTTCCCTACGCTGATGGGCTACGACTCCGATCATCCGCGTTCGGAAGGCGAAGTCGGGAAGACCGGCGTCGCCATCTCCAGCGCGGAGGACATGGAGACCCTGTTCGACGGGATCCCGCTCGACAAGGTGTCCACGTCGATGACCATCAACGGGCCGGCGGTGATCCTGTTCTGCTTTTACGTCGCCGCAGCGGAGCGGCGGGGCGTGCCATCGCACGCGCTCCGGGGGACGGTGCAGAACGACATCCTGAAGGAGTACATGGCGCAGCACGCCTGGTGCTATCCCATCGAGCCGGCGCTGCGTCTCATCGTGGACCTGTTCGAGTGGGGCGCCGAGTACACCCCACAGTGGAATACCATCTCGATCTCGGGCTACCATATCCGCGAAGCCGGAGCGACCGCGGCGCAGGAGCTGGCGTTCACGCTGGCCAACGGGTTCACCTACATCGAGCGCGGGGTGGCGCGCGGCCTGGCGGTCGATCGGTTCGCACCGCGGCTCTCCTTCTTCTTCGACATCCACAACGACTTCTTCGAGGAAGTCGCCAAGCTGCGCGCGGCCCGCCGGATCTGGGCGCGCCACCTGCGCGAGCGCTTCGGAGCGACGGACGCCCGCTCGTGGATGCTCCGGTTCCACTCGCAGACCGCGGGGGTGACGCTCACGGCGCAACAGCCCATGAACAACGTGGTGCGGGTGGCGTACCAGGCGCTCGCGGCGGTGCTGGGCGGCACGCAGTCGCTGCACACCAACTCCATGGACGAAACGCTGGCCCTCCCGACCGAGGAAGCGGTTCAGGTGGCGCTGCGCACGCAGCAGGTCCTGGCGTACGAGAGCGGTGTCCCCAACGTGATCGATCCCCTGGGTGGATCGTACTACGTCGAGGCGCTGACCGACAGGCTGGAGCGTGAAGCCGAGGAAATGTTCGCGGAAATCGAGGAGGTGGGCGGCGTGGTGCCCGGCATCGAGCAGGGGTGGTTCCAGCGGCGCATCGCCCAGTCCGCGGCGCGGCAGCAGTGGGAGATCGAACAGCGCCGCCGGCTCGTGGTGGGGGTGAACGAGTTCGTCACCGATGAACCGGAGTTGACCATTCCCGTCCTCAGGGTGGGCGCCGAGGTGGACCGCGACCAGCGTGAGCGGCTGGCCCGGCTCCGCGCGACGCGCGACAACGCACTCGTCAGGCAGCGCCTGGAGGCACTGCGCGTCGCCGCGTCCACCGACGCGAACCTCATCCCGTTCATCCTGGACTGCGCGAGGGCCAGCGCGACGCTGTACGAGATCCGCCACGCCATGGAGCAGGTCTTCGGGGCGTACCGGGAGCCGGTGTTCTTCTAGCTAAGCTACCAGATCGCTGAGTGCTCAGTACTGGGTGCTGGAACTGGGTGACACGTGCTGGCGCTGGGGTTTTGGCTCAGCACCAGCTCCAGGACCAGGAAGCAGGTCGAGCATCCAGCACTCACGACTCAGGCTAGCTGGCTGAGTGCCCAGTACCGGGTGCTGGAACTGGCTGACACGTGCTGGCGCCGGGTTTGGCTCTGCACCATCTCCAGCACCAGCTCCAGGACCAGGAAGCAGGGCGAGCATCCAGCACTCACGACTCAGGCCGGATAGCCTGGCTGGTTCCAGGAACCGGCCGTCGGTGATCACCGGATCAACGCCCGGTGCGAACCGCCCCGGCGAAACGCGCGCGCCGCCGGCGCGACACCGGTATGCGCGCTCCGGAACTCAGCACCACCACCTGTCCGTCGCCCGCGCCGTTCGACAGTTCGCGGACCGCGTCGAGTCGAACGAGCGCCTGCCGGTGCGCCCTTGCGAACCCATTGGCGCCGATGCGACGCTCCAGGGAATTCAGCGATTCGCGCACCAGGTAGCTCCGGGTACCGACCCACAGGCGCGCGTAGTTGTCGGCGGATTCGATCCAGTCGATCTCGTGCAGCCGCAGCACGGTGGTACCGCGCGACGTGGTGACCACGATTCCGGGCGCCCGGTTCGTCTGGATACCGCCTCGCAAGCCGCGCGCGATACGCTTCATTGTCGCCGCAAACCGCACTTCGCTCACCGGCTTGACGAGATAGTCGAGCGCCTCTGCCTCGAATGCGCGGAGCGCGTGCTGGTCGTATGCCGTGAGAAAGACCACGATGGGCATGCGGTCCGGGGTCCGGCGACGGATCACCTCGAAACCGTCCACCCCGGGCATCTGGATGTCCAGAAAGACGACCTCAGGGCCAACCGCATCGAGCGAGGCGAGCACCTCACTCCCGTTCCGGCACTCCGCCACCACCCGGAACTCCGGGAACGCCACCAGCAATTGCCGGACACCGCGACGCGCCGCCGGCTCGTCGTCGGCGATCAGGACACCCCAGTTACCCGCCGGCATGGTCGCCCTCCGTGGCAGGGGTCAGTTCACGATACGGCACTCGCATGGTCGCTATGGACCCTCCACCCGGCTGAGCCTCCACAACCAGCGAGGCGAGGTCACCATATAGTGCCTGCAGCCGCGCTCTCGTGTTCGCGATGCCATGCCCCGGACGGATCGCCGCCGCAACCACGCCCGGTCCATCATCCGTTACCCGGATGTCGAGGGTCTCACCGATTCGGTGCGCGGCGAGCGTGACGCGCCCGGCCTCCTCGCGACGCGCCACGCCATGGCGGATCGCGTTCTCGACCAGGTGCTGCACCGCAAAACCCGGCACGGCGGCCGATCGCAGCGCGGCATCCACGTCAACCACCGACCGCAGACGGTCGGGAAAGCGCGCCCGCTCGATGGCGAGGTACTGCCCGATCAGGTCCAGCTCCTCACCCAGCGTCACTTCCGTGGCGCGATGCCGGCTCAACGTGCGTCGCAGCAGCTCGCTCAGGTGCTCGATGATGCGCACCGCACCGGTGCGATCGCCGTCGCGCACGAGCACCGCGATCGTGTTCAGGGTGTTGAAGAGGAAGTGAGGATTGAGCTGTGCCTGCAGCGCGGCAAATCGCGCATCAGCGAGCTGCTCCGAGATCCGTGCCAGCTGAACGTCGCGGTCACGGGTGGCCTCGAAGTACCCCACGGCGTGCGCCAGGCCCGCCACAGTCGTGTAGACCACCACGCCGAAGGGTATGGTCGTCAGGATCCAGCTCGCGACGTTCTTCGCGAGCATGCCCAGCAGTTGGCCGCGCGACTCGGTGATTGTCGCACGCAACCGGTCTGGCTCGAAGAACCAGAAGAGCGCCGCCTGCAGCAGCTTTCCCACCAGCGCCCACACCACGCAGAAGAGCAGAGCAAAGCCGAGGTGAATGGCGACGCGACGAACGAGCTCCGGACGCGCCACCGGCCAGCGGCTCGATATCGCGAAGATGAACGGGGTGACGATGGCGTAGGCGAGCCAGTCGCCGAACTGGAAGAACAGCTCGCCCGGTGTCGCCGGATCCCACCCCTGGAGTCTGCCCTGCGCCACCCGGTTGACGACGTTGAAGACCGCCGGCCAGAGCCAGATGGCCGAGACGAGCATCCAGGGCCTGAGACGCGATCCTGCCGGCGGGAGGGCGGGGCGCACCATTCCACGGTACCGGGCCGCCGGAGCAGGCGCAATCCACGACGACCGCTCGCGTCAGAAGAGACGCCGCTCGCATCCGCCGGCATTGCCAACGGACACCAATCGGGTGAAGCTATCGCGTCCCTAACGACGGTGAGGAGCCAAGTGGGTGAACCGGCCTCGATGAGTCGGGTGCGCTCGGTGGATGTGGTCCGCGGCCTGGCGTGTGCCCTCATGGCCATCGACCACGTGCGCGTCTACTCGGGTCTCCCGGCGGGCGGTCCGGACCCGGGCATCTTCTTCACCCGCTGGGTCACGCACTTCGTCGCGCCGGCGTTCGCCTTCTTCGCCGGAACCGCCGCGTACTTTCTTGGTAAGCGACTCCTGGAGGCCGCATCACTCCGGCGGTTCCTCGTCACCCGGGGACTGCTCCTCGTGGCGCTCGAGCTGACGGTGATCCGCCTCCTCTGGTCGTTCAACCCGGACCTTGCCGGGTTTTCGCTGGCAGGCGTGATCTGGATGCTGGGCTGGTGCATGGTGTTGCTGGCCCTGTTCGTCGGATTGCCGGCGAAGACCGTCGGCTGGATCGGAGTCGCCATCATGGCCTTCCAGCAGGCGTTTGCCCTGCCGCCCCGGATTCCGGGGCTGGGCGTGATCGCACCGCTCTGGGCGTTCCTCTATCCCTCGGGCGCCGAGGCTCCGCTCGGCATCAACGTGCTGTACGTGATCGTCCCGTGGATCGGCGTGATGATGGCAGGTTACGGTTTCGGACTGTTCTTCGAACGCGACGAGGCGCAGCGCAACCGCCTGTTCCTCCGGCTCGGTATGGGCCTGACGGTGGCGTTCGTCGTGATTGCCACCGTTGCCGCGCTGGCGGCCGGCGGGAGTGAGGGTAACGGCCCGACGGCGCCGCTCTGGGCGCGGGTCATGAATCAGCAGAAGTACCCGGCGTCGCAGCTCTTCCTGCTCATGACGCTGGGTCCGGCGATCGCGCTCCTGCCATATGCGGAGCGGTGGCGCGGCTGGTCAGGCTGCCTGTTGGACACCTTCGGGCGCGTCCCGATGTGGTACTACCTGATGCACCTGCTGGTGATTCACCTGTCGGCGCTGGCGGTGATACGCCTTCGCACCGGCGCATTCCATAACGAGTGGTTCTTCACCGCGCCGTACAGCCAGGTGCCGCCCGAAGGACGGTGGCCGCTGGGCCTGCTCTACCTCGTTCTGGTCGGGTGTCTTCTCGTGCTGTATCCGCTCTGCCGGTGGTATGCGTCGCGCAAGGGGTCCCGGCCGGCGCCATGGATGCGCTACCTGTGAGCCGGGGTCGCCCGGCCTGATCAACGACGCCTGCGCGCGCGCCCGCGCCGCGGTGAGCCGGCATGGCGCGAGCCGGGGCCCCATGGCACGGATGGGGAACGCACCGAGAAGCGGTTGCCCGGACTTCCTCAGCACGGGTAGACTTCCCTGCGCCATAGATCCGGTTTCCCAGCCATGTCTCGTCCCATTCGCGTCCTCATTGCCAAGCCCGGCCTGGACGGCCACGACCGGGGAGCCAAGGTCGTCGCCGCCGCACTGCGCGACGCCGGGATGGAGGTCATCTACACGGGTCTGCACCAGACTCCGGAGATGATCGCCACGGCGGCGGTCCAGGAGGACGTCGACGTGATCGGCCTCTCCATCCTGAGCGGGGCCCACATGACCCTCTTTCCGCGCGTGCGCGACCTGCTGTTGCAGGCGGGCCGGGATGACGTCCTGATCACCGGCGGCGGCATCATCCCGAAGGAGGACATGGACGCGCTGCAGGCGCAGGGAATGGGCCGACTGTTCGGACCGGGAACGCCGACGTCGGCGCTGGTCGACTACATCCGCGAGTGGTTCGAGAGCCGACAACAGCAACAGGCGTGACCAGCAGGCTGCGGGAACTTGGCGCTCTGGTCCGTGACCTGGAGGCGCGCGTCCGCGAGGGCGGCGGCGAGGCGAGAATCGCGCGCCAGCACAAGCAAGGGAAGCTGACCGCGCGGGAGCGGGTCGCGCGTCTCTGCGACGACGGGTCGTACTTCCTCGAGATCGGGCTGCTCGTCGCGCACGATCAGTACGATGGCGAGGCGCCGGCCGCCGGCGTGGTCACCGGCATCGGCCTGGTGCACGGGCGCGAGGTCGTAGTCGTCGCGAACGACGCCACGGTGAAGGCCGGGTCCTGGTGGCCGGAGACGATCCGCAAGATCCTGCGCGCCCAGGAAATGGCCATGCGCTGTCGCGTGCCGATCATCTACCTGGTGGATTCGGCGGGTGTCAACCTGCCCTACCAGGGCGGTGTCTTCCCCGGTCAGTACGGCGCGGCACGCATTTTCTACTACAACTCCATCATGCGGCGGTACCTCCGGGTGCCGCAGATCGCCGCCGTGATGGGGCAGTGCGTCGCCGGCGGGGCGTACCTCCCAGCGCTGTCCGACGTGATCGTCATGGTGAAGGGGACGTCGTTCATGGGACTCGGGGGGCCCAACCTCGTGAAGGGCGCGACCGGACAATCGGTCGATGCGGAGACGCTGGGTGGCGCCACGATGCATAACGAGATGAGCGGGGTGGCGCATTACGTCGCGGATGATGATCCTGCGTGCCTCGCGACGGTGCGGGATCTGGTCGGAAGATTGCCGCGTCACCGGACGCCGGACGGCCTCGGCAATCCACCACATGCCGGATCACGGGGCACCAGCCACGAGTTGTATGATCTGCTGCCCGGCGACCACCGCATGTCCTACGACATGCATGCGGTACTCAATGCGATCGTCGACGACGGCGAACTCGCCGAGTTCCAGGAGAACCTGGCGCGTGAGGTGATCTGCGCCGACGCAGCCATCCAGGGCATCGGTGTCGGCATCATTGCCAACCAGCGCGGGCTCATCAGGGGACGAGCGGGGGAGAAGCCCCGATTCGGGGGTATCGTGTACGCCGAAAGCGCGGAGAAGGTGGCGTACTTCATCGATCGCTGCGATCGCGAGGGGATTCCACTGCTGTTCGTACAGGACGTCTCCGGATTCATGGTCGGTCCCGAAGCCGAACAGGATGGCATTATCCGATCCGGCGCCCGGTGGGTCGAGGCCATGGCCTGTGCCCGGGTGCCCAAGATCGTGCTGACTGTGAACCACGCCTCGGGAGCGGGCTACTACGCCATGGCGGGACAGGGCTTCGACCCGGACTTCATCTTCACCTGGCCTACGGGGCGCATGGGCGTCATGGAAGGAGAGTCGGCCGTCCAGGCGGTTCACGGCCCGGCGCTCGACCGGGCCGCGCGCGAAGGACAGGATCCCGCGGCGGACGTGACCGTTGCCGTCGAGGCCATGCGCGAGGACTACGAACACCAGCTGGACGCCCGGTACGCAGCCGCGCGCGGGTTCGTCGACGCCATCATTCATCCCGAGGAGACCGCCACGGTCCTCGCGGTGGCACTCCGGACGGCAATGCATAACGATGGCCCGCACCTCGGCGCCTTCGTCCTGCCGTCGCAACCCGGCGCGGTCCGTTGACTGCCAGACGGAAACCATGTCACGTCTGACGCAGGCCAAGGTAGCCCTCGCGCTCGTCGGCCTCATGCTCTTCGGCACCGGCGTCCGATTCCAGGAGGGCCGGCTGCGCCTGGTGGGTATTGCGGTCGTGGCCGCCGCCTGGTCGCTCCGTTTCGTTCGACCGAAGGGACCACGATGAAGGTCCCGGAACTGCTCGCACCCGCCGGTTCGCTCGACGCCGTCCGCGCGGCCATCGCCGGCGGCGCCAACGCCGTCTACCTGGGTGCCGAACGCTTCAACGCCCGCGACGAAGGGGCCCAGCTCACCTTCGATGAACTGGATCAGGCGTGCGCCATGGCGCGCGCCCGCGGCGTCCGCGTCTACCTCACGCTCAACGTCCTGCTGAAACCCTCGGAACTGGCCGACGCCCTCGTCCTGCTCGGCGAAGCCATCGATCGTGGCATCCAGGCCGTCATCGCCCAGGACCTGGGCTTCATCCGACTCGTCCAGCGCGTCTACCCCGGGTTCGAGATCCATGGGTCGACCCAGATGACGGTGCACGACGTCAGCGGGGCGCGACTCGCGCTCGACATCGGGATCCAACGCGTCGTCATGGCGCGCGAAAACACCCTCGGCGACCTGCGGGCGGTTCGCCAGGCCGTTCCCGATCTCGGTATCGAGACGTTCGTGCACGGGGCGCTCTGCATCTCGTATTCCGGCCAGTGCCTCATGTCCGGGATGATCTCGGAGCGATCCGCCAATCGCGGATCCTGCGCCCAGGCCTGTCGAAAGGACTACCTGCTGCGGGATGACTCGTCAGGCGACGTGCTGGACCGGGGCTTCCTGATCTCCGCCCGCGACCTCGCCGCGCACGACGTGCTCCCGGACCTCGCCGACATGGGCGTGCAATGCCTCAAGATCGAAGGGCGAAAGAAGAAGCCCGAGTACGTCTCGGTGGCGGTGGAAACCTACCGCGGCCTGCTCGACGGCATTGCCGGAGGATCCCGTGAACCCGCGCGGCCGGAACAGGTGCAACCGCTGGTGCAGATCTACAGCCGCGGCTTCACCGCCGGGATGTTCCTCGGCCGGGAGGGGCGCGATTATGTCACGCGCCGCCAACCCGATAATCGTGGCGCCGAGATTGGTGTCGTCGTGGGATCGGAGCGCAACGACGTGCTGGTCGAGGTGAATCAGCCAGTGCAGACCGGCGACGGGCTGGCCTTCGAGCCGCCATCGGGTGCGAACCAGTCCACGATCGGGTTCGCGGTAGCCCG
>DASWGU010000030.1:0-28794 GCA_036393555.1 Gemmatimonadaceae bacterium
ACGCGGAGGGCAATCCCGTGCTCGTCTCTCCCGGCGACAGGAACTTCGTCGTCCCGGGCCATCGAGATATCGGCTTTCGCGAACGGGTAATAGCCGAGGCAGGCGTTGACGTCCAGGCCATCACGCTCACGGCGCCGTCCAGACGTGGAACTGGTCGGTCGACCGATTGGGCCTTCGGAGGCGCGGGTTTCAATCGTGGTCTTCGCCGACTTCCAGTGTCCATACTGCGCCCGTGCGCAAGACCTCATGAAGAGCACGCTCGCGGACTATCCGCGTGACGTCAAGATCATGTATCGCCATCTTCCTCTTGAGACAATCCACCCGCACGCTAGGACAGCTGCAATGGCCGCGGAGTGCGCCGGTGCGCAGGGGCGGTTTCCTGCCTACCACGATCTGCTCTATTCTCATCAAGACTCGATCGGCACCATCTCATGGACTGATCTGGCTGTGCGAGCAGGCGTCGCGTCGAGCCGTGAGTTCGAGGAATGTCTCGCTCAAGAACGCTTCGCCGGTGAGGTTGAGAGGGATGTGTTGCTTGCGAAAGAGCTGAACGTCACCAGCACTCCTACATTCATTATCGGTGACGAGGCGTACACTGGAGTTCCCCCTGCAGCATGGATCAAAAGGCAAATCGCTAGAACCGAGCGCCTTGGTGGTTGAGGTGAAGGCCACGTCCGATAGCGGACTCCAAAGCTGACCGAGAATCGAAGATGTCGTCGTGGCCTCTTAATGTTCTGGTTGGGCTCGCCCTGTGGAGCGCCACTGGTTCGTACGCGCAGTCTGTCGTCCGTCGTGACAGCGGCGCAGTGCGCGTGATCGAGATCGCGGGCGCCAACCTCGCTGCGCTCCCCACCTGGCGGCTGGAAGGACCCAAAGTCCGCATCGAGCCTGAAATGGGCGGCTTGGAGTACGAGTTGAACAATGCCGGCTCTCCGTGGCGACTGACGGATGGCCGAATCGTGCTGGCCAACAACCAGGTCGAGCTGAGGTTCTTTGATTCAACTGGTCGGTATCTGGGAACAGTCGCCCGCCGAGGACGTGGACCAGGCGAGTACCAGCAACTGCTCCGTTTGGTTCGCGTACAGGGCGACACGCTGCTCGCTCTGGACGCAAGGGGCTCTCGAATCGACGTGCGTGATCCGAACGGGAAGTTCGTTCGAGCGTTCAAAATCCCGCGCACGTTCAAGTTCGCCGGTCTTGGCAGCCCGGCTGCGGTCTTCGAGGAGTACAGGTATCCCGATCTGCGCAGGTTGGGACTGCAGCAGGACACGGCGGTCGTGCGGCAGCTATACACGGATGGCACTGCGGGTCATGTGGTGGCGCGACTTCCAGGATCGTGGAGTGAGGTCTTACCCCTCCGCTCGGACATCGTCTGGCGGGGTTTGATGCTGGCGGGCGAATCCATGCTCGCTGGCGGGAACGGGAGCGCGGTGTACGTGCAAGGCGATGAGTTCACCACGTACTGGTTCGGATACGGGGGACGTCTCGTCGCCATTACTCGGGTTCTTCTGCCGCGAGTCCCGGTCACCGCTGCCGACCGTAGGGATGAAGAGCGACGTCAGGCCAGGCTCCTGGCAAATCACCGGGTTCGCGTGAACCCTGGCGTGCCGCCGCCTGTCTACGCGACCTACCTGCCCCAAGCTACGCGGGTTCTGGTCGACAGCGAGGGGCGTGCCTGGCTTCGGCGACGGGCTCGTTATGGCGCGCCTGAGGCCGAGTGGATTGTCCTGGCACCGTTCGGCGCTCCGATTGCGCGCATCACCATGCCCGCAGCACTCCAGCCGAACGACATCGGGGTGGATTACGTCTTGGGCATCCTGCCGGACGACGATGGAGTGCAGTCGGTTTACAGCTATGCGATCGTACGGTGAGGCATCGGTCAGCGATGGCAAACGCCTTTGCCTTTATGCCACAGCGGGGACTTCTAACGCGGCCGTGCTCTCGGATCCGAATGCCGAGGCGCCAATCCCTGTGGTCGCTCAGACCGGCTACGGCTGTCAACTCCACGGACTAATCCGCGGGGTGTATCCCTACGGTCGGAGCCTGCTCCCGGCGGCCACATGAAGCGGGCGCCCTAAGGTAGGCCCGCGCTGCGGTGACGGCGAGAGGTATGACAGCCGCATCCCCTCCCGGTGATGCGGGCAGCGGGTAAACTTCGGGTCCACCAGCCACCTGACCTCACGCGATGATTGTCGACGTCCACAACCACTACTATCCGCCCGAGTTCATCGCGGCAGTTCGCAAGGGACCCAGCCGCTACGCAGTCGAAGAGGACGCGGAGGGCAATCCCGTGCTCGTCTCTCCCGGCGACAGGAACTTCGTCGTCCCGGGCCATCGAGATATCGGCTTTCGCGAACGGGTAATAGCCGAGGCAGGCGTTGACGTCCAGGCCATCACGCTCACGGCGCCGGGAACCACGATGGAAGAACCGGCGCTGTCCGCGTACCTCGCCAGCCTGGTCAACGATGCCCTGGCGACGATCCGCGCGAGTCGGGCCAGGCACTTCACCGCGCTCGCCACCCTGCCGCTCAACGACCCCGCCGCCGCGGTGAAGGAGTTCGACCGGGCGATGTCCATGGGATTCCCCGGCGTCATGGTCTACGCGAGTGTCAACGGCACTCCGCTGCACGACGAGCGGTTCACGGCGCTGTGGGAGCGCGCCAACGAAGCCGGCAGCGTGGTCCACATCCATCCGAACTTTCCGGCGGGTGTCGAAGCCATGCAGGAGTACTGGCTCATGCCGCTGGTCGGCTTCATGTTCGACACGACCCTTGCGGCGGCAGGTCTGGTCTTCGCCGGCATCCCGCACCGGTTTCCCCGGATCAACTGGATCCTCGGCCACCTGGGCGGCGCGATCCCATACCTGGCGGAACGGCTGGACCGCGGATTCGAGGCGTATCCCGAGTGCCGGGTGAACATCGATCGACACCCCAGCGGTTACCTGAAGAAGTTCTTCTACGACACCGTCAACTTCGATCCCAGGGCGTTACGCCTCGCCGTGGAGTTCGCGGGGGCCAGCCAGCTCCTCGCGGGAAGCGACTATCCGCATCTCATCAGCAGCATGTCAAAGATGAAGGAGTCGATTGGTGCGATGCAGATCCCGGCCGCCGAGCGGGCAATGATCCTCGGCGGTAACGCCGCGCGGCTGTACGGACTCCCCGCCTGACGACTCCATACCCTGCTTTCTACTTTCTCCTCTCTCGGTTTGCCTCATGTGCCGGAACATCAAAGTCCTCGCCAATTTCGAACCACCCGCCACGGACGACGAAATCCACGCGTCAGCGCTGCAGTTCGTGCGCAAGGTGAGCGGCACCACGAAACCGTCAAGGGCCAACGAGGCCGCATTCCAACACGCCGTCGAGGAAGTCACGGCCTCGGCGCGCCGGCTGGTGGACTCGATTGTCACGACGGGTGTGCCGCGGAACCGTGAGGAGGAAGCGCGGAAGGCGAAGGAGCGCGCGATCAGGCGCTACGGCTGAGCGCCGCGGCGTCTACCGTGCGTCAGTGCTCTATGCGCCGAGCGCGGTCCATGGGGCTTCCGCTCGACTCCACCACGCGCGCAGCAATGAACGGGATCACCGGAATCCCCGCATTGGGCACCTCGATCGACCCCTCGGCCGAGTCGCCCTTGACGAGTCCGCTGAAGTAGACGACGATGCTCTGGCCTTCGAAGGAGAGCGTCAAACCGAAGGAGAGCTCGTTTCCCGTGACCCACCCTTCGCTCACCGGGAGCGTGCCGAAGTCCGACTGGGCCTGGCCGGTCAGCGTGTCACCGGCCTGCGTGAAGTTCACGCGCCAGGTCATGGCGCCCTGGGGTCCCGTGAAGCTGAAGTCCCAGTTGCCGGCCATTTTCGCCGTCGGGGGCGTGGCATCCTGCGCCTGGAGCGATACCAATGGAAGCGACAGGGCAATCGCCCACTGGAGGATGTGGCGCGTCATTTGGAGGGACTCCGTGGCTGAAGGGGGGGGCTTCAACAATCATGCACGCCGCTTCCCGCTGCAAGCCCCGACGGTGAGCGGGGTGAGGATGGCTCCGGCAGCGTGCTGCAATTGGCGCCCGGAGGTGACGGGACGCGAGCCGGGCGGCATTTTGAGGGGTCCTGCCGCTTCGGAGCGTCTCATGCGATCAGTCGCCGTTGTCATTCCACTCGCCGCCACTCTGATGCTGTCGCCCGCGCTCGAGGCCCAGCGCGGGGGAGGCCGCGGCGGCGCTGGCGGTCCCGGCGCCGGTTCCGGTCCCAACCGGAATGTCCTCGTCGTTCCTGGCGAGCGGCACGGTACCAGCGTATTCGCGCTCACCAACTACCCGGAAGTGAAGCCGCTCGTCCCCGGGCAGATCGACTGGAAGCACTATCACACGTCCGCGGAGATCGAGGAGTTCATGCGCAAGTGGGCGCAGGAGTATCCCGACCTCGTCGACCTGTACACGGTCGGGAAGAGCTTCGGCGGGCGTGACATCTGGCAGATGACGCTCACGAACAAGGGGACGGGCGCCCACACCGACAAGCCGGCGGCTTTCTTCGAGGGCGGCCGCCACTCGGGCGAAATCTCCAGCACCGAGAGCGCGTTCTACCTGATGTGGCATCTGCTGACGAACTACGCGACCGATCCGGCCATCAAGGCGTTGCTCGACACCAAGGCGATCTACATCAAGCCGCTGAACAACCCCGACGGGTCGGACATGTACCGGCTTACCGCGCAGAGCAACCGCAGCTCGGTGCGTCCGCAGGACAACGACGGCGATGGCCTGCTGGACGAGGACCCGGGTGAGGACCTCGACGGTGACGGATACGTCCGGCAGATGCGCAAGTTCGTCGGCATGGGGAACGGGAATGCGGTGGTGGACAGCGCCGATCCCTCCGGCCGGCTGATGCGCGGCGTGGGGCAGGGGCGCGGCGACTACGTGACGTATTCCGAGGGTGTCGACAACGATGGCGACGGCCGGTACAACGAAGATGGCATCGGCGGACTGGATCTCCACCGGAACTATCCCGCCAACTGGCGTCCCGAGCGTGAAGCGACCGGCCGCGGCTGGACGCAGTTCGGCGCCGGCGAGTACCCGACGTCCGAGCCGGAGACGCGCGCCGTGGTGCTCTGGGTGCTGACGCATCCGAACATCGGCGTCGCGAACAGCATGGACACCTCGGTGCCGATGCACCTGCGCGGGCCATCCACCTGCGAGCAGACCGAGTGCATGTTCCCATCGGACCTGAAGTTCTACCAGCATTTCGACTCGGTCGGTCTTTCCATCACCAACTACCCGTGGGCCGGAGACGTGTATCGGACCTACGCGACACGCGGCGGACCGAACCCGGTCACGGGTGAAGAGCCTCAACCGAATCCGCTCTTCGGCCATGGCCCCGACTTCGGTTACTTCCACCTCGGCGCGGTCTGGTATGGCGACGAGATCTGGAACGGTGGCCGCGAGCGGGACTACAACAACGACGGCCGGGTGGACCAGTACGAGGTGCTGCGCTACTGCGACGAAGAGTTCGGCGGCACGTGCTACCAGAAGTGGACAAAGACGGTACACCCGGCGTTAGGCGAGGTCGAGGTCGGGGGGTACAATCCGAAATTCTTCAGCCAGAACGGTCCGCCGCAGGTACTGGAGAAGTGGGCTCGCAACCAGGCCATGTTCAACCTCTACATGGCGCAGTCGCTGCCCCAGGTCGAGATCACCAACGTGGCCGTGGCCTCCGCGCGCGCAGCGCGCGATTCGGCGACACATGAGGTCCGGGTGACGTTGCGCAACAGCGGGCGCCTTCCCACCGCGCTGGAAATGGCGAAGCGCGTGAAGATCGTGCGACCGGACAACCTCACACTGCGTGCTGCCTCAGGCAGCTCCACGCGGCTCGTGGGTCGTGCGCCGGAGTTCTGGCTGGCCGGCGGGGAGTCGCGCGTGGTCACGCTGCGCGTCCGCGCGGGATCGAACGCCGCCGACCGCGCGTTCACGGTCCGCGCCGCCAGCACGCGTGGGGGAGTCGCCGAGCGCGAGGTGCGGATCGACTGATGAGATGCGAGATCCGGGTTGAACGCCCCTGGACTGGCATCCAGCGCGCATTCCGCTGGCTGGGACTGGTTCTGGCCGATAGATTGGCGTCGCTAACGACAGGAGTCGATCCGCTTGGCGAGTGACCTCCGGGAACGGCTGCAGGCTTCACTCGGGAGCGCGTATGCGATCGAGCGCGAACTGGGCGGCGGCGGCATGTCGCGTGTCTTTGTCGCCGACGAAACGTCGCTTGGCCGCAAGGTCGTCGTGAAGGTCCTGCCGCCCGAGCTGGCGGCAGGCGTCAACGTCGACCGGTTCAAGCGCGAGATCCAGGTCGCGGCACGGCTCCAGCATCCCCACATCGTGCCGGTGTTGTCCGCCGGGGAGTTCGAGGGGCTGCCGTTCTACACCATGCCCCTCGTGGATGGATCCAGCGTGCGGGCGCGGCTGGCCAACGGATCGCTGTCCATCACGGAGACGGTCAACATCCTGCGGGAAGTCGCGCGCGCGCTGGCGTACGCCCACGCGCATGGCGTGGTACATCGCGACATCAAGCCGGACAATGTTCTGCTCACCGGCGGGAGCGCGACGGTCACCGATTTCGGGATCGCGAAGGCGCTGAGCGCAGCGCGCTTCGAGGGGCCCGGGTCGCCCACGCTGACTGCCATGGGCACGTCGCTGGGGACGCCGATCTACATGGCGCCTGAACAGGCGGCCGGCGATCCCTCCACGAACCACCGCGCCGATCTCTACTCATTCGGTTGCATGGCCTACGAGCTGTTGACCGGCCATCCGCCGTTCGCCGGACTCACGCCGCACAAGCTGTTCGCGGCACACATGGCTGAGAGACCGGTGCCGGTCAATGAGGTGAGGCTGGACACGCCTCAGGCGCTGGCCGATCTCGTGATGCTCTGCCTGGAAAAGGAGCCCGACGGCCGGCCCCAGAGCGCGGCCGAAGTGGTGCGGGTTCTCGACACGGTCACGAGCAGCGGGACCGGCCAGGTGGCGATGCCGGCAGTGCTGCTCGGCGGCAGGGGAATGTTGCGGAAGGCGCTGGCGCTCTATGCCGCCGCGTTTGTCGTCGTCGCCGTGCTCGCCCGCGCCGCCATCGTCGGAATCGGCCTGCCCGACTGGGTCTTCCCGGGCGCGCTCGTCGTGATGGGGCTGGGCCTGCCCGTGATCCTGTTCACCGCGTTCGTGCAGAAGGCCACGCGCCGCGCCCTGACGGCGACGCCGACGTTGACACCGGGCGGGTCTCCGGCGCCGCAGGGGACGATGGCGACGATCGCGGTGAAGGCCGCGCCGCACATGAGCTGGCGCCGCACGGCGATGGGCGGGACGCTGGCCGTCGGCGCGTTCGTCGTGCTGGTGGGCGGCTGGATGCTGATGCGGGCGTTAGGCATCGGCCCGGCGGGATCGCTGATTGCGTCGGGGAAGCTGGCCGAGCGGGACCGGGTGATCCTGACCGAGTTCAAGGGCCCGGCGACGGACTCGTTGATGGGACCAACGGTGACCGAGGCGTTCCGCACCGACCTGGCGCAATCGCAGAGCCTGAGTGTCATGCCGGTGACCGCGGTGCGCGAAGCGTTGCAGCGCATGCAGCGCCCCGTCGGAAGCCGGGTGGATTTCGCGCTGGCCCGCGAGATCGCGTCGCGTGAAGGGATCAAGGCGGTCGTCGCCGGCGAGGTGGTGACGCTCGGCGGCGCCTACGTGTTATCGGCCCGACTGATCGCCGCGCAGACGACCGAGGAACTGGCATCGTTCCGCGAGACGGCGGAAAGCGCGGCCGACATCATTCCGGCCATCAGCCGCCTGTCGAAGAAACTGCGCGAGAAGACCGGCGAGTCACTGCGGACGATACAGAACGCGCGCTCGCTCGAGCGGGTGACGACTCCATCGTTGCAGGCACTGCAGAAATACGTGGCTGCTGTGCGAGCGCTGGAAGAGGATGGCGACTGGGACCGCGGGCGCGGGTTGCTCGAGGAGGCGGTCGCGCTCGACACCGGCTTTGCCATGGCCTACCGCAAGCTGGCTGTCGAACTGGGCAATCGCTTCTACCCGAGGCCCCTCGTTACGGCGACGATCCAGAAGGCGTATGACCACAGGGAGCGACTGAGCGAGACCGAGCGGTATCTCACGATCGCAGGATACTACCAGTATGGTCCGAAGCCCGACCGGGCACGGATCATTTCGGCGTACGAGTCGCTCCTGGAGATCGATCCGGTGAACGTCGCGGCGCTCAATAATCTTGCGGTTCAAGTCAGCTATCGGCGCGAATACGCGCGAGCAGAAGAACTGGCCAAACGGGCAATCGCGCAGCAGTCCGCCGCGGTGTTCTACAACAACGCGTTCTGGAACCAGGTCGCGCAAGGCAAGCTCGATGAGGCCCGCCAGACCGCGGCGGCGTTCGGGGCCGCGCTGCCCCGCAATCCCAGCGCGGCGTTCGTGAGGGCGATCCTGGATGCGTCGCAGGGCGACTTCGCAGCCGCCGGCCAGGTCATCGATAGCCTCCGGCGGGCACGCCTGAACGAGCCGGCCGTGCGACAGAACACCGACTTCTGGTTGGGCATGTACGCTCAGGCACAGGGGCGTCTGGCTGAGGGACTGCGCTGGTTCGACAGCAGCAACGATGCTGCGTTCGCGCTGGGCACGACTGTCTCGCGGCTCCACAAGGAGCTCGACAAGGCCGAAATGGACGCCTGGTTTCGTGGGAACCGTGAATCAGCGCGCCGCACGCTCGACCAGGCGCTCGTCAGCCATCCGCTTGACTCCCTCCAACCCATAGAACGTCCCTACGACCGTCTCGTTTACCTCTATGCCCTGGTGGGCGAACCGGTGAAGGCGCGGGCGATGCTGGCTGATTTCGAGCGTCGTCGATCGGACGCCGAACTCATGACGGACGACAGGACGCGCCACCAGATGCTCGGCCAGATCGCGCTGGCGGAGCAGCGCCACGACGAGGCTGTGAGCGAGTTCCGCGCTGCCGACGAGGGCGACTGCGCGACGTGCGCCTACCCGGACATCGCCCGCGCCTACGATCTTGCGGGACAGGCCGACTCCGCCATCGCGTTCTTCGAGCGCTATCTCACCGAACCGGCACATCCGATCGGTCGTGTCATCGAGGACGGACGGTCGCGCGCCGGATCCCACAAGCGGCTGGCAGAGCTGTACGACGCCAGGGGCGACCGCGACAAGGCCATGTCGCACTACTCGGCGTTTATCGACCTCTGGAAAGATGCCGACCCGGACCTGCAGCCGCTCGTGCGGAAGGCGAGGGAACGGTTGACCCAGCTCCAACGCGTCGAGCGGTAGCGCTCTCCGGGTAGTCGGACGTTTGTTCCGCTCTGCCTTGACCGGATCGTCCGTCGCCGTTATTCTGCTCAACCGCGTCCGGCGCCCGCCGCGCGGAGACCTGCTCAGGAACCGTCCGTGATCATCAGCACCCTCACCGTCACCGTCAGCACCGTCGTCCGGGTCCGCCGGGCGCCGGCGTTCGCCGTGTGGACGGCGACACCGCTGATGCCGGTCGATACAACCTCTTCCGGAGCAGGCTTGCGAGAGTAAGGCATCCGCACGATCGCGGATTCGAACTTCGCCCCACCTGCGCCGATGACCAACAGGCCAGGTGGGGCGACTTCTTTTTTTCGAGGACCGGATCGTGCAACCTGCAGCCGACAAGACCGAAAACGGTCTCAGTCCCGGGGTGCCGGAGGCAGCCGCCACGGCACCCACCATCACCCTCCCGGATCGCCCCGCGGCGCCGGGCGCCGTTCCCGCCAACGGTCCGGCGGGCGAGACGGTCTACGTTCCCAGCGGCACGCGGCTGAGCCGCTTGTGGGCCGACCTCAGGCTCGCCGCCAGGGGAACTCGGCACGACTACACCCGGGGGCCCATCGGGCGCGCGATCTTCCTGCTCGCCGTGCCCATGGTTCTCGAGATGATCATGGAGTCCGTCTTCGCCATAACGGACGTGTTCTGGGTTGCCCGACTCGGCGCGTCCGCGGTGGCGACGGTGGCGCTGACGGAGTCCATGATGGCGATCGTCTACACGCTGGCGTTCGGCCTGGCGATCGGGACGACCGCCACGGTGGCGCGGCGCGTGGGGGAGAAGAACGCCGCCGGCGCCGCGGACGCAGCGGTGCAGGCCGTCACGCTGGGCATCCTGGTGTCAGCGGCGTTAGGCGTGGCGGGCGGCATCTTCGCGCCCGACCTGTTGCGGCTCATGGGGGCCGGTTCGGACGTCCTGTCCGCGGGGACGGGCTACGCCCGGGTCATGCTGGCCGGAAGTGCCAGCGTGTTCCTGCTGTTCGTGATCAACGCGGCGCTGCGCGGTGCGGGGGACGCGGCGGTGGCGATGCGCGTCCTCTGGTTGTCCAACGCCATCAACATCGTGCTCGATCCGCTGCTGATCTTCGGCGTGGGACCGTTTCCGGAGCTGGGCGTGACCGGCGCGGCCGTGGCCACCACCATCGGGCGCGGGACCGGCGTGCTCTTCGCGGCGTCGCAGCTCTGGAAGGGAGCGGGTCACATCGCGGTGCATCGCGAGCACCTGCAGGTGCACGCCGGCGCCATGTGGCGCCTCGTCAGGCTCTGCTCCACCGGCACGTTCCAGATTCTCATCGGGACGACGGCGTGGATCGGGCTGGTCCGCATCCTGGCTACGTTCGGCAGTGTCGCCGTGGCCGGGTACGGCATCGCCATCCGCATCGTGATCTTCGCCATCCTGCCGGCCTTCGGGCTGAGCAATGCGGCGGCGACGATGGTCGGCCAGTCACTCGGGGCCGGGGATCCGGCGCGCGCGGAGCGGTCGGTCTGGACTGCGTCGCGCTACAACCTGGCGTTCCTGGGGACGCTAGGCGTGCTGTTCGTGGCGTTCGCGCCGGGCATCGTGTCTCTCTTCACCACCGAGCCGGAGGTGGCGCACGTCGCGACACTGGGCCTGCGCATCATCGCGCTGGGCTTTCCGCTGTATGCCTTCGGCATGACGATCACCCAGTCCTTCAACGGCGCGGGCGACACCTGGACGCCGACATGGATCAACCTGGTGGTCTTCTGGCTGTTCGAGATTCCGCTGGCGTGGGTGTTCGCGAACCGGACCAGCCTGGGCTGGGCTGGCGCCTTCGCGGCGATCATGCTGGCGTACGTGTCCCTAGCGCTGGTCAGCGCGGTGATCTTCCGGCGCGGGAGGTGGAAGACGAAGCGCGTATAGGGGGTGGAACCAGGGGGACGGGGCCGCATGCCCGGCCGCGCCGCAGGCTCTACGTTCCCGCTGTCACCTCCTCGTACGCGCAAGTCAGAATCTCGCGCGGACCGGCATTGCCGAAGCGCCCGTATGCCTCGAAGCCCTTCAGCGGATCGCGCATCGTCATCACATCGTCGCGCGATCTGCCGGCCTTCGTGTGCGTCTCCACGAACGCGAGCACCGCGCCGATATAGTCGCGGAAGTTCGCCAGGTCCGTGTGGCTCCCGGTTACCGGGAGCCCGGCGCCCGCATGCCCGAAGATGTACACGGTGTCGTTCGCATGGTCGCGCATCGTCCGTTCGAGAACCGTCATCCAGCCGCGCAATGTGGCGCCCGCGGCGCGGTCAACCACGGGATGGCGCTGGTGGAACATCAGATCGCCCATGTGCACCACGTTCGCGCGCTCGAAGGTGATGACCGCGTCACCGCTGGTGTGCGCGCGGCCATGGTAGCGCGCCGACACACGCTCGTCGCCGACGTCGGCGGACCAACTCTCCGTGAACGTCGTGTCGGGGAAGCGCTGATCGGCCGGCGACTGGCCCCCCGGCGGCTGCCGCATGTGGTCGTTCGCCCGGGCGTGGGCCACGATTTTCTTCGCCGCACCACGAAATGACACGTTGCCGCCCGTGTGATCACCGTGGTGATGCGTATTCATCAGAAAGTCCACTCCGCGACCGCCGGAACGCTCATTCAGTCCATTCAGGCACGCGGTCGCCTCGGTGGGGAACTGGCTGTCGACGCAGATGACCGCGCCGGGATTCACCAGCCAGCCGATGGTGCCGCCGCGCATGGTGAAGAAGCCCGCGTTGCGACGGAGGGGCGTGAACACCGGGTGCGCCTGTTGCCCTTGCCACGCCTGGGCGATCGATGGACGGCCGAGCGTGCCAAGGACCGCGGCCGCCGCGGACGAGGCAAGGAAGTCACGACGGGAAAGCGACATGGGTTTCAGCTCCGGTTGCTCGTGCGGAAATCGTGGAGGTCCGAAAACGGTACGGCGTCGCTCGAACCGCGGCAAGCGGAGTCGGGCGCGAGGGCTACCCGGCGTGGTGGCGGGCGAGTCGCAGCTCGAGGTGTCGGCGCACGTCCGGCCACTCCGGCGCGAGCACGCTGAACATCACCGAGTCACGCACCGTTCCGTCGCGGCGTGCCTGATGGTGTCGCAGCACGCCGTCCCGCTTCGCTCCCAGTCCCTCGATGGCCCGCTGGGACGCGAAGTTGAAGTTGTCCGTTCGCAATCCCACCACACGGCACCCCACGGTGTCGAACGCGTGCGAAAGGAGCAGCAGCTTGCACGCCGTGTTCACGTGCGTCCGCTGGAATCGCCTCGCGTACCAGGTGTAACCGATCTCCACGCGGTCGATCGCCGGCACGACGTCATGGAAGCGCGTGCTGCCGACGATCGTTCCCCCGTCCAGCTCGCGCACGATCCAGGGCAGCATGTGGCCCAGTCGCTGTCCCTCGAGCGCGTTCACGATGTACGACTCGATCTCGTCAGGACCGGGCACCGACGTGAACCAGAGTTCCCACAGCCTACCGTCCGAAGCCGCCGCAGCCAGGGCGTCACGATGCCCGGGAACCATCGGCTCGAGGCGTATGCCGTGGCCTTCGAGATGAGCAGGATGGATGGTGATCATGGCAGGACGGCTGCTGGCTCGGGGAACGCGCCCGGACAGATGGTGCAGGCACGGATCTGCCCGCGTGATCCACTGCGCGTTCACGTCTTTTTGCGCAGTGTAGTGTAACCTGTGCGGAGCCGAGGATCCTCCTGCAGAACCGGAAACCCCACGGGGCTCAGCCTCGGCAATGGCTCGCGTCCGACGAGACCGGCGCGTGGCAGCCCCGGGGCCGGCTCCGGCGCGATCCGACTGTTTGACATATAGCCATATCCAACATATGGTTATCCATATGAAGACAACGCTCAATATTGACGACTCCGTGATGGTCCGGCTCAAGCGCGAAGCGGCCAGGACTGGTCGCACCATGTCCGAACTTGTGGAAACCGCGCTCCGGAACCTGCTGCGCGCGCGCCGTGACCGGGAACCGCTTCCGCCGCTTCCTTCCTTCGATGGCGGCGGCGCCCTGGTCGACGTGGCCGACCGCGAGGCGCTCTATCGGGCGATGGAGGGCCGATAGTGTTCGTGGTGGACACCAACGTGCTGGTGTACGCCGCTGACACGAGTGCCCCGGAACACGAGCGCTGTCGTGCCCTCCTGGAGCAGTGGCGCGAGGGCAGCGCGGCGTGGTTCCTGACGTGGGGGATCTGCTATGAGTTTCTCCGGGTGGTGACGCATCCGCGTGTGCTGCGCCGTCCGTGGACCGGTCGCGCGGCCAACGAGTTCCTCGAGGCCGTCGCAGCAGCGCCGGGACTCGGGATGCTCGTCCAGACCGACCGCCACCGCGACGTGCTCAGGCAGCTCGTGGAGGAGATTCCTGGCCTCGCCGGCAATCTCTGGCACGACGTGGAGACCGCGAGCCTTATGCGCGAGCACGGCATCCGACGGATATGCACCCGCGACACTGACTTCCACCGCTTCCCCTTCCTCGACGCCATCGATCCAATGACCGCCGAGCCGTGAGCGGACACATGGCGACCGGCTCGCGGGCCTGCTCGGCCATGGGGTCGCGATTCGCTTTTCCGCACCGGCGCCGTTCGACTCGGCTACGCCGACCGCTCAGAATCGCAAGAGTCGATTGATCTTGACCACGAACGCCCGGTTCCGGAGACCGCGAACGAGCATCGGAGCGGCAAAGCGATCCCCGGTCGTATCCCGTTCATCCGTGTATACCAGGAACAGCTCGCTGCCGGGAGCGTACTCCCAGCGGAATCGCAGGTTGCTGCTCAGCGTCCGGTCCGCGGAGTTGTACTGCAGCAGGGCACTGGCGAACATCAGCGGCGAGAAGCCGTAGTCCAGCCGCGCTCGCGCGAGCCTCGTCGTGAACACGGCGTCGGGCAGTTCGATCCGCGAGATGGTCACCGTCGGTTCCACCGACAGCTGCGTGAGGATCGAGATGCGACCCGGTGACATCGGACCCGACCCGACGGTCACGCTGCGGATGGTCCCGTTGTAAAACTCGCCCGCCTGGACCGTGAGAGTCCCTGAGATGCGTCGTTGCGCGCCGAATGAGTATGCCGCCGTGACGTCGCTGAAGGTGTAGCCGCCGGGCGCGATCGCGCTCGGCGAACCCGCGGGCGTGAACGGCTCGTGCAGCAGCTCGTAATCACGCGTGACGTTGAGCGAGAACTGGTCGCTGCTCTCGAACTCCGTGGCGAACCTCCCGTTCCAGATGCGCGATTCGATCAGTCCAACCCCATTCTCGACGTACTCGCCCGATCCGGTCAAGGTGAACTTCCTGACACTCCTGATACCGGCGGGCCGGGGACTGAAACGCAGGGACGCGAACGAACGACTGAAGTCAGTACGCCGCGTAAAGCCGATCCCGGGCTGGAAGTCCGCTCCGACTTTCAGCTGCTCGGCGCGGGCCCCGTAGCGGTCGGTGTTCCAGTCGACGCGCCCCTGGTAGCTCTGGTCATCGCCGCTGAGGCCCGTGGTTGCGGTCCGGGCCCAATACGCGCCGAGGCTCAGATCCTGCGTCAGCAGGAACGCGCCATCGATGCCGTACGCCTGGTTCGAGCCGGTGCCGGACGCGTTTTCGGACCGGTTGGTGGCCATGACGCCGATGGCGCTCCGGCTGAACACGTCCCGCTTGAGTCGCACCACGGTAAAGTTGGTCGCCTCGGTCTGCGACACGGACTCGCTCCCGGTCTGGATGTTCACCAGCCCGATCGCGTACGGCCCGAGCTTGCCCGTCAGGCGGCCACCGGCCGTGATGGGAACGATCCGGCCGTCATTCAGGCCGATGCGACGCGAGTAGAACAGGTAGGGCGTGTCCGATGGACCGAAGTTGCCGGTCACTCCCGTACCCCCGCGGCCGAAGTCGAAGATCCCGCGCCCCTCGAGGAAGAAGTCGCGCTTCTCCGGGAAGAAGAGGCTGAAGCGGGTGAGGTTGACCTGCTGCTCGTCGACCTCGACCTGCGCAAAGTCGGTGTTGAAGGTGAAGTCAGCGGTGAGGTTCGGGGTGATGGCGTACCGCGCGTCGCCGCCGATGTCGCCACCCAGTTCGTTCGTGACAGGCGGAATCCGCACCCGATCCGTTGTCATTCGCGACACCGCATACGGCTTGAGTTCGATGTTCCGGCCGGCTTCCGGAAGATCGAGGCCGATGAGGGTACCGGCGGCGGAGACGCGGTTCAGCGCCTGCGGTCCGGCCAGGCTTTGCGGCACCGGCGTGAGGTACGCCCATTCGTTCTTGCGCCGCACGGACCGGCGTAGCTGGATGCCCCAGACTTGGTCAGCGCCGGCGCGATACCGGAGCGACTTGAAGGGAATGGCCATCTCCACGGTCCAGCCGCCGTCGAACCGGTCGGTCTTCGACGTCCACACGGGATTCCAGTCGGAGTTCGGTCCGCCCTCGTCCACGACGGAGTAGTCCGCCCGCGCGCCGAGCGGGTTCGTGTAGAAGGCGAACCCGCTGCGCCGGTCGTAGAACGTGTCGAGCATGACGCCGATATGATCGTTCTGGCGCAGGCCGTTCGTGTCGCGCCGGAGTTCGTTCACGACCCACTCGCCAGGCGGCGCCGAGTCCCAGCAGCGGCAGGTGATGTAGATGTGCCGGTCGTCGTAGGTGACCCAGACGTCGCTGCGCTCGGTCATGGGCTCGCCGTAGCTGGGCGCAACCTGGATCAGTCCTCCGAACGGTTGCTCGCGTTCGTACACGGCTTCGTCGAGCACGCCGTCCACGGTGAGCGGCTCGTCGAGCCGGATGGCGCGAACTGTCGCCTGACCCGAGGCGCTCCGGGTAATGACGTGCGGCGCCGCCGGTGGAGGCGGGCCCTGGACCCGTGTTGACTGCGCCCGACCCTCGCGCGTCCCCAGGACACTGAGGATCGCGGCCAGACGCCAGACGCCGCGAAGCAGGGAGCCTTGCTGACAAACCGGAAGTCCACGACGGCTCGACTGTGTATGGGTCAATGGCATTGGTGGCGGTGTCGGTCCGGATCGGCGGCGCGCCATCTGGCATGGAGGAGCCATCAAACACCGGGCAATGCCTGCCAAGTTATCCGCCGCGACCGCAGGTCCAGAAGATGCCCCCATGTCATCGGCGAGGGAGGGCCCCGGTCGCAAAACAACCGGCGTCGTGCATATTCCCCCGCATGCCCGCCACCCTGTCCAGACTGACCTCGGCTGTTGTCATGGTCGCCTCCATCGGATTGGCCCCGGCCACGCTGACGCGAGACGTGGTGGCCCAGCAGCCCGACAGCCAGTGGATCCAGCTCTTCAACGGCCGCGACCTCTCGGACTGGGTCGTGAAGATCGCCGGGCACGAACTCGGCGACAACTACACCAACACGTTCCGCGTGGACGACGGGGTGCTGAAGGTGAGCTATGACGGCTATGACCGGTTCTCGGGACAATTCGGCCACCTATTCTACCGGCAGCCGTTCTCGAACTACCACCTCGTGCTGGAGTACCGGTTCGTCGGTGACTGGCTGGCGGACACGCCGGGATGGGCACGGCGGAACAGCGGCGCGATGCTGCATGCGCAGGACCCGCGGACGATGCTGAAGGACCAGGACTTCCCGATCTCGATCGAGCTGCAGCTCCTGGGTGGTCTGGGCGACGGCCGGCCTCGCCCCACGGCCAACCTGTGCTCACCCGGGACCGAGGTGAGCATGAACGGGCAGCAGATTGGCAGCCATTGCGTCAACTCGACGTCGAGGACCTACGATGGCGACCAGTGGGTGCGCGTCGAGGCGATCGTCCATGGCGACTCGGCGATCAGGCACATCGTGAACGGCGATACGGTGCTCACGTACACGTCAACGCGCATCGGCGGCGGCAATGTGGCGGGTCACGATCCGGCACAGAAGGTCGATGGTCGTCCGCTCACGTCGGGCTACATTGCGCTCCAGAGCGAGGGGCACCCGATCGAGTTCCGGAAGGTCGAGTTGCGGGCACTGCAGCGTCCCTGACACGGATTGTTCGCCGGCTCAGTGCCTTCAAGTTACTCGCGGGCCTCCGCGAGGTTACAATGCCAAGCGCCCGACCGTGATCCAGGGCCGCATCGACGGTCGCGGTCTCGGAAGGCGCACCAAGGGCCGCCTTGGCGGCGTCGAGCTTCCGCTGATCCATGAGCATGTTTTTCCGCCGCATCGCGCGCCGCGTCTTCGCCATTCGGGCTCCCCCAGGAGAGGCCATGAACCGTAGTAATGATATGCAGTCTCGCACAAAGCGCGGTCTGTATGCCGTTCCTCAGCGAGGACCGCGCTGAATGGCAGCCGTCCGTTTTGCCCGGTCGACACGGCGTGTCGGTCGGGCTCCTCGCGCTGCCTTGTCCCGCAGCGCGTCGAGACGCTGTTCCGCGGCGTCGAGTCAGGCGTCAAGCACGCACCTGAGGGACGGGAGCCCCCATGAGCGGTCCTGTTTTGGCAGGGCCAATACTGGCAGCTACCTGACGGGCCAGGCCGAGAGGCGTTCGCTCGTCCCGTGTTCTGTCTCAGATCAGTGACGCTCGGCTGCCGTCCTTGCCAGTTCTGGCCCCGGCGGGCCCTCCGAAAGGCCAAGCGGCAGCGAGCAACACCGCTACAAGAGCCACAGCTACCGGGAGGTCCGAGGTTGAGACCCGCGGGACAATACCGCCGCCGGCGTGACCCTGACGCTCGCGGACAACGGTGGGCCGCACCCGACCCATGCGTTGCTGCCGGGAAGCTCGGCGATCAATGCGGCCGTGGCAGCCAACTGGAAGCGGCAACCCCGCCTGCTACCCCTCCTTCAGCGCCTCGGTCGGCTGAATCCTCAGGCTCCGCCTCGTCGGTCCAACCGACGCGAGCAGCCCGACGAGCAGCATCACACCCGACACAGCGAACATCGTGACCACCTTCGCAGCGGTGATCGGGCCGTCGAGCCTCAGGAACACCGGCGCGAGGACGATGCCGATGCCCACGCCGATCGCGAGCTGGCCGAGCGCACGGGCAAAAATGCCCCGCACCACGCGCGCCCGATCGGCACCCAGCGCCATGCGGATGCCAATCTCCCGTCGTCTGCGTTCAACCGTGAACGACATCAGCGCATAGATCCCGGCCGCCGAGAGCAACAGAACGCTCGCCGTCACGATGCCGATCCCGAGCGCGGTCATGCGCATTGCGCGATGCTCTTCGCGCAGCGCGACATCGAACGGCCGGATGTCGTGCACGCGCAGGTTCGGATCCACGGTTGCCGTGATCGCCCGCAATCGCTCGCCGAACTGCGATGGCGCCACACCGCTCAGCCGGATCGCCATCACGTCCGTGAGTTCCCCATCGGCGATCGGGTGGTAGACCATCGCCCTCGGCGCGTCCGGCTCCATCGGTGTCGCCGGGAAGTCGTTCACGACTCCCACAATCTCGTACCACTTCATCTGTACGGCGCTCTGCCCGTCGTCCATTCTGCCCTGGTACCGCAGCCGCCGTCCGAGCGCGTTGGCGCCGCCGAGCACCTCGCGCACGAAGCTCCGGTTGACTATCACAGCCGTCGACGTCGAGAGCGAGTCGCCGGCGCGATACTCCACGAACCCGTCGCCATCGCCATCGCGCCACTCCCCGCCAATCGCGATGCCCGCATCTGTTGTCGTGAATCCACGCCCCGAGACGACCGGGATGTCGAGCGCATCGAAGAACCCAACGTCGACCCTGGAGGTCCCGATGACGGACGGGAGCGCCCCTTCAACCTCGACGTTCGCACGCGGTGCCTTGCCCTGGATACCCGCGAGGTGGATCAGGTGCCTGATCTCCGGCTCCGATTCGAGCCGCTGCACCAGCTCGCGCTCGCGCGCACGGTATCGCGCGGTGAAGTCGCGGTCGAAGCTCGCGGCGCCTGCGCTGGTCGGCACATCGCGATCCATCCTCAATCGAAACGCCAGGAACTCGGCCGACCCGAATCCGGGCTTCGCGGTGCCATAGCCGATGAAGACCCGCGTCGTGTGCACCGCGAGAGGAATCACCGCCACCGCGAAGGCGGCCTGCGCCACAACGAGCGCCGTCCAGGTGCCGCCAAGTTGCAGCCCGGTCGCGCCTGACGAGAGTCGCTGGAGGCTGGCGTTGACGCGCTTGCCCGTAGCCTTGAGCGCCGGGACCACGCCCACGATCACCGCCGCGAGCCCCGCGAGCGCAAACGCATACAGCACGGCGCTCGGGGTCAACCGCAACGACATCCAGAAAGTCAGCGGCGCGTTCGTGCTCACGAGGACGGCGTTGAACCGGTCGAGCGTCAGCCCCGCAATCCCGAGGCCTACCGCCGTCGCCAGCGTCGACAGCACCAGCCCTTCGGCGAACAGGTGTGCGACGATCCGCGGCCGGCTCGCGCCGAGGGCGCTGCGCACGCCGATCTCGCTGTGCCGTGCCGCCGTGCGCGCGTAGACCAGGGTCGCGACGTTCGTGCAGACGATGCCGACCAGCAGGATGATCAGGAGTTGCATGAAACCGAGGAGCTGCAAGACCTCAACCTCATCGCTCCCATTGAACGCGTCCTGGTACGGCATCACGCGCGCGCGGATTTCTGCGTGCGTGCGCGGGTGATCGGCCGCCACGCGCTGGGTGTACGTGGCCAGTTCGGCCTTCGCCTGGGCCATCGTGGCACCAGCGGCCAGGCGCCCGAAGACATGAATCGCCGGTCCCTTGCGGCGCTCGTAGTCGGATGCGTCGAGTCGCAGCGGCGCCCAGTACTGGTTGGCGATCGGAAAGCCGAAGCCCGCCGGCATCACGCCGAGAACCGTGTGCGTCGTGCCGCCGAGTCGCACTTCGCGGCCGACGATGCCGGAGTCCGATCCGAAGCGAGCCCGCCAGGCGTCGTGCCCGATCACGACCACCGGTGGTGCGCCCTCGCGCTCGTCGGACTCGAGGAGGTGCCTGCCGAGCATCGCCGGCACGCGCGCCACGCGGAACCCCGACGCGCTCATCTCGGCGATGCTTACCGGCTCGGCGCGTCCGTCGCCGGTGATGAGGTTGCGCTGGACCGTCCGCCGGGCGCCGAGGTCGGTGACCGATTTCAGTTCACCGCGCCACGCCTCGAAGTCGTGGATGATGCGCCGTTCCTCGTCGTTCCACCGCGGGTCGAAGTAGTCGATCGAGACGATCCGGTCGCCCTCGTCGAGCGGGAGTCCCGAGTAGAGCGCGCTCGCGGCCGCGAAGAAGCTCGTACTGACGGCGATGGCGACCGCCATCCCCAGCCCGCCGACGATGGTGAGGCCCGGGTACTTGACCAGCATCCGTGCCCCGAGCTTCAGGTCGATCCAGGAAAAGCGCAGTCCATCGAGCGGGCCGAGTCCGCGGGCGCGGCGGGCGTCCTGCCGGCGGTGGTCGGTCTTGCCGAATTCGACGCGGGCGATGCGGGCCGCCTCGTCAGGCGCGAGGCCCGAGCGGATCAGGTCTTTGGTCCGTAGCTCGATGTGCAGCGCGAACTCCGCCTGCATCTCGGCGTCGATGCTTTGGGGGCGCGCGACGCCCTTCCATAGAGAGCGTGCCCGGGCGACCAGTCCGGAAAGCATCAGATCGACTGCGGCGTCGCGGCCAGGGAGCGGGCGATGGCCTGGACGAGGCGGTTCCAACTGGCCGTTTCTTCGCCCAGCCGTTTGCGGCCGGCGGCGGTGAGTCGGTAGAACTTGGCCTTTCTATTGTTGTCCGAGGTTCCCCACTCGCTGTCGATCAGGCCCTGGTGTTCGAGGCGGTAGAGCGCGGGGTAGAGTGCGCCTTGCTGGATCTGGAGGGCACCGCCGGAGATCTGTTCGATGCGGAGCAGCACGCCGTAGCCGTGCAGCCTGCCGAGCGAGACGGCCTTGAGGATGAGGACGTCGAGGGTGCCGGGGAGGATTTCCGCGGAGTCTGGCAATGGAGTCTCCTATGTTCCTTAGGAGAAAGATGTGCCGGCTCGCCTAAGCTGTCAAGGAGAACGCGGACCGTGCGGGGCGGGGTCTCGGTCGGCTGGATCAGCGATACGGCTATCGCAAGGTCGCGTGGGCCGCCTTGCGCCAGAGAGGATGACGAACACGGTCTTGCGGCCAGCTCCTCGCGCAACTGAAACAGCCCTGCGAGCGGACGGCTTCGGACGGCTCCACCCTGTTGGTGTCGTCCGTCTTCGCGTTAGCATCCCCCGCTGGTGTCTAATCCTCGAAGTCCCGCGCAAGGCACACTCGGTGGCCGGAGAGTGCCCCGGCGCTACTCAGCGCAGTCTTGATCGCGTCCGGCGTCCCCTCCCGGATTAACGAAGCGAGACGACGCATCATTCGGGGGAGTTCGTCCGCACCCCCTTGCTCCCGCCGGGTCTTTGACCAATTAGAGAGTTTTGATACAGAGTTTTGATACCCGAACTTGGTGCGAGCATCCTTGCGGGTAAACTGCCACCGAATGCGCATGTGAGCTCAGTTCGCTCGCCTGTTCAGTTCAACACCTGGAGGCGCAGTTTCGCCAGCCGCCTAACGACAATACCCGTTCGCGGTCGGGGAGGACAGGTCGCGGTGACCTACTCTACATCGACGACGACACGAATCGATCGGGGAATCGCCTGTCCGGTGAAATCACGCGCCCGCGCGATGAATCCGCGCCGCTCCAGGGTCTTCATCATCTGATTGACGGATGGAGCGGAGACCATGAAATGCTGCTGGATGTCCCCTTCAGCCGGCGAGATACCGAACCTTGCCAGGTATCGAACGATGAACTGGAGGTACTCTCGCTGGCGCGCAGAGGGTTGGTTCGGTTTTGCCTGGCCACCTTTCCGGCCCTCGCGCACAAACCTGATCGCAAGATCGTCGTTACGAGCGTCGACGGTGAGCCGGGCTCCGTCGGCGAAGTGCAGGACGAGCGCGCCGCTGGAACTCCTGTCGAGGTGAGACACGCTGCGTCCAACGACGAGTCGAGAAATCGCGTCTGTGTCCACGTAGAACCTCTCCTCGGGGCTGGGCCGCTGAAGCTAGCATCTTTGACATCTCTCCGTATCGGGAAACGGGGGCAGCGACTGCGAGCTCGGCCTGCCTTTACCACGAATCCCAGAAGCAGGACTGGCCTCAGCGCCCTGCCTGGGGGAGGAGCGCACTGGCGTCACGCCAGCCATACGCGCCGTCGAACTGGCCGCGATCGTTGAGCAACCGCTCGCCTCCCATGCGATCGTAGAAGCCAAGCGTGGGGTTGCTGAGTTCAGCGAAGAGGATGAAGGAGTGGATTCCCCGTTCGAGGAACCGGCGCGCCGTCTCCGCCATCATTCGCCTTCCCAATCCCAGGCCGTGGTACTCCCAGCGCAGGTAGATCTTGCTCAACTGCCCCTCGAACTCACCCTCGCTCGGCTTGCCCCAGGTAAAGCCGATCAATCTCCCGGTCCGGTCCTCCAGCACGAGGACGAAATCGCGCCGATTCTCCGTGGCGAACACCTTGTTCCATTGCCAGGTGCGTATCTCAACGGTCGGCCCACGCGTGGTGTTGTAGGTGGCGTTCCACGTCGTTACGTGGAGCTCGGCCAGCGCGGAAATGTCGGCCGCGGCCGCGTCGCGAAAGATGATGGTTTCCAGCGACTCACCGCGCTCACGAAGCGTCCGTGCATTGTCCTCGCCAGTTGGGCGGGTCCGTGCGTTGACCCAGCGCTGCAGGTCGGCGATGCGCGGCTTCAGCCAGTCCATGATTGTGGGTTCGGGCGCCTTGTAGTCCTCCACACGAACGACATCGGTCGTGCCGCGCATGTCGCCGTGCTGGTACGCCAGCCGAAGCGTGCGGCCATCGAGCCGGCCCTCGATCCGGAACGCAATCCTGGTTCCGTCGGGCGTGACGTACTCACCCTCCAGGGTGACCGCGCCTGAGCGGGCGTCGAAGTGCCCGTGGTGAATCGGCGCTTCCTGTCTGCCCGGGTTTGCGATTCCCCGCACCGATCCGTCGTCGGCGTCGACCACAAGGTCGAGCAGCACTTCCGATGGCTTTCCCCAACGTCCGCTGATCATGCCCACGCTCGCGTCACGGGCTTCTGTTGACAGCCATAGGACCGCGGCCGATCGTCCTGCAGGCAACTAATGAACGCCACCGTGATCCCTCGCGTCCAGCCCGACACCCGATCGCTACGCCGGCGTCTGTTGTCGTGAATTGCCCGCCAAGGCCCGTCGACGTGTCATCGCCGGGATTGAGACCCTTGCGACAGAGCCACGGCCCCCTGGCCGTGAGAAACTGAGCGGTGACGACAAGTACCCGCCCTCCGGCAGGGTGACTATCGCATCCTCTATGAGATCATCGACGCGGAACTCGTCGTGACGGTAGTGAGGGTGGGAAACAGGCGCGACATGTATCGCTCACCTGGAGAGGCAGCGCTGACACGAGCGGGCGAGCCGACGGAACCTCGGTTTTCGGTCGCCGCCGGTTCGTTTTGTTCCTGTTGACAACTACAGGGCCAGCTCCTATGGTCCTGTAGACAGCTAAAAAACGCCTCGATGGCCTCACGTCCCCAACCCGACACCCTCCGCGGGTCGCTCGACCTGCTGGTCCTCAAGACCCTCTCCCTCGCGCCGATGCATGGGTGGGGGATCAGCCGTCGCATTCAGCAACTTTCAGAGGGTGTGCTGGACGTGAACCAGGGCTCGCTCTACCCCGCCCTCCAGCGACTGGAGAAGGAGGGGCTGATCACGAGCGACTGGGGAACGACCGACAACAATCGCCAGGCGCGCTACTATCGCCTGACCGCCAGCGGGCGCCGGTCGCTGCGGGATGAACTCGAGAGCTGGCGGCGCTTCGCGGTCGGACTGGAGGCTGTGCTGCAGGCCGCCGAATCGTGAGCTGGGCCCACGGCGCCGCGGCGCGACTGCGGCTGCTCTTCGGGCGTCCCTCCGCCGAGTCGCGCATGGAGCGCGAGTTCCGGTTCCATATCGAGATGGAGACCGAGCGACTGGTGCGCGAGCAGGAACTCGAGCCCGGTGAGGCGCGTCGTCAGGCACTCGTCCTTTTCGGCGGCGTCGAGCAGCACCGCGAGGCACTGCGCGACGGGCGCGGCACGGCGTGGCTCGGCGGCCTGTCGCTCGACTTCAAGCTCGGTCTTCGCATGCTCGCCAGGACTCCGGGGTTGACGCTGGTTGGCGTCCTCGGGATGTCGGTGGCGGTGACGATCGGGGCGCTCGCCTTCGCCGCGGTAGACACTGTCACCAGCAAGGCGCTGCCCATTCCCGAGGGCGATCGCGTCGTGTCGATCCAGAACGTCGACGCGCTGGAGATCGACAACGGACGCGGCACGCACCTGCACGACCTCGCGGACTGGCGCCAGAACCTTCGCGTGGTCGAGGACCTCGGTGCCTGGCGATCGGTCAACCGGAACCTCGTCGTCGGAGAGTTTATCCCCGAAGCTGTGCGCGTGGCCGAGATGAGCGCGTCAGGATTCCGCCTGACACGAGTCGCGCCGGTTCTTGGTCGATACCTCTCGGACGGCGACGAAGCGGTGGGTGCACCGGCGGTTGTCGTCATCGGGTACGATCTCTGGCAGAACCGGCTTGGCGGCCACGGTAACGTCGTCGGACGCACGGTGCAACTGGGCATCGTGCCCCACACAATCGTTGGTGTGATGCCCAGGGGCTTCGCCTTCCCGGTGAACAACAAGGTCTGGACGGCGCTGCGCCTGGATCCGCTCACATACGAGCGCGGCAAGGCACCACACGTCGAGGTCTTCGGGCGCCTGGCGCCGGGTGCATCACTCGCCGACGCGCGCCTGCAGCTCACCGCTATCGGCCAGCGGCTGACGACGGCGTATCCGCAGAGCCACGAGCACATCCGCCCTCGGATCCAGCACTATGCGCGGTCATTCCTGGACGGCCCCCAACTGACGTGGCAGCTCCACCTCGGCCAGCTCGTCGTCAGCCTCCTGCTCGTCGTCATCGGCACGAATGTCGCCGTCCTGGTCTACGCCCGCACGGCAAGCCGCGCCGGTGAGATCGCCATCCGCACGGCGCTCGGCGCCAGCCGCCGGCGCGTCGTTATGCAGTTGTTCGCCGAGGCGCTCGTGCTGTCGGGTGTGGCGTCGGTGGTCGGCATCGTGGCCGCCCGCTTCGTCTTTCGGCAGGTCGACGCGATGATCAGGCAATCGGGGGCGGACCAGATCCCGTACTGGATGCGACTCGAGATCACGCCGGCGGTCGTGCTGTACGCCGCGGGTCTCGCGCTGGTCGCGGCCGTGATCATCGGAATCATTCCCGGCCTCAAGGCCACCCGCCACCGTGTCGCGGCAAACCTCAAGGAGCATTCCGGGAACGCGTCGATGCGGCTCGGGCGAACGTGGACGGCGCTGCTAGTCACGCAGGTCGCGGTCTCCGTCGCCGCTTTGCCGTTCGCGGTCAGTGGAGGAGAACGCTGGGTGCGCCTGATGCTGCTCGACCGGGACACGCCGGCGACCGAGGCGTTTGTCATCGCAACTCCCCACCTCGACGCGGATGCCGCTGCCCCGGGTTTCCGGGAACGGGACAATGCGCCGCGCGCTCGGTACACGGCACGCGTCGCCGAACTCGCCAGCCGGCTGGAGGCCGAACCGGGCGACTTCCACGTCATCCTCATGTCGAGAACTCCGAGCGACGAGTCCTATCTCGAGGTCGACATAGAGCAGGTACCGACCACGTCCGCGTCCGACACAGCGATCACCCGCGCGAACGGGGCCCTGGTCTACAACCGCGTGGCCGAGCGCTACTTCACCAGCTTCGACGTTCGCCAGCTGAGCGGCCGGGTGTTCACGGCTGGCGACTTCGTGCCGGGGTCGCGAGCCGCGGTCGTGAACCGCTCGTTCGTCAGGCTCTTCCTCGGCGGCGGCAATGCGTTAGGCAGGCGTGTGCGCCCCGCGGCGCAGCAACCGGATCCGGGAACCGCCGCCGCCGCCGGCCCGACGCTCTGGTGGGAGATTGTCGGAGTCGTCGATGACTTCCCGGGGCTGATCGCGCCGGACGCGCTGAGGCCCAAGCTGTACCTGCCGCTGGATCCCGCCGAGACCTATCCGCTGACGCTCGCCGTGCGAGCAGCGAATCTCGCGCCGACGGCAACGGCCGAGCGCATCCGCGAGATCACGATGACGATCGATCCAGGGATGCGGTTCGCGACCATCCGCAGACTCGCCGATATAATGGAGGACGGGGTCAAGCTCGAACGGTTGGCCATTCTGGGCCTGGTGGCGGTAACGCTCAGCGTGGTCCTCCTCTCCGCTGCCGGCATCTATGCTCTGATGTCGTTCACCATCGCACGGCGGCGGCGAGAGATCGGGATTCGATCCGCACTTGGTGCCAGGCCGGCCCGAGTCCTGGCGGGCGTCCTGTCACGCGCCATGAGGCAGATCGGTGTCGGGATCGGCATCGGCGTAGCGGGTACGGGTGTAGTGTTCCGTCTCGCCGGCCAGACCGCCTCCACCGCGGAGCTCGTGATGATCCTCCTGCTGATGGCGGGAATGATGGTGATCGTGGGGCTCGCCGCTACGATCGGCCCTGCGCGACGCGCGTTACGTGTACAGCCCTCGGAAGTGCTGAAATCCGAGTAGTCGGGCGTGGTGCGCCCTTGCTTCAAGGCACGTCCCCGCGGCAGTCTTGACCGATACCGCCGGGCTTGATCGCCTTCGAACCACAGCCGAGCCGCCAGATGACCGCCGCCCACCTTCTTCTCCTCGTCACTGTCCAGGCGCAGCAGCCCGCGCCCCAGCTCCCGCCGTCCCCGATCGCGAGACTCGCGGTTTCACCGGCGAACCCGACGATGGTCGCGCAGGACACGCTGCGACTCACCGCACAGGCGTTCGACGCGGCCGGGGCCCTGGTACCGAACGTCCGCTACCGCTTCGTCCAGTCAAGCGGCGCCCGGTTCGAGGGGCGAGTGGACACCACAGGGCTCGTACGATCCGGATCCACCGGAACAATCCCGGTGACCGTGGTCGCGCTCGTGCCGGGAACTCGGCCGGTCACCCATGTCGTCGAAATCCGGATGGTCCCCGGGCCCGCGGCGCGCGTCGACATCGATGCCGCGCCGCCGAGGCTCGTCACCGGGCAACAGGTAGTGCTCACCGGTACTGCGTACTCGGCCGCCGGCGACCGGCGCGACGACCGGATCTCGTGGCGCAGCTCCGCGCCTAACGTGTCGCGCGTCTCGTCGGACGGCCGGCTGACGGCGGTCGCCGCGGGACGGGCGACGATCACCGCCTCCGCCGGACAGGCGTCGGCGACGCTGCCCGTCACCGTCATCGCCAACTCGATCACGTCGCTCGTCATCACGCCGCTCTCGGTCGGGGCGCGCACGGGCGACGTGACGCGGTTCTCGGTGACCGCGAAGGATGCCGCCGGACGCACCATCGAGGGACTCACGCCCACCTGGACCTTCTCGCCCGGACAGGGAATGATCGAACAGGACGGCGCGTTCGTGGGCTACGAGGCGCGCCCCTACACCGTCATGGCGTCGATCGGAAACCGCGTTTCACAGGCAACGGTCACGCTCACGCACCGTGACGTCCGGCGAGCCGCGACGGTCGTGGGCCGCCTGCCGCGGACCCGGTTCCGGACCGAAGAAGTCTGGCTCCACCCGAACGGCAACTACGCCTACCTCGGATCCGGGGGCGGCGGCGACGTGATGTACACGATCGACATCAGCAATCCGGCGAGCCCGGTGGTGACCGACTCGATCATCGCGAACACGCGGCGGGTGAACGACATCATGACGACCCCCGACGGCAAGCACCTAGTGTTCACGCGCGAGGGTGCGGCCGACCGGAAGAACGGCATCGTCATCTGCTCGCTCGAGGACCCGGCGCACCCCAGGCCGATCTCGGAGTTCACCGAGGGCGTGACCGCCGGCGTGCACTCGACGTTCATCTATCAGCAGGAGAAGTTCGGCACGCACATCTACCTCACGAACGACGGGACCGGCGCGCTGCACGTGATCGACATCGCCGACCCGTACCAGCCGCGCGAGGTGGCGCAGTGGAAGACGACACGCCCCGACGCGGGACGGTCGCTCCACGACATCGACCTGCGCGACGGCCTGCTCTACGCGAGTTACTGGAACGACGGGTTGGTCATCCTCGACGTGGGCAACGGGGTCAAGGGTGGCTCACCGTCGAACCCGCAGCTGGTATCGCAGTTCAAGTACGACCTCAACGACCTCTATCGGCAGGTGCAGGCGGTCGGCGGGCCGGGCTTCATCCGCGGGACGCACACCGCCTGGCGGCACAAGGACTACGTCTTCCTTGCCGACGAGGTGTTCCCCGCGACCGGCGTGACGGGCGCGAAGGATGCCGCCGAGGGACGCGCGTACGGGCGGCTGCAGGTGGTGGACGTCTCGGACATGGACAAGCCGCGCGTGGTCGCGTTCTACGAGCCCGAATACGGCGGCGTGCATAACGTATGGGTCGCCGGCGACACGCTCTACATGGGCGCGTACAACGCCGGCTTCCGCACGTTCGATATCTCGGGCGAGCTGCGTGGCGACCTCCGCGCGCAGGAACGCGAGATGGTGCACGTGCACACCGGCGACATGGAGGGCTTCGTGCGGAACAGCCCCGAC
>DASWGU010000031.1:0-16405 GCA_036393555.1 Gemmatimonadaceae bacterium
GTCCCTTGCGAACTGCCGCGATGAACTCGGGCGGATAGTAGTGGTTGTGGACGTCGACAATCATCGCGTGAGGTCAGGTGGCTGGTGGACCCGAAGTTTACCCGCTGCCCGCATCACCGGGAGGGGACAGCGGCTGTCGCACCTCTCGCCGTCACCGCAGCGCGGGCCTACCTTAGGGACCCAATGAGCCTTGAACAGCTCCTGCGTGAGTCCCTTGGCCAGAGCTACCGCGTGGAACGCGAGCTCGGCGGGGGCGGAATGAGCCGCGTGTTCGTCGCGGAGGAGCTCGCGCTCGCGCGTCGAGTCGCTCTCAAGGTGCTGACAGCCGAGTTCGAGGGTGGCGTCAGCGCGGATCGCTTCCGCCGCTAGATCCTGACCGTTGCCAACCTGCAGCATCCGCATATCGTGCCGCTCCTCTCGGCGGGGAGCATTGGCAGCACGATCTACTACACCATGCCGCTGGTGGAGGGGGAATCGCTGCGCTCGCGCCTGGCGCGCGAGGGCCGGCTTCGAGTGCGCGACGCGCTGCAGATCACGCGTGAAGTGGTGGAGGCGCTGGCGTACGCCCACCGGCACGGAGTGATCCACCGGGACATCAAGCCGGAAAACGTGTTGTTGACCGATGGCCATGCCGTGGTGACCGATTTCGGCGTGGCGAAGGCCCTGAGCGCTTCGACGTCGACGGCAACCACACTGACCTCCGCGGGCATGGCGATCGGCACGCCGGCGTACATGGCGCCGGAGCAGGTGCTCGCCGATCCTGCGGCCGACCACCGGGTGGATCTCTATGCTGCCGGATGCCTGCTCTTCGAAATGCTCGCCGGTCGTGGGCCCTTCGCCGGCGCGACGCTGCAGGAGCTACTGAGCGCGCACGTCACGCGATCGCCTGACGACCTGGCCACGCTTCGGGCGGACGTGCCGGGTGATGTTGCCGCCTGGGTGCGAAGGGCCCTGGAGAAAATGCCTGGCGAGCGGTGGCCGACTGCCGACGCGGCCCTCGCGACGCTGGACGGGTGCCTCGCTCGCCTGAGTGCGGAGCATGCGGGGGGTTCTGTCCCGGCCGCGAGCGGTCGCCGCCGGGTGTTGCTTGCCGGCGCCGCGACTGTACTCGTTCTCGTCGCGGCGGTTGCTGCGCTCCTTAACAGGACCGGCGGCGGCGATCTATCCGATGTGGATCGTATCGCCGTGCTGCCGTTCACGCCCACCGATCCGTCCGACACCGCTCTGACACGCCTTGGCCGTGACCTGGTCGTCACGCTCACGGCGAACCTGGACGGCGTGGGGAGACTCCGGATGATCGATCCGCTCGCGGTGCTGGCGCAGACGCGCGACGCGGACTCGCAGACACCCGATGGTGCGTTGGCCGCGGCTCGGCGACTGGGCGCAGGTCGCGCGTTGGTCGGCACACTGGTGCGGAGCGGCAGTCGGGTGCGGCTGGACTACCGCCTGGTGGCCACCGCAAGAACGGGGTCGCCGATGGCCAGCGGCATCGCCACCGTTGCGCTGGGCGACGAGGGCATCACCGCCCTTACCGACTCCGCGACCTGGGGGATGCTCCAGGCGATACTCCCAGCCAACGAACGCGCGATGCCCTCGTTCGGCGACCTGACCAGATCCATCCCCGCGCTCCGGGCGTATCTGGAAGGCGAGCAGCACCTGCTCGCCAACGAATGGCTCTCAGCGGAGCAGGCGTATGCACGCGCCATCGAGGCAGATTCGACGTTCTGGTTCGCGTATCGGCGCGTGCCCCAGGCGGCGACCTGGATGCTGGCGGGCGGACGGCGCGCCAGCGAAGCACGCATCGCCAACGAGCACCGGGCGAGCTTCCCGGAGCGTGAGCGACTCGTCATGGAAGCGAACGACAGCGGGGGACTGGACGTGCACATTGCACGACTCGCCGCGGTCACCCGCCGGTTCCCCGACTACTGGTACGGCTGGTTCGCGTTCGGCGACCTGCTGCTCCACCAGGGTTACCAGCTCGGCATTCCACTCTCGGCGGCGTCCGCGGCGTTCGAACGAGCCCTCGAGGTCAACCCACGCCTGCTTCCGGTCTATGATCACATCCTCATGGCGAGCACGGACAGTGCACTCGCGGAAACCGCGTTCACGCGACTCCGCGAGCACTATGGTGCATCCTGGGACACGGCATCAACCGAGACGGGTATCGCGGCCAGGACGTTTTTCGGCATGGGGATCAGCCGGCACCGGTCTCAGCGGATCACTCCGCCCCTGCTGGACGAATACGCCAGACAAGTCGCGCGAGAGCAGCTAACGCCGTCGATCGCGACGCTGGCGCTGGGATGGCCTGTGTGGCAGCTCGATCCGCAGGGCCAACTGTACTTCGAGCAGGGTGTTGCCAGCCACGGCGTGCCGCGCGCTTATCGCGCATCGCTGGCGCGCTGGCGAGCCAGCGCCTGGGCCATGCGGGGCCGGTGGGACTCCGCCCTTGTCGCGTTCGACGAATTCGCACCCGACAGCCTGCCGATGCAGGTCGCCGCGGAACGCTACGCGCTCGCCGCGCTCGGACACTGGACGGGTGGAGCGTCGCGGGAAGCAGCGCTCGCGCGGCGGCCGGCGCTGGCGCTGTACGAGAGCGCGTCGGGTGGGCCGGGGGCGTTCGCGTCGACGGCGCTCGCGTTCCTCGACGGGATGATCTCGTACGCGAACCGCCACACGACGGGCGTCGACTCCGCTCGGGCGCGCCTGGGGTCGATCGAGAGCTATCCGACAGCCGGATTCCTTGATCGCACGCTCGCGGCGTTTCAGCTCGAACTGGTCGGCGAGCGAGCCGCCGCCGCGGACTCGCTGGCATCCATCGAGTGGGAGCGCGCGCGCTTGACCGACTGGGCCGCCTATCCGGTTCCGTTCGCCCGCCTGGCCGCGGGACGTTGGCAAGCGGAGCTTGGCCGCCCCGAGCTGGCCGACAGCCTGCTTTCGTTCTACGAAGCCGCGACCGCCAGTGTGCAGGTCCAGCGCCTGTTCAAGTCCGTGGCGGGCCTGACCGCGTTCGAGCGCGCGCTGACCTGGGACCGTGCGGGACACAGCGCGCGCGCCGCCGGCTTCTATCGCGACTTTCTGCGGATGTATGACCTGCCTCCCGCGGAACACCGGCAGTACGTCGCCCAGGCGGAATCCGCGCTGGCTCGGGTAACAGGAATCAGCGACCGGCCCCGCGCCCGCAACAAGTAGCGGGAGGTTAGGCGCCGTGGTTACCCTCGACTGGTATCCTGGCCGGGCCGGCCGGTGGACCCTTACAATTCGAATTCGATCCTTCGCCGCTCCAACTGCTCCATGATCTCCGGCGCTCCCTTCAGTTCGGCCAGCGGCGAGAGTTCGGCTGTGATGAGCCCCCAGTTGAGCGCGGCTCCCCGACGCACAATAATGCGTTCGACATCGACCCAGTCCTGTCCGCGCCCGGCGAATGCCTTCATGACGATGAGGTCTTCGGCCGAGCATGTCAGAAGTTCGATGCCGGGCGGATAGGTGAAGGGCGAGGAACGCGCCACGGCGCGCTCCTCGAAAGGCAGGCCCCCAAGGGCAATGTCGATCCCGACTCCAGAGGCCGATCGGAGAAGGAGGACTCGGTGCTCACGGGCGAATCGCCCGGCATCCGGGATGCGCGCGTCGAACTGTCGCAGCAGTCGCTCGATGAATGCCTCCTCTCCGCCGAAGCCCGTCAGCAACGTCACGTCGACGTCGATCGTGGTTCGCGGCTCACCCCATCGCTGCAGCGCCAGGCCCCCGATGATGCAGAACCGCCAGCGCAGAGCCTGGCAGAATGCCTGCAGCGCAGCAGCTGCTTCAATGACCTCAGTGATGGCGAGCCGCCCGCATGAACCAACGCTGCTGCTCGACCAGCCCGGAACCCGGCCTTGGCGGGATGTTCACCAGGTGCGACGCCGGGCCGCACAACAGGGCGATGGCTCGATAGGTGTCGAGTTCGCGAAGCTCGCGCCGGCGAATGCGCTCGAGCTGAATGCCGGCCTCCTTCCAGATCCGGACCCAGGCCCTGCCCTGGGCGACCTGTTCGGGGCTCCAGCCATCGAGGGCGGACGTTTCAGCGCTCATGGCTGGACGGTAACCTGCCACCCGGCCGGTGAGAAGCGCCCCGCGTGACACGCCACGCGAAGAACACTGGCAAGCCGAGGAGGACCAACCCCAGTCCGATGGCGCTGTCCCGCGGGTTCGCGACGATCGTGGCCAGCACGATCGCGAACGACGACAGCACGAACAGCAACGGCGTGATCGGATACCCCGGGATCGAGTACTGTCGCCGCACTTCCGGTCGCCGGCGCAGGAGCATGAGCCCGATGGACATCAGGCCGAAGAAGATCCACTCCGTGTAGACGACTCGCGTAAAGAGCGCGCGGAACGTACCGGTCGCGACGAGGAGCGAGGCCCACACCGCCTGCAGGATGATCGCCCGGTGCGGTGTCGCATAACGCGGATGCACCTCGCCGAACCACGGGAACAGGAGCCCATCCTTCGCCATGGCGTAGTACACGCGGGGCCCGGCCAGGATGATGCCGGCCAGTCCGCCGAACGTGGAGAACATCACGACGGCCGACATCGCGCCGGCACCGCCGGACCCGAGCAGCGTGTCGGCGAGGTCCGCGGCTACCTTCGTCGACGCGGCGACCGTGTCCAGCGGCATCACGTACATGTAGACCGCAGTCATGGCCATGTACGCTGCGGTCACCACCAGCGTCCCGATGAGCAATGCTCGCGGGATGGTCCGTGCGGGCTCCACCGTTTCCTCGGAGCTGTAGGTCACCATGTGCCAGCCGCCGTAGGCGAACAGGCCGGCGACCATGGCTGCGGCGAAGCCGCCGAGCGAACCGCCACCGGGAGCCGTCGATCCAACGAAGTGCTCCGGCACCCGGCCGCCCAGTCCGAAGCCGAGTCCGACGATGGCCACGACGGCGAGGAGCTTGCCGCCGGTGAAGAAGGTCTGCAGTCGGCTCCCGTGCTGCACCCCGAGGTAGTTGATCGCCGAGAGCACGACGATGACGCCGATGGCCACCGCCCGGCTCTCCCACACCCCCAGTTCGATGAACGTCCCCGTATACCGGGCAAAAACCGTGGCGATGGCGGCGATGATGCCCGAGTGCATGGTGAGCAGCATCGCCCAGCCCCACAGGAAGCCTAACGCAGGATGAAACGCCTCCGACAGGTAGACGTACACGCCGCCGGTGCGCGTGAAAGCGCTCGCCAGTTCCGCGCAAACCAGGGAGCCGATGAGGGTGAGCAGGCCGGCGAGGAGCCAGACGAGCAGCACGCCTCCCACGGAGTGGACCTGGCTGGTGACTTCCGACGGCTGAACGAATATGGACGCGCCGATGATCGTCCCCACGACCAGGGCCGTGGCATGAGGAAGACGGATGGCACGGTGCAGCGACGCCCTGGACACCCCGGTTCCCGCCGCCTGCTCACCCACGCCGGCGCGCCTCACCTCGCCGTGCGCACGGTGATCGCGCCACTCCCCGGGCGAATACCGCGCCGAATGGTCACGTCCCGTTGCCCGCCGGCCGGCCAAACCACCTCGATGTCCACTGCCAGGTCGGCGGCAAGACCGAAGTGCACGGGGATCTCGCTCTGCGCATTGTAGCCCGAGCCGCTGTCGACGAGGCGCGCGCCAAGCAGTCGACGGCTCCCGGCGGCGTACGCACGAACCTCCGCCCCCGCGCGCGTGGCACGGCCGTTCCGGTCGACGACGCGCACGAGTACAGAACGGCGCGCGACGGCGGGCGGCAGCTCGTTTCGCAGGATGAGATGCATCCCGTCCGCCCTCACTCCGGTGAGCGAGAGGTCCTCGTCACCGTCACCATCGAAGTCCACCCACTGCACGCCGTGGTCGGCCTCGATCGCGGCGATGTTCGGCGGCGTCACCTCCTCGAACCTCGAGCCGGTGTTCCGGAAGAGCATGTCGCGGTAGCTCACGCCGCCGGTGACGGTCCCGTTGACGTAGAGGTCAAGCCGGCCGTCGTGGTCGAAATCAGAGAAGGCACAGGTGTCGTATCGTGCATCGATGTCGACACCCCAGGCGGCGGAGACATCCTCGAAGCGCCCGTCGCCACGATTGAGCAGCAGGCCGTTGCGTCCATAGTTGGCGCCGAAGAGATCCAGGCGACCGTCGTTGTCGACGTCCGCGGCGCACGGGCGCACCGTGCCGTTGGCCGGATCGCCCGCGGTCCGCCCACCCCAGGCCGCGCCCGCGTCGGACGCGACATCGGTGAAACGACTGCCGTCATTGCGGAATAGACCGTTCGCGTCGCCATCCATGTTGCCGACATACAGGTCCAGATCACCATCCTGGTCGAAGTCGAACCAGACGGCGCCGACGCTCCGTCGTGCGTCGGCGATCCCCAGCGCGGCGGCTACGTCGGTGAAGCGGCCGCCTTCGTTCCGGAAGAGGGCGTTGGGCCGGTCGCGCAGCGCGACGAACAGGTCCAGATCGTCGTCCCCGTCGTAATCCACCCACGACAACTGTCTGACGCCTGCGGAGTCGCGATGCAGCCCCGCATCGAGGGTCACGTCGCGGAAGCGACCACTGTCGTTGCGGTACAACGTGAGGACCGAGGCCGGTCCCGGCGCGAAACCCAGCATGAGGTCCGGATCGCCGTCGCCGTCGAAGTCGCCCCACGCCGCGGCGCGGGTGGCGCGCGCCTCTGCGAGACCCACCGCGGCGGCGACGTCCCTGAAGGTGCCACGGTCATTCTGATACAGGCGATTGGGCGCGCCGTTGAACCCGACGAAGAAGTCCAGGTCTCCGTCGCCGTCGAAGTCGGCAAAGGCGTTGGTCAACGTCGTGCCCGTGCCGAAGAGGTCCGGCTGGATGGGCACAAAGGACGGACGCCCTTGTGCCACGAGGGGCGCCGCCAACAGGGCGGCAACCAACGCATGGGCCGCCAGGTGGTTCGGGTCCGAAAGCGTCATCGTGCGGTTCGGGAGGCCCATCAACATGACACTCCCACCGGGCGTGCGCTACTTCACGGTTACGAACGCCGGCGTGTGCGTCAAGCGCAGCCGCAGCGAGGCGCCCTCCACCGCTGTTGTCGTCCCAAGCGGTTGGTCCTGCCCCATCGCGACGATCACCGGCTCCAGCGTCGCCTTTGCACCCGCCACCGGCAGGTTGACCTCGAGACCGGGCGCGCCATCCTGGGGAAGGAGTGCCCGTCGGGGATCCCGACAGGCGACCCACACCGGCCCGGTCGGCCGCTCGATCCGGTAGACCCTCGCCTGCTGGTTCGCGAGCCGTACGCGCGTGATCTGCGTGTAACCCTTCAGGTGCGACATCAGCTGGCCAATCGCGTGGAAGCCCTACGAGCTCGCGGGCCTGAGCGAGATGGTGAGTTCGGTGAAGCCCTGCCTCTGGTACTCTCCCACGAACCAATCGACCTCGTGTAGTTGATCTGGTCGTCGGGCTCTTTCAGCATCTCCCCACACTGCACGGCCTCGACGTAGTGCTTCATGCCGGTCATGCCCGTCGCGGCGAGTGCGGCCGCCATGGAGGACTCCAGGCGCTGGTTGTCCAGCACCTGATACTCGAGGCCGATGACGCTTCCGGTTCCCTCCGACCGGCCGGGGGCCTGCGCCGCCGACTCGGCCGCCGTACCGGCCAGGAGCGAGAGACCCCCAGCAGCACGCCTGGTGTCGTGATCCGCACGGAGAGCGACATGCACGGCCTCCTTGCCCCCGGGATGATCAGGAGACCGGTCACCCGAGCCGCCGTGACCCGCCCCGATCCTCGTTATCCATCCGCCGCCTAGCCTCCCGATCCAAGCACCCGGTCCAGCTCCGCCTTGATCGCGTCCAGCTCCTTGCGGAGCACGCCGTGCCGCTGGATCGGGTCACGGCCGATCTTCTGGTCCGCCCCGCTCGTCATGCCGGCCAGGTAACTGATCTGCTGCTGGATTCCCGGCCGGCCGTAGCGAACAGCTTCCGTTTCGATTTTGCCAAGGATGGCCTGCACGCGCGTCAGCGTGTCGGCTGCGGCACCCGTCGCGCCGCGCAGCCGGGTGACGGCTCCCGTCGCACGCGTGCGGTACCGACCGACCTCGGCGACCATCTCACGCATCCGCAGGTTGTGCTCGAACTGTTCCTTCAGGTCCGCGGCCGTGATTCCCTCAGCGGCGATCCGGGGATCGATCAGCACGGTGAAGGGTTGCGTCGTTGGCGTCGAGCCGACCGTGAGACGGGCCGTGTACTGGCCCGGTGGCGCCGTGAGGCCGGACGAGTGGCGCAGATCCCAGACGAATCGGTTATGCCCCACGGTGTTCGTGACGATGCTGGGGGGCGGGCCACCACGACCGCGGCCACCGCCTGCTCCGCCACGGCCTCCTCGCCCGGCGGCGGGCGGGCCGCCCGATGCGGCGGAGCTGTATGTGTTGACCGCATTGCCGGCGGCATCCAGGATCTCGATGCGCACCGGCCCCGCGGGCACCGAGGGCAGGTAGTACTCCAGCGTGGGTCCGAGAACGTTCGCGCCGTCGCGCGTACGGTAGCCGTCACGCGGCCGGTAGAAGTGCGGCGTGCCGGTCGATGTCGTCGGCGTGATCTGATGCAGCGCCGACAGGTTGTCGAGGATCCAGATCGCCCGGCCCTGCGTGGCCACCACGAGATCCTTGCGGAAGACGCGGATGTCGTTGATGGGCACGTGCGGCATGTTCTGGCGGAACGGCTGCCAGTGCGCTCCGTTGTCGAAGGACACGAACATGCCGAATTCGGTTCCCGCGTAGAGCAGCCCTTCGCGGTCGGGATCTTCGCGGACGATGCGGGTCGGCCAGTCGGTCGGAATACCGTTCCTTCCGTCGGTCAGGCGCGTCCAGGTCGCGCCGTAGTCGTCCGTCTTGTAGATGTAGGGCGCGTAGTCGCCGAGGAGGTAACGGTACACGGCGTAGTAGGCGGATCCGCGGCGATGGGGTGAGGCCTCGATCCACGCCACGCGCCCGCCCGGCTGCAGGTCCTTCGGCGTCACGTTCGTCCAGGTCTTCCCGTTGTCGCGGGTGATGTGGAAGGGCCCATCGTTGGCACCGACCCAGATGACGCCAGCCTGGTGGGGCGATTCGGTGATGGCGTAAAGCGTGCTGTAGACCTCTTCACCGGTGACGTCGCGCGTGATCGGTTCGCCGCTGCCGCCCTGGCTGTGCGGCGGATTCCAGGTGAGGTCGGGCGAGATCGTTTCCCAGGTGACACCCTTGTTGCGGGTGCGGTGGAGATGCTGGGATCCATAGTAGACGATGTTCGGGTCGTGCGGCGACGTCGCCATGGGCGTCGTGCGCTGGAAGCGCAGGATCAGATCCCTCGCGTTATTGCCGTAGAGCGACTGGCCGCCGATCCAGTAGCTCCGCGTCTGGCCGGTGGCCATGCTCATGTACTCGTACTGTCCCTTGCAGTTGCCGTAGACAATGTTGGGATCGGTCGGGTGCGGGAAGATCGGGCCGGTTTCGCAACCCGGGCCGGTGCGCCAGTCGTCCAGGTCGAACGGATTGGCCACGCTGTTGATGATGAGCGTGGAGTTGTCCTGCTGGGCGGCATAGAGCTTGTACGGGAAGGCATTGTCGGTCCACACGCCGTACAGCTCGGAGGTGACCTGGTTCATCTGCGTGGACCAGGTGCGTCCGCCATCGTAGGAGACGTTGGCTCCGCCGTCGTTGGCCTGGACCATCGTCTGCCCGCTGGTCGGGCTGATCCAGACGTCGTGATTGTCTCCGTGCGGCGTGCGCAGCGGCACCATGGTACGCCCGCCGTCGGTGGACTTGAAGAAGCCCTCAGCGCCGGCGTAGACCACGTCGGCGTTGGTGGGGTCGGCGCCTAACGTGGTATAGTAGAACGGGCGTTGGACCAGCGCGCCCTGCGAGTTGACCTGCGTCCAGGTGAGGCCGGCGTCGTCGGACCGATAGAGACCCCCGCCCGGCTTGGCCTCGACAAGCGCGTACACGCGGCTGGGGTTTGCCCTGGTGACAGCGAGGTTCCCCTTGCCGATCAGCTCGTTGGGCAGACCGGTGGTGATGCGGGTCCAGGTGTCGCCCCCGTTGGTGCTGCGATACATTCCGCCCTCGCGCGAGCCGCTGATGATGGACCACGGCTTGCGCTCGATGCGATTCATCCAGGCGTACACGATCGACGGATTGGTCGGGTGCAACTCCACGTCCATGCCTCCGGTGCTGTCGGAGACGTAGAGCGTTTTCTTCCAGGTGCGGCCGCCGTCGGTCGTCTTGAAGACGCCCCGCTCGCTGTTCGGCTTGAAGATGTCGCCATACGCCGCAACCCAGACGGTGTTGGGGTCGGTCGGGTGGATGCGCAACGCGCCGACCTGTCCGGCGTTGTAGAGACCGGCAAAACTCCAGGTCTGGCCGCCATCGGTCGACTTGAACACGCCGCGGCCGGTGGAGACGTTGCTGCGGACACCGTCGGATCCCGTGCCGATCCAGATGACGTTGGGATCGCCGTCGAACACAGCGACGGATCCCATCGACGCAACCGGGACCTTGCCGTCAGTCAACGGCTCCCAGCTCTCGCCGCCGTCCGTGGTCCGGAAGAGCCCGCCGCTGGCAACGCCCATATAGAACGTGCGCGGCTGCGACGGAACGCCCGTCACGGTGGTGACTCGTCCGCCGCGGGACGTGCCGACAAGTCGGTAGTTGAGTCCCTTCAGCAATGCGGTATCGACCGCCGCCATCAGCGGAGCGCGGGCTGTCTGCGCGAGCCCGGCGTGAGGAAGTACCAGCGGGAGCGTTGCTGCACAGCTCAAGACCGCTCGGGGAAACCACCTGGTGATCATGAGGTCAAAGGGCAGAGGGCGGAGGTCAGAAGCGAAGAGGACTACTCTCCCATGCATCTGCTACGCTGACGCGCGCGTGACGGTTGGGGACGAAACTACCGCGATTCCGGTGTGCGGCAACAACGCCCGACACCGAGTCAGCGGCACCATCACCCCTTGACTACAATGAATGAGTCCAGTATACTCATGCCCATGAGTAAACGACTGCAGGTCATCCTCGACGATGCTGAACTGGCGGAGATCCGTAGGGCCGCACGCCTCAGCCGGATGACGGTAGCCGAGTGGGTTCGGCAGGCGCTTCGTCGCGCCCGCCGCGAGGAGCCTTCCTCGGATGCACGCCGGAAGGTGGCGGCCGTGCGGGAAGCGTCGCGCGGCAGCTATCCCACGGCCGACATCGGTCAGATGCTCAGCGAAATCGAGCAGGGGTACGGGGATCCGGCGCGGTGATCTTCATCGACTCGAACATCCCCATGTACCTGGTTGGCGCGGCGCACCCCAACAAGGATGCGTCGCGCCGGCTGCTCGAGTCGTGCATCGAGCGCGCCGAGCGCCTGGTGACGAGCGCCGAGGTGTACCAGGAGATCCTGCATCGGTACAACGCGATACGCCGGCCCGACGCGATCGCGCCGGCGTTCGGGGCGCTGAGTGGTGTGGTCGATGAGGTCTTTCCGGTTGAACTGGCCGACGTGGAGCGAGCGAGGGATCTCCTGCTCATCCAGCCGGAGCTGTCGTCCAGGGACGCGCTGCACGCGGCGATCATGCGGCGTCACGGTGTTTCCCGGATCCTGACGTTCGACAGCGGATTCGATCGCATCCCGGGCGCCGAGCGCGTGGCCTGAAGGCGCGGTGATCGACTGCACGCTGGTGCGAAGGCCCGTGATGTTGGGACTCGGATCCCGGCGCCACACCATCTGCATCCAGTCACGCTCACTTGTGACGATGGTCAGCCGCCATTGCTCCCCGCGCAATCGCCAGATGGTGCGCCGCATGGTGTGAGCCGACCGTCAGCATGCCGATGAAGCCGAGCGCCCGGATCCTCGCCTCGCCGCCTGGTTCACTCGACGTCACGGTCAACACCCCACCCCCCGGCTGTTCCACGAAGGTGGCCTTGAGCGGCGCTTCCACGGTACCCACGTGTGCACCCCCCATGCGGCGAATCGCGTCAACGGTACGACCGGCGGCGCTGACAACGAAACGGGCACCACCGGGAACAGGTTCTGCTCCAACCACGCTGCGCATCGTCACGTCGTCCATGTCGATCAGGTGCTGGCGCAGGGCTTCGATGTTCACCTTCGACCAGTCCGTGGCCGAATCCGCCATGAGCAGCCCGACGATCTCGGTGATGGCGGCGAACGCGGCCTGTCCCGCTTCGCGCGTGGCCGCTGCCTCCTGATGGGTCATGCCCGGCTGATGAACGTGTTCCTGTGACCTCAGCGAGGTCGGCGCGGCCAGTGCCGCCGCCGCAAGGACGAAGATGGATTTCATGAGTTCAGGATGCTCCGTGTGAAATACGAACCGTGACGACCATGCTGGATGCTACCTGGAGGGCAAGGCCGGAGGGACTCCATCTGAATGGATAGTGCCGGGCGACACGGCCCATCCCGGTCCCACGGGCCGGCGCCGTGACATCGTCAACCGGCTGCCACCCCGCCGCCGCGTTTGGGAGCGCGGCGCAGCCGCGCCCGAGGTGCGCCTCAACCCGGACATCGGGCGCGCACTGGCGAGCGCCGGCTCCATGGGTGAGGTTTCCGCCGGGCAGTGCCGTCACGGAGCCTCTCCATGAAACGCAGGGACTTCCTCATCTCAGCGGCGTTCGGCTCGCTGGCCGCGGCTGCCGGTCGGACCCCGCTGGCAGGCCTGTTTCCCGGCCTCCGCCCATCGCTCGCCACGCGCAAGATCCTCATCGCCGGCGGAGGTTTCGGCACGCCGTTCATCCGGTACATGGCCACCCTGACCGGGAAGGTGCGACCGAAGCTGCTCTACCTGCCAACCGCATCGGCCGACAGCCCCGGCGGCATCATCTCCTGGTTCCGGAACTGCGCACCGCTCAACGTCGAGCCGTCGGTCCAGGAGAGTTTCATCGCCAGCACCCGGCAGTCCCGGAGCTGGGAGGAAGTCCTGCTGTCGGTCGACGGCATCGTGGCGTCAGGCGGGAACACGCTCAACCAGCAGGCCATCTGGAGCGCGCAGGGGATCGACGTGGTCCTCCGTGAGGCATGGGATCGCGGCATCGTGCTGGGTGGCGCCAGCGCGGGCTCGTTATGCTGGTTCGAGGAGGGGACGACCGACTCCCGGCCGAAGGACCTGACGATCGTCAAATGCCTCGGCTTTCTCCGTGGGAGCCACTCCCCTCACTACGACGCCGAACCCGGCCGGCGGCCGCTGTACCACAGGTTGATTCTCTCGGGCGAGATGAAGCCCGGCTATGCCTGCGACAACAACGCCGGGATCTACTTCGAGGACAACGAGGTGCGGCGCGTGGTGTCGTCCCGTGCCGGCGCAAAGGTGTACTACGTCAGCGTCGCGGGCGGGCGTATCGAGGAGAAGGTGCTCGAACCGGAGATGATCGACTGACTTGTTCGTCAGGCGGCCCGGTGACCGTCGGGTCGGGCGCGGGCGGGCGCTGAACTGCAGGAACGGCTTCCACCGCGCCGGCGCTGCCCAGCGGCGACTCGGTCGATACGTGGAGGAGCGAGAGCCGCCCCTCGATGAGCGCCCGGCGATCGAGTTCCCCGAGATGGATTACCCCGGTCGCCGACGTCGCGCCAGTACCGGCGAACCGGTGCACCACGCGAACACGAACCCCGGTGCCGCCATCACCCGCCGGATCAGCACGCCGCAGCACGACGGCCTGTGATCCGCGGGCAGCAGAAGCTGTCACCGTCACTTCGTACTGCAGCTCGTTCCGCAGGGCGTCGAACCGGAACGTCGCGCTCGCGCCCCCGGCGCGAGCCGCGTACCTCACCGTGTCCGGTGCATGACCGTCGACCAGGTGAGGCGTGGTCAACGGCATGCGGCGTCGCGTGCCCCCCGGCGACTGCTCGAAGGCGTACGCCATGGCCACCAGGCGGGCGTCATCGAAGGGCCTGCCCATGAGTTCCAGGCCCACGGGGAGTCCGTCGTTCGTGAATCCGGCGGGCAGCGAAAGGGCCGGGAGTCCGCTGTGCGCGCTCAAGCTGCACGTGGTTCCCGACTGGGCCTCGCCCACGAAGACTGGCCGTCGCTGCATTGTCGGATAGACCAGCGCATCGAGCTTCAGCGAATCGAACAGCGCCACCAGTCGCGCCTTCAGGGCGCCCTGCTTCGCCAGGGCGCGTCGGTAGGCCTCGCTGTCGCGGGTCTGGACGGCGTCTCGAGTCCGGAACGTCGCGTCGAGCGCCTGATGGTGCAGCCCCTGCTCGATGATGTCGTGCAGAGAAGTCACCGGCGCGCCGGGCGACCGGCTGAGGTAGTCCATGAAGTCCCACTTGAATTCGTGCGGGATGACGCCTGATCCGGCGAGCAGCGAATCCAGGCCCGGAATCGTCACATCGACGAGCTCGGCGCCACGTGAACTCATGGCCCGTGCCGTGGCGCGAATGGAGTCGGCAATGTCCCGGTCTGCTCCCGTCAGGTAGTTCCGCAGCAGGCCAAGCCGCTTGCCGCGCAAGGCATCCCGATCGAGCGAGTCTGTGAATCGGGGCAGTTGGCGACCGTCCAGTACATTCGTCGCGGGGTCGGCGGGATCACGTCCGACCGTGATGTCGAGCGCGATCGCGAGGTCGGTCACCGTGCGGGCGAGCGGGCCAATGACGTCCTGCGTGTGCGAGAGGGGAATTACGCCGTTCCGGCTGACCAGACCGCTCGTCGGCCTCAGGCCAAACAGAGAACCGAACGCCGCGGGGATGCGGATCGATCCGCACGTGTCGCTCCCCCAGCCGACCACCGCGAACGACGCCGCGATCGCTGCGCCCGTGCCTCCGCTCGATCCCCCCGGGCAGCGCCGCGGGTCGTAGGGATTGCGCGTCTGCCCGCCGAGGGAGCTGACGCTCGTTATGCCGGCGGCGAGCTCATGGAGATTCGACTTGCCGACGATGACCGCTCCTGCCTCGCGCAAGCGTTTCACCAGGAAGGCATCTTCAGGCGGCACGTGCGTGGCGAGCGCCAGCGTCGACCCCGTCGTCGGCAGGTCCGCTGTGTTGAAGTTGTCCTTGAGGATGACCGGAATCCCGTGCAGCGGCCCGCGGACCCGACCGGCGCGGCGCTCCGCGTCCCTGGCCGAAGCCTCGCGCTCGGCGGCTGGATTCAGGCGGATCAAGGCATTGAGCGCCGGCCCGGCCTGGTCGTAAGCGGCGATGCGGGCGAGGTATGCGCGCGTCAGGTCGAGCGCGGTGAATCGCCCTTCGCCCATGCCGCGCTGCAGGTCGGGAATCGTGGCCTCGACGACGAGGGCCTCAACAGCCGGCGGGACGGCCCCTTGCCGGATATCCTGCGCACTCGCCGTGGACGCGAGCGCTGCCAGCAGTGCGCCGGCCCGGCCGACCAGCCAGCGCGTGATCAGCCATCGCATGAGTGATTTCCTCACGATGCTCCGATTGACTATCGACTGTTGCAGTGGCCGCGATCGACACGTGGCGTGGCGAGTCACGGCGGGGGACGGGGGTACTCGCCTAAGTGTCGCGCGCGCCTTCAGCGGACGCCAGAGCAGGCGTTGTTTCCCGCAGGTCGGGTTGAGCCGGCCATCCGGCCGCACGACTGCAGTGGCCCGCCTTATCGGCGCGGGGAGCGTAGCCCCATGGGTTTCATGGCGCGGAGGCGCTCCTCCGCGCAGCTTGGGGCATGAGAATTCCTCGCGCAGCGCGCGCCGCCGCGACTTCCACACTCGTTGTCGTCTTCCTCTCGGCCTGTGTAGCCGGATCATCGGACGAAGTGGCGGCGGTGCCGCAGGACGCGTTCTGGTCAGCGGTGCAGTCGCTCTGTGGCAATGCCTATGGCGGACGGATGGTCGAATCCACGCCACCGGACACCGTCATGGGACGGGAAGTACTCGTTATGCACGTGCGCGAGTGCTCCGCGGACACGATCCGGATCCCCTTCCACGTCGGCGTGAACCGGTCGCGGACGTGGGTGCTGACGCGAACGACAGCCGGACTCCGGCTGAAGCACGACCATCGACACGAGGATGGATCCGCGGACTCGGTGACACAGTACGGCGGCGACACGACCGAACCGGGGGACTCCACCAGTCAGTCATTTCATGCCGATTCGCTGACTGCGACGCTGATTCCCGCGGCGCGCACCAACATCTGGACCCTCGAAGTCGTGGCCGGTCGGTCGTTTGTGTACGCGCTTCGACGTGAGGGATCGGACCGGCGATTTCGCGCCGAGTTCGACTTGTCTGCCCCAGTACCCGCCCCTCCGCCACCGTGGGGAGCGAACCTCGGTGACGCGCGCTGATCGCACGCGCGCGGATGTCTACCAGCAGTTGGAGACCTGATCATGGGAACGACACGATTCAGTGGATGGCTGGTCGCTGCCGTTGCCGGGGCCGGCGCAGTGATTGGAGCGCGCGACGGCGCGGCGCAGACGCCGACACAGCTCCAGCAGCTGCAGGACGAGGCGGTCCAGCGAGCGAAGGAGTAT
>DASWGU010000032.1:0-5195 GCA_036393555.1 Gemmatimonadaceae bacterium
CAGGTCCGCCGCACCGTTTGTCTCACCGCTCATCGTTCATTCCTCCCTGTCTCTTCACTCTTCACTCTTCACTCTTCACTCTTCACTCTTCACTCTTCACTCTTCACTCTTCACTCTTCACTCTTCACTCTTCACTCCTCACTCCTCACTCCTCACTCCTTCACTCCTCACTCCTCACTCCTCACTCCTCACTCCTCACTCCTCACTCCTCACTCCTCACTCCTCACTCCTCACTCCTCACCCTCTGACGACCCCGGCAGGCAGGCGTTAATTGCGCTGGCTTGCTCCAGGCGCCTGGGGCGGGCGCGGGACCGTTGGCGCCTTGCTGATGTCCAGCCTGAGGCTTGCTTCCGCGAGGGCACGGACCCGGAGTTCCGCGATTGATGCCCTTACCGACGTTGCCTCGGCGCGATGCACGGTGCCGGAGAGAACGATTCCGTCGGTCAACGTCCGGTTGATCCCTGCCTCCGCCAGCGCACTGAGACGCCCAATCAACTCGGCTTCGGAAACGCGGGCTCGATCGCGCAGGAAATCCCGCATTTCTTCGCCCTTCAGCCACTCCATTCCCTGCACCAGCAGGTCGGCAGTGCCCAGATCAAAATCCAGGTCCGGAACGCGCAACTCCCGCCGCTGGCGGTCGAGTTGGGGCGTTCCGGTGAAGTACAGCCGGCCACGAACGGCGCCTCCCAGGTTGACTCCCAGCGCGACGCGGCCGCCGCCGATGCCGCTCACGCTGACGTCCTCGATAACGAGACGCCTGCCGGACTGCTCGAACTCGCGGCCAACCAGGACCTTTCGCAGCAGCGCGGTCGCCACGGGATACGACAGTGTTCCCTCGAGCAGGACCTGTGCCCCCGAACCGACATGTCCCTGCTGATCCAGTCGCGGCATGGGCTTCATGAGCTCGAACTCGTTGGGATAGGGGCCGGTCATCACCTGTGGCGACGCGATGAGCCGCAATAACGCAATGACGGTGTCGCCCCGCGCTACGATGTCGCCGAGCTGCGCGCTGAACGGGTTCATGGTCATGTACACACTGTCGGTGAAGCGCACGGGTTTCTGCAGCGTGCGCCACAGCTGGGCGAACCGGCCCCGTGAATCCCAGCGCGCCACGCCGCTGTCGATGTTTGCGAGTCCCTGCTCCAGGAGATTGCGGACGGCCTCCAGGACACGACCCGTGATGTCGAGCTGGAAGGGCGTGATGCGACAGCGATCCCGGATACTGTCGGTGGCGGGCTCCAGCCGGCCGATGCGGGTTCGCGTGCGAAGGCGCCAATCGGCAGTGATCCGCGCACTGGAGACGAGCGTTGCCGTTATGCGCGGACGTGGCACACCGCCTGTGCCACAGGCGGCGCTCACCTCGGGGCCGATGAATGGCCGGTACCACCCGCGTGCTTCGTACTCCACCGTAGCGGAGAGTGAGACGGTGCGTCCGTCGAGCCGCATGCGGAACGGCGTGCGCGAGACAGCGAAGGCGAAGTGCGCCCTCGGGTTGTTTCCGGCCTGCAGCCGCTGGGTGATGTCGCCGTATCGACGCGGCAGCGCCACCTCCAGCGAATCGAGAGCGCCTGACATGTCGTATGTGATGGGCGCATCCACGACCGAGGCCAGGATTGGCGGGAGGGAGTCCGGCAGGTCGACGGTCACCAGCGGTGGGGGCGCGTCGAACATCAGTGGCCGCGTCACCGTGCGATACGCATACCAGGCGATGGCAGCGGCACCAGCCAGCGCTGCGGCCAGGATTGACGCTCGGACGGGATGCGCTGGAAGCTTCAAGGCAGGCTCGGCGCCGGGTTGGCTGGGGGAGCTGACGGGCAGGGACACTACGGTACCACGGGAGGCAGCCGCCGCGACAGAGACCCCGCGGAAACGTGTCCATCTGGCGACCGGGATGCCGTCCGCGCGACGTCCCGGGCGCGTAGATTGGTGGCGACAAGCACCTCGGCCCTGCCGTCGAATCCTCGGAGACTGACATGGAACTCCTGGTAATTCGTCACGCGATCGCCATGGAGCGGGAGGAGTGGGCGCGTACCGGACGTCCTGACGGTGATCGCCCGCTGACCGACGCGGGACGCCGGCGCATGCGCAAAAACGCCCGCGGCATTCAGCGGTTCGCGCCGCATCCCGATGTAATCGCCACGAGCCCGTTCCTGCGCGCCGCAGATACGGCCCGCGTCGTGGCCGAATTGCTGGGCATTGCACGGATGGAGACGGTGGAGGCACTGCTGCCCGACCGTCCGCCTGCGGAACTGGCCCAATGGCTGAACGACTCGGCCGCCGCCCAGACCATCGCCGTCGTTGGTCACGAGCCACATCTTGGCGCCCTGGTGACGTGGCTGATCAGCGGCCGGGAGACGCCCGCGGTGGAGTTCAAGAAAGGAGGCGCTTGCCTGCTGCAGCTGGACCAGCGCGCGGAAGCCGGCACAGCGACCATGCAGTGGCTTCTGACCGCGTCGCAGCTGCGCGCCGGTGCCGACTGACCGCTTGATCATGGTGGCCTTCGAACCATCCATTCTGGACGACACGGCGCCACGAGCCGCTCGTGTCGTTGCGCTGGGCCTTCTGGACGATCTGGCACTCGAGCGCGATCGGCTCAAGGCGGAACGGGTCAGTGAAACGCTGCATGACTTCCGCGTCGCGCTCCGGCGGCTGCGCAGCTGGTTGCGCGCGCAGGCACGCGTGCTGGAGGGCAGCCTTCCCGCGGCGCCACTACGGCGCCTGCGGCGAATGGCTCGCGAATCGAATGTGGGCCGGGACGCCGAGGTCTTTCGCACATGGCTGATGGAAGCCGAAGGACACCTAGCGCCGCGGGAGCGGGCGGCGGTGCGGTGGCTTGCGGAACGATTCGACCGGCAGCAGCGTGAGGCGGACGCCGGCCTGGAGCATCGGCTCGGGCGCGACTTCGATCGGGTACGCGCGCGGCTCGACTCGCGTCTCTCCACGTACAGCGTGGTTGCGCACGTGCATTCCGGTGTGCGCGAGCCGGTCTTTTCGACTTCGATGGCTGTCCTGCTGCGCGATCATGCCGAAGAGCTGCGGCGCCGGCTGAAGCGGGTGCAGTCGGTGGACGACATCACCCAGGCCCATCGGGCCCGTATTGCCGGGAAGCGCCTGCGCTATCTCCTCGAACCGATCGCACCGCACGTGGAAGGCGGGAATGAACTCGTCGAGCAGCTGAAGGCGCTGCAGGATGCCCTGGGTGATCTGCATGACGCGCACATCTGGCTCCTGGTCCTCCGCGACGTCGTGGCCGAACTGGCGATCGAGGAGGGCCAGCGGATCGCCCGTGCGCTCAGCCCGGCAGCAGAAGGTTCAGCCCCGGCCGAGCGGCGTCGCGGTCCACCACGAGCCGGCTTCGTCTCCCTTGCCAGACTGGCGCAGGAGCGTTCGGCCACCGCGTTCGAGCAGTTCGCGAGCCAGTGGGCGGAAGGCACGGCGAAGCGATTCTTCCGGGATCTGAACAGACTGGCGAAGATTCTGAAGCGGAAGGCACCCCGCGAGTTGGAAATCGAACGGAAGTACCTGCTGACGGGACTGCCGCCGCAGATGCCGGAGTCCGCCACTCTCGTCATGCAGCAAGGCTACCTGCCCGGCGAACGCGTCGTCGAGCGTCTCAGGATGGTGCAGGAAGGGCGTGATACCCGCTACTACCGCACGATCAAGGTCGGCACCGGAGTGGTGCGCACGGAACTGGAGGAGGCCACGACCCGGGCGATCTACGACGCGATGTGGGCCCTGACGGACGGGAAACGCCTGACGAAGCGTCGACATGTGGTCCCGGTGGGCTCACTGACCTGGGAGATCGACGAGTTCACCGATCGATCTCTGGTCCTGGCTGAGATCGAGTTGCCAGCAGCCGATGCCCCGGTGGAGTTTCCCGAGTGGCTCGCGCCCCATGTCGAACGCGAGGTAACGGGTGATCCGGCGTTCCTGAACTGGACGCTGGCAAGGTAGGGTGGAGTGTTGGAGGCGATGGGAGAGACATGCTGATCGCGGACTTCAAAACGCTTCACCCAGCCCCACGTTCACGCCAAGCGTGCCTCGACCGATCCCCAGGTCGAGACGTGCCGTCGAGCGGTCCTCCCGTCGGAGGACAAATCGCAGACCCGCGCCCACGCTGGGATACCAGGGGACTCGGCCCAGGTCCTCGAGTGTGTGGGCAACCGCGCCAGCACCGGCGAAGAGCACCAGCCCCGTTCGTCGCCACATCGGAGTACGGAGCTCGACCTGGGCTGTGGCGGCGTTGCGATCCCTGAAGCGGCCGCGATGGTATCCACGCATTGCGCTGTCGGCACCCACCATGGGTAGCTGGTCGAACGGGACCGTGCCGGCGACGACGTCCAGCTGCACCTGGGCCGCCCCGCTGTAATCGCGTGCCAGGTCCACGTACTGGCGTGCGTCCAGCGTCAGCCGCCGAAACGCGAAGTCGGATCCCAGGCGTGTGGACGAGACGGCGGTCAGCAGACGCGCCCAGGTTCCGCGCCGGGCGGCGACGGAGTGATCGCGAGTGTCTCGCGTGATCCCGATCCGGATTTCCGAGACGACGCCACCGTCTGTTCCGGGAATCGAACGGGCGAAGAGCTCACCGTCGGCTTCGATTGTGCGCAAGCGCGAATGAATGAGACGGTATCCGCCGTGGAGGTATAAACCCGGCTGCACCTGGATCCGGCCTAACAAGTGGAGTGTGGAAACGGCGCTGCTGTACCATTCCTGAGCGTTCTCCGGCGTGGCGGCGCCGATTCCGAAGTACGGGAGTGGGTACGACAAGTGCTCGATGCGCGCTCGCACCCGGCGGGCATCGCCGCTGGACCACCGCTCCACCAGAGCGTAGGCCTTGGTGTGCCCCCGGGCTGTGCGGGCGAAGTACACAGCGTCGGACGATGCCCGCCGCGGCGAGCCCCCCGCGTGGCGGAACGCGCGGAAGACCGTCGCGCCGAACTGGATACCGGTGACCTCCGAGTATCCGAGCACCGGCAGTGCCATCGCCCGCGATGGCTGAGTGGAATCGGGCATCACGCGCGTGGAGTCCTGGACGAGCAGGACGGGAAGCAGCAGGCAGGCGGAGAGCAGAGTCGATTGGGTGACTGGCCGGAACTGAGGGTAGGTCCCCGCGGCGCGGGACGCCAGCAGCGGGTGGGAAGGAACGGTGGTCGGAGGAGACAATACCCGGCCGCGATGGACCGGTCGTGGAAGGC
>DASWGU010000033.1:0-19265 GCA_036393555.1 Gemmatimonadaceae bacterium
GTACGTCATGGTGGAATCGCTCCAGCCGGGTCCCTTCCCGCTGCCGCGCGTCCGATCGTCGTCGGGTCGTCCAACGGTCTGCGTGGCGTCAAGCGGGCCTGGGACCAGATCGCCGCCGGCGCGGACACGCTGGACGCCATCATCGCGGGCGTGAACATCCAGGAGCTTGACCCGGAAGATCAGTCGGTCGGTCTGGGCGGACTGCCAAACGAAGAGGGTGTGGTCCAGCTCGATGCGTCGTGCATGCACGGGCCCACCAAGCGGGCCGGCGCGGTCGGGTGCCTCGAGGACATCGCGACCCCGTCACTCGTCGCCAAGGCCATCATGGACTACACCGATCACATCATGCTGGTGGGCGACGATGCGCGGCGCTTCGCGGTCAGCATGGGGTTCAGGCCACAGAACCTCCTCACCGAGAAGAGCCGGCAGGACTGGTTGCGCTGGAAAGCGCGATTGAATCCGGACGACTTCTGGCTCGACCACGACGACGACGTGAACATCAAGTTCTCCACCGGCACCATCAACATGAATGCCGTGAACGCTGCCGGCGACATCAGTTCCGTCACCACGACCAGCGGCATGTCCTGGAAGGTGCCCGGGCGTGTGGGCGACTCGCCGATCATCGGGGCCGGACAATACTGCGACAACACGGTCGGTGCCGCCGGTTCCACGGGCAGGGGCGAGTCGAACATCATGACCTGCGGCGCCTTCCTGTGCGTGGAGTTCATGCGGCAGGGCCTCAGTCCCGGGCAGGCGGTCATCAAGACCATGGAACGCGTGGTGGCCACTACGCAGGCCAAACTCATGGCGAGCAGCGGCCGGCCATTCGTGGACCTGCAGTTCTATGCGGTCACGAAGGACGGTCGTTACGCCGGCGGCACGCTGTACGAGGGAGCGCGCTTCGCGGTGTGCGACGAGCAAGGTCCGCGCACTGAACCTTGTGCCTACCTGTACCGGGCCAGCGAACGCCCGCGGCGAGCATGAGGCCGGGGTAGCCCGGAAATCAGGCCGCCAGCGTCGGTGCTGCCTCGACCGGTGCGGCGAGCGGTGTTTCCAGGCGGTCATCCGGGGCCGGTTCCGGCGCCTGCCGATCCGGGCCCACGTCCACGCGGATAGCCGCCAGCGCCGCGTGGGCGCGGGAGGCGCCCCGATGCAGCGTGTTTGCCGCCACGGTGAGTTCCTGAATCCGCGCCTGCTGAGTGCCGGCGACGCCCGTTGCCTCTCGAAGCAGCGCGGCCAGGAGGTCCGCCTCACGCGTCAGTTGCTGGAAGCGCAGTCCCATCGCGTCACCGGCGGCGCGCAACGCTGACGCGTCGCTCTCGGACGTCGCCGTGGAGGAGTCCACGTCATGCGCGGTCCGCTCCAGCTCTCCGAGCGCGGTCACGCCGTTCACGGCGGAAGCGCGGGCACGCTGGACCGCTTCTGTGGCCCGGTGACTCGCATCCCGGATTCGCTGTACCCGCTCCAAGACATCGTTGACAAGCTGGTCCGTCCGATCGGCGGCTTCCGCCGAGCTGCGCGCCAGCCGGCGCACCTCACCCGCGACCACCGCGAATCCGCTTCCCTGCTCGCCAGCGCGCGCGGCCTCCATGGCCGCATTCAGCGCCAGCAGCTTCGATTGCCTGGCCATCTTCCGAACCAGGGTCACGAAGGAGTGGATTTCGCTGGTGGCCGCAGCCAGGCCGGCGAATTCGGTGGAACTGCCGTCCACAGTCGCTACCAGGTCGTCCAGCGCAGCTGACTCATCCTTCCAGCTCGCCAGGCTGCGCTCGGCCAGCGTCCTGAGTCGTGCCTGGTGCTCCCGGGTTGCACCGGCATCTCGGGTCAGCTGTGCGACGGTCTCGGTGACCTGCGTCCCGCGCTCCTGCACCTGGCCGGCAACCGATGCGAGCGACTCGCCCATCCGGAGCGCGGAGGCGGCGGACTCCGACGTGCGTTGCGCCACGCTGAGGACCGCGGACCCGAGCATCGCCAGTTCGTTGGCCTGCCCGCCCAATCCGCGCGCCGACTCCCGCGCCGACTCGACGGTGTCGCGCATGGTGGCCAGCGCAGCGTGGGTGGCATCCGTCAGGCTGGCCCCGTCGGTATCGATGGGTGCCCGCCGTGGCGCCCGGGTCAGGTCGCCCTGCGACACGCCCCGAAGCACCTGCGCAATGTCCGCGTTCCGCTCGCCGAGCAGGGGAACGATGACGAGTGCGGTGACGATCGCGGTCAGGACCGTTGCCGCTCCCACCGCCGTGAGCGCGACGACGAGGATGTCACTGGGCGCGGCGGTGGCAATCGGTGCTCGCAGCAACCAGAGGCCCATGAACAGGATGAGTGCCCCGGCGAATCCCAGACGTCCCACGACCGACTCCAGTTGGGTGCGCCTGGCGTCAGGCTCGATCTTGCCTCCCCGCTCTCTCTCAGGACCGCTAGATTGGCTCAACTGGACTCTCCGAGACTGCTGGCAAACCGGTGCACGGGCCGGCCCGTTCCCCACTCATGACCCGCTCAACTCCTCGGTCGGACGCGCCCGTCGCCGACGCTTACGATCCGTCTGCCATCGAGACGAAATGGCAGGCTCGCTGGCGCGAACGAGGCACCAATGCAGCAAACCTCGCCAGCGGAGCTAACCCCTTCTACGCGTTGATGATGTTCCCCTACCCCTCGGCCGAGGGGTTGCACGTCGGCAACCTGTTTGCCTTCACAGGGAACGACATCTATGGACGATTCCAGCGGCTGCGGGGGCACACGGTCTTCGAGCCCATGGGGTTCGACGCCTTCGGGATCCACTCGGAGAACTACTCGCTGAAGGTCGGTGAGCATCCCATGCGGCTGATCCCCCGCAACGTCGCCAATTTCAAGCGGCAGCTGCAGCGCGGCGGGCTGATGATCGACTGGCGCTACGCCGTCGATACGACGGACCCGGCCTACTACAAGTGGACCCAGTGGATCTTTGTCCAGCTCTTCAAGGCGGGGCTGGCCTACCGCAGGAAGGCCGCTGTCAACTGGTGCCCCTCGTGCAAGACGGTGCTGGCCAACGAACAGGTCATCGGCGGTGCCTGCGAGCGCTGTGGCACCAAGGTCGAACAGCGATTTCTGGCCCAGTGGTTCTTCCGCATCAGCGACTACGCAGAACGCCTGCTCAACAACCTGGAGCGCATCGATTGGTCGGAAACGACCCGGACAGCGCAACGGAACTGGATCGGGCGCAGCGAGGGCGCAGAGATTCGCTTCCAGGTCAGGGGTCAGAAGTCAGAAGCCGGAGGGGCAGCCCCCTCTGACGTCGGACCTGCGACCGCCGACCTCGTCGTCTTCACCACGCGCCCCGACACCGTTTTCGGGGCGATGTACATGGTGTTGGCGCCGGAACACCCCCTCGTCGAGCAGATCACCACGCCGGACCGCCGCGAAACGGTGCAGGCCTACCGTGACGAGACTGCTCGGCAGGACCTGGTCGCGCGGAAGGTGAACAAGGACAAGACCGGTGTCTTCACCGGCGCCTACGCGATCAATCCGGCAACGGACGCCGAGATCCCGATCTGGATCAGTGACTACGTGCTGATGGACTACGGCACGGGCGCCATCATGGCCGTTCCGGGGCACGACGAGCGCGACTTCGAGTTCGCGACGCTGTTTCATCTTCCGATCAGACGGGTGATCGCGCCGCAGGGCACGCCGGCCGATGCCAGACTGCACGAGGCGTTCGTGGAAGACGCGGGCGCGCACCTCGTGAACTCGGCCGCATTCGACGGCATGCCGGTTGAGGAAGCGAAGCGGGCGGTGACCGACTGGCTCGCGGAGCAGGGGAGTGCAACAGCGGTCGTGCACTACCGGCTGCACGATTGGTGCATCTCCCGGCAGCGCTACTGGGGTCCGCCCATCCCGGTGATCCACTGCGATGTCTGCGGTCCGCAGGCCGTTCCCGAGGCGGACCTCCCGGTCATCCTACCCGACATCGCGGACTTCAAGCCGGATGACTCCGGGGTGTCCCCGCTGGCACGCCATGAGCAGTGGTATCGAGTCCCCTGCCCCAAGTGCGGAGCTCCGGCGCGGCGGGAAACGGACGTATCCGACACGTTCCTCGACAGCGCCTGGTACTTCCTGCGCTACCCCAGCGCCCGGCGCGACGACGTGCCCTTCGACACGGAGATGACGCGCCGGTGGCTGCCGGTGGCGTCCTACATCGGAGGCAACGAGCACGCCGTGCTGCATCTGATGTACGCCCGTTTCATCACGATGGTGCTGCACGACCTGGGGTTCCTGGAGTTCGAGGAGCCGTTCCGGAAGTTCCGGGCGCATGGACACATCATTCGCGACGGTGCGAAGATGTCCAAGACCAGGGGCAACATCGTGAACCCGGATCGGTACTTCGAGCAGTGGGGCGCCGACTCGTTCCGCATGTACCTCATGTTCCTGGGTCCTTTTCAGGAAGGCGGCGACTTCCGGGACGCCGGGATTTCCGGTGTGCGCAGCTTCCTCAATCGGCTCTGGCTGGCTGTCGAAGACGCGCGGGATGACGGCGTGCCTGACGAGGAGGTCATGGGCAAGCTGCACCGAACCATCCGCAAGGTCGGTGAGGACACGCAACGCCTGGGATACAACACGGCCATCGCAGCGATGATGGAGTACATGAACGCCTTGCGAAAAAGTGATCGCGTCCCGCATCGCGCCGAAGTGGAGCCGCTGGTGCAACTGGTTGCGCCGTACGCGCCGCACATCGCCGAGGAACTCTGGGAACGCCTGGGTCACGGTCGCAGCGTCATGGATGGCGGCTGGCCGGCGTTCGACGAGGCGCTGGCGCGTGAGGACACCGTCGAGCTGGCGATTCAGGTGAACGGCAAATTGCGCGGCACCATCCACCTGCCGCGGGACGTGGATCAACAGGCGGCCCTCGACCGGGCGCTGGCGGAGCCCCAGATCGCGAAGTTCGTCACCGGCACGCCGCGCAAGGTGGTGTTCGTGCCCGGCAGACTGCTGAACCTGGTAGTGTGAGGTTCCCTGGCTGCCGCTGAGACTGCCGCGCACGGAGTGCTTGACGCGACCGCCGAACTGACCGATTCTCACCCGCAGTCAGACAATGCCGGCAATCTGACGGTCGCGGCGTTCGCCGCAGGGGAGCCGGCCGCACCTGTGGGAGGCACAATGAAGAACGAGGGCGCGGTACCCGTTCGGCGGGAGTTTCTCGGACGAATGGCAGCTGGATCGGCCGCCTTGCTGGTGACCGGAGCGGGCGTCGCCTGCGCCGCACCGCCACCACAGACTGCGGACGCGGGAATGCTGGCCGGTGACGGCGAATGGCTGTCGAAACTGCACGGGACTCACCGGCAGTACTTCGACGTCACCTCGTGGAATGACGGCTTCGGGCAGCTTTACGCGCTGAACTGGACGAAGACGATGAAAGAGACCTATGGCGTGGGGAACGACGACTTGTGCGCCGTAGTCGGCTTGCGCCACTTCGGGATTGCGCCGGCGTTCTCGGACAGCATCTGGGAGAAGTACAAGCTCGGTGAGTTCTTCAAGATCAACGACCCCAAGACGAAGCAGCCGTCGGTAAGGAACTTCGCGTACCACGAGACCGAAGGCGACTTCATGTTCCCCGATGCCGGACTGGGACGACTGATCCCTGATGGAGCCGTCGTCACGGTGTGCAACCTGGCCACAACGGCCGTCTCGGGGATGTCCGCGGGCGCAGCGGGCCTGTCCATGACACCCGAGGCGGCTTATGAGGAATGGACAGCGAACCTGCTCCCTGGGTGCTACGTGGCTCCCAGCGGCGTACTCGCCGTGAGCCGGGCCCAGACGGCTGGGCAGTGCACGTACTGTTACGCAGGGTGAACGAGATCGGATAACGGGTAATGGGTGACGGGTAACGACCGCAGTGTGGCCATCGCTGGCGCGCTCATCATGTTGCGGCCCGCCCGTCACCCGTTACTCGTCATGCATTATCCCCCGGCTCGGACTCAACTGATGGAAAAGGGCTGCAGCATGCCGTGCATGAGGTGCGGCTTGCCGTCCGTCGCGTCCAGCACGAAGCAGACCAGGAGATAGTCACCCGGTGTCAGGTCCACCTCGAACCAGGCGTGACTGCCGCCCTTGATGCCGGCGATCCCGCCGACCGACGTTGCGGGCATCTCCCCCTGGTACGTTTCGCCGAACTTCGTGAAGTCTTCCAGGGTCTTGCCGGGCTTGAGCTGGAGAACGGCCACTTCGTGTGCCTGCGCCGCCCCATTGTCCACCCGGACGACATGGTGACCGGCGGTCAATGGTGCCGACAGTCCGAAAGCATAGTCGTTGAGGGTCATGCTCACGGTGGGCGTCGGCTCCGGCGCAGCCGCCGCCGTTGAAGGGACTACCACGAACGGCATGGCCATTCCCTTCATCACGTGGGGTACGCGGTCCGGTAGATCGACGAAGCACACCACGGCGTAATTGCCGGGTTCCAGCATCTGCGTGGTGCTGGTTTCCATCCCCACCTCGGGAGGATTGGGTCCGCCGACTTCCTCCATCCAGGAGGGGACGCTGGTCGCACCGGACTTCAGGTGTGCTTCCATGTCGGCCAGGGACCTCCCTTCCGCGAAGCGAATCAACTGGGCGTGATGCAGTTGGGGTCCCTGGTTCAGGAGGCGGATGTGTGTCAGACCGGCGGGCACGGTATCCGGCATCTCGAAGGCGAAGTCACGGGCGGTAATCACCAGCTCGGCGGGACCGGTGCTGCTCACGGTGGAGTCGGACTCACCAGCACTTCCGCCGCAGGCGATGAGCACTACGGCAACGAGGGATGGGAAACGACGGCGGATCATCGTTGGTTCTCCAAGGGTGAGGAGGGTCCGGGCGTGCTGGCGGAAGCCCGCTCGCCCGGAGGAAGCCTGGCGGACCGGAAAATCCGCTGGCGCCGAGATACTGCACTCCGCCGGCCGGTCTCGCCACCCTGAGCATTCGTCGTGGTCGTGCTGGCACCGCGGAGCTCACCGCCGTTCAAGGTTGCGCAACAGGGTGTCGGCGAAGCAAAGTCGCAGTGCTCCGCCCGACCTCGACTCCGTTTCCAGCAGTCCGCCGATGACCGCGCCGGCATGCGAACCCTGCTCGTCTCCGACCGTGAAGTGGCCGCGCTGCTCCCGATGAAGGAGTGCATTGACGTCATGGCGGAGGCATTCCGTATCCTGGCACGAGGCGGAGCGCTCCTCCCGCTGCGAACCGTCATGGCACTGACGGGCTCGCCAAACCTCCTCGCGGTGATGCCCGGGCAACTGGGGGGCCACTCTCCGGAGTCGCGTCGCTCGGCGCTGGGAGCGAAGGTCATCACCGTCTTTCCCGGCAACGACGAAACCCCGTTCGATTCGCACATGGGCGTGGTACTGCTCTTCGAGGCGGAACTCGGGCGTTTGCTGGCGGTCATCGACGCCAGTTCGGTGACAGCGATCCGGACCGCCGCGGTGTCCGGTGTGGCGACCCATGCCCTGGCGCGGCCGGACGCGGGGGACCTCGCCCTGCTCGGTGCGGGCGTACAGGCCATGGCGCATCTCGAAGCCATGCGTGTGGTACGGCAGCTGCGCCGCGTGCGCGTCTGGTCGCGATCGGCCGAGCGCGCCCGCCTCTTTGCCGAACAGGCTGGCCGGCGGTTCGGCCTCACCATCGAGAGTGTGGGCAGCCCCGATGTCTGCGTACTCGGCGCGGACATCGTGTGCACCGTCACCGCGTCCCGCGTGCCTGTTCTGCAGGGAGCGTGGCTCGCCGAGGGTTGTCACGTGAACGCCGTGGGCGCGGCGCTGGCGAGCGCGCGCGAACTGGATACCGATGCGGTGCAGCGGTGCCGCCTCTTCGTCGATCGTCGCGAGTCGGCGCTCGCCGAGGCGGGCGACGTGCTGATTCCAATGTCGGAGGGGGCCATCGGGGCGGATCACATCCTCGGCGAACTCGGCGAGGTTCTGCTCGGCGCCATGGCGGGACGGGAGTCCTCCGCGGACCTGACTCTGTTCAAGTCGTTAGGTCTCGCAGTGGAGGATCTGGCAGCGGCACGCCACATCTATGAGAAGGGTGTGGCGCTGGGAACAGGCATCTGGGTGTCCCTGGGCGGCCAGCGCGAAGCGACACCGGCATGAGCAGGGAGCGGACGTTACGGCTTCCGACCCTCGACGACATCAGTGCTGCGCGCAGGCGGATCGCGGGCCTGGCCGTGCGCACGCCCCTGCTGCGGCTGCACGGTGACTTCGGTGGCGCGGACGTCTGGCTCAAGCTGGAGAACCTCCAGCCCATCGGGTCGTTCAAGTTGCGGGGCGCGGGGAACGCCATGCGCCGCCTGCCGGCGGCGATTCTCACGCACGGCGTGTGCACCGCGAGCGCGGGAAACATGGCGCAGGGCGTTGCCTGGTGCGCGCGGGAGATGGGGGTGCCCTGCCGGGTGATCGTGCCCGATCATGCGCCGCGCGCCAAGCTCGATGCGGTCGAGCGATTGGGTGGGGAGGTGATCCGTGTGCCGTTCGCGGACTGGTGGCGCGTGATCGAGACGCATGACCCCGGTGACGTGCCCGGCACACTGGTGCACCCGGTGGAGAACGACGACGTCATTGCCGGGAACGGCACGATCGGGCTCGAGATCGTGGAAGACCTGCCGGACGTCGATGCGGTGATGGTGCCCTATGGCGGGGGAGGGTTGATCAGCGGGATCGGGGCGATGCTGCGCGCGCTGCGGCCGTCCTGTCGTGTCCTCGCCGCCGAGGTGGCAACGGCCGCGCCACTCCGCGCCTCACTTGATGCGGGTACACCCGTGAGCATTACCCACACGCCGAGCTTCGTGGACGGCATTGGCGGCCGCGGCGTGCTGCCAGCGATGTGGCCGCTCGTCAGGCAGACCGTGGATGACTCGGTGGTAGTTGGCCTGGACGAGGTGGCGGAAGCCATCCGGGTTCTCGTCAGGCACGCGCGGGTGGTGGCCGAAGGGGCGGGCGCCGCGTCGCTCGCGGCGGTGCTCGGTGGGCGCGCGGGAGGCGGCCGGGTGGTCTGTGTGGTGTCGGGTGGGAACCTCGATTCATCGCTGCTCGCCCGGATCCTGAGCGGGAGCCTGCCCTGAGTCGCGCTGGTGCGAGCCGTCGATCCAGCCAAACCGTCGATGCCTTGCCGGTCGGGGCGATCTGTGACGCCGTCGACGGCCGTGCCGAACGAATCATGCCGCTGAAACGTAGGTCAGTCGTGTCAGTCCGATCGAGAAAGTCGGTAACCAGTCGGTGCACCACGCGGGCGCTCGTCGTGCTGCTGGCGATGGCGAATCCCGTTGCGGCGCAGGTAGTTCGTGGCACAGTCACCGAGCGCGGATCGGGTGAATCGCTGCCGGGTGTCCTCATCTCGCTGGAACCCACTGTGGGGGGTGACGCGGCAGCACGCTCCGTTCTGTCCGATGCCACCGGCGCGTACGCCGTTCGTGGTACGGCGGGATCGTACCGACTCACGGCCAAGCGCATCGGAGTCCAGCGGTTCTTCTCGGAGCCCTTCACGCTGGCAGCCGGCGAAACCCGCGAGATCGGCATCGAGATGGAGGCGCTGGTCTTCGTGCTGCCGCCGGTCCGCATCGTCGACGCCGGCCTGTGCGTCCTCCGGGACGCAGAGCGACAACGGATCTCGGCGCTCTGGGACGAAGCCAGGACAGCGCTGACCGCGACGAGTCTTTCACAACGCGACCGGCTCTTCCAGGGCTCCATTACACGCTACGCGCGGCGACTGGATCCGCGGACGCTGCGCGTGCTCGAGGATTCCTGGAGCGAGCTGGTCGGCACGTACGACCGCACGTTCGTCAGCCCCAGCGGCGACTCGCTGTCGAAGATCGGTTACTGGCGCATCGATCCCACCGGTGCGACCTACTACGCGCCCGACGGCGACGTCCTGCTCTCCCGCGCCTTTCAGCGCGACCACTGTTTCACCATTGTCGAAGGACGGCGGGATCGTGCCGGTCTGATCGGACTGGGCTTCGCCCCGACGGCAACACGCGGGATCCCCGATGTGCGGGGCGTCATCTGGATGGACGAGCGCACCTTTGCCCTCCAGCTCGTCGAGTTCACCTACACCAGGCTGCCGGAGGCGCCTAACGTGGATCGCGTGGGCGGAGAGCTGCGGTTCTCCCGCCTGGCCAGCGGCGCCTGGGTCACGTCCCGCTGGTTCCTGCGCATGCCGGAGTACATCGCCGGGACGGACCCCAACGCGCCCGTCGTCATGACCCGGCCGACCATCAGAGCGCTGATCGAAGAGGGGGGCATGGCGTTCGGTCCCGGACTCAATCTCTACACCAACCCGGCCACGATCACCGGCACGCTGCGTGACAGCGCCGGCGCTCCCTTCCCGGGGGCGGACGTTCGGCTCGGTGGCACCCCGTTCGAGACCGTCACCGACACCGCGGGCGCCTTTCGGCTCGACAGCCTCCCCGCGGGCTACTTCACCCTCATTGTCCGGAGCCCGTCCTACGATTCCCTCGGGACTCCGATGGCCGATCAGGGCCTCAGACTCGAGGAAGGCGTTGCCGCGCGTGTCACGCTGCGCGCCGAGAACACCGCGGAGCTGTTGGCGCGCATGTGCCCGGGTGTGCGCGCCAAGCGCGATCGGGGGATCGTCCGGATCCAGGCGGTCGACAGCGCAACCAACAGTCCTCTGACGAACATGGCTGTCTGGTTGCGCTGGGCCGGTGACTTCGTGGGCCGGGGACAAAACGTCACCGCCGGCAATCGGGGCGGCGAAGAGCAGCGCACCGACGCACAGGGGAGCGTGGTCTACTGCGACGTCCCGGTGAACATGCCGCTCACGGTGTCCGCCGTGAACGCGCTGGGCCGCCCGGCACGCGACTCGATCGTCGTGCGTGCCGTCGGCGGCAGGATAACAACCGCGCTGCTGCGGACCCGCCGACCCTGAGCGGTTAAGGGCCAAGGGTTAAGGGTTAAAGGGGTATGAGGCCGCGAATTACGACCCGTTCCTCGTTCTCCGGAACCCATTGCCTTCACCCTTCACCCTTCACCCTTTACCCTTCACCCTTCACCCTTCACCCTTCACCCTTCACCCGAACCACCCTCCGATCCAGTCGCCGGCGAAATACCCCACGACTGCCACGCCCAGGCCAACGACGAACATGTCGAAGCCCGAACGCACCAGGCCGCGTCCCGTGAAGACCGACCGCGCGGCGCCAACAAGGAAGTGCGCCGCCATCGCCACGCCGAATGCCACGACAATCGCCGCCGTTCCCCGCAGGATGAAAAACGGAAAGACCGGCAGCAAAGCCCCGACGGCCGTTGCCGAGCCGGTGATCCACCCCTCGCGCATCGGCGACGCGGCTTCCGCTCCGATTCCGAGCTCTGATTGCACCTTCTCCTGCAGCATCCGCTCGGGGTCCTTGAGCGCTTCGTCGGCCAGCGCGCGGGCCGATTCCGGCTGCATCCCCTTGGCCTCATAGATCAGCGCGAGCTCGTCACGCTCCAACTCCGGCATGTACGCGATCTCGTCACGCTCCATCGCGATCTCGTGCGCATGCACCTCCTGCTCGCTCTTGGCAGCCAGGTACCCGCTCGAGCCCATGGACAGCGCGTCGGCGATGAGCCCCGCGACGCCGGCCACCACCACTGCCTCGTGCTGCAGTGAGGTCGTGGCGCCCAGCACGCCAGCCACCAGGCCGAAGTTCGCAGTCAGTCCGTCGTTGAAACCGTAGACTACGTTTCGCAGGAAGCCCCCCGACTCGACGCGGTGCCAGGGCTCGCCTTCGCCCGCCGCGCCGGCCAGGTGGGCCAGCTCAGTCGCGTGCTCCGCGCTCTCCTTAGCGAGCTGCAGCGCCTCCGCTCGTCCGGCCGTCTCGCGCGGCGTGGTACGGTGCATGGTGAGATACTCGCGTACCTCGCGGCCTTCCTCGCGCAGGAGCAGCGATACGAGGGCCCCCGATCCGAATCGCCTCCCGAGCGTCGCGAGAAAGCGCGCTCGGGATGATGGCTTGAATGCACCAGCGGGTCGGCCATGCGACTCGAGCAGGGTGGCCCAGATCACTGCGTGCTGTATCTCCACGTCGCGCAGGCGGCGGAAGACGCTGGATCGCTTCTCGTCAGGCTCCAGGTCGGCGAGGATGCCGTACAGGTACGCGGCGTCGCTCTCGTCCTGCCAGTGCTCGTGAAAGGTCTCCAGGTCGGGTGGGCGGCGCGACGTGTCGCGTTCGACAGATGTCGTCATCCACCAAGAATGGAGATAGGGGAGGAGAGATGGGAGGTCACATTCGGGTTGACCGGAAATCCCGGGCGTTTCCGCCGGACTTGTCGACAAAGCAATCCAGTCAGTCGACCCTTCACCCTTAACCCTCAACCCTTGACCCTAAAGCCTTACCCACGCCCTTGCCCCGGGAAACCCTCCGTGCTGCGGACCGTGACTGAAGGAACGGAACCCCATTGAGGAACCCATGAAGACCTTGACGTTGCTGACCGCCGCGCTGGCGACGGTCGTCGCAGGAAACGATGTGGCCGCGCAGGTGCGCGTCCAGACCTCGCCCCGGGCTTTCGCCTATGCGATTGGAAACCCGGACCGTGCCATGATCGGCGTCTCCACGCGCAGCTCCGGCAAACGCGATACGCTCGGACTCCTGGTCGAGTCGGTCACGCGCGACGGACCGGCGGACCAGGCCGGTATCGAGGAGGGCGATCGCATTGCATCGGTGAACGGCGTGAATCTCCGCCTGGCTCCGGCGGACGCGGGCGAGCCTGACATGGACGGCATCGCCAACCGCCGGCTGATTCGTGAGCTCGAGAAGCGCGATGCCGGCGATGAGGTGGAGCTGCAGGTGTACCGCGATGGCGCCACGCGCACCGTGCAAGTGAAGACCATCGCGGCGAAGGAACTCACTCAGTTCACCTGGACCGGCGACACATTCAGCGCGCTGCGCCGAGCCTCCGAAGACCGCGCGGTCCTGGGCGTTTCGCTCGGCGGCACCGGCAGCCGCCGCGACACCTCGGGCGTGCTCGTCGTTGGTGTTGTCGGGGAAGGTCCGGCCGGGAAGGCCGGCATCGAGGAAGGGGATCGGATCGCCGCGATCAACGGCGTCGATCTGCGGGTGGCGCGAGAAGACGCCGGTGACCGGCAGGCCAGCCGCGCGCGGATCAATCGACTGAACCGCGAGATGGAGAAGGTGAAGGCCGGCGACGCGGTGGAACTCCGCGTGTATGCCAACGGGCAGGCACGCACTGTGCGCGTCGAGGCCGCGAAGGCGTCGGAGGTACCGGACGGCGAAGCAGCGTTCTACTTCGACGACTTCACCGGTGCGCTGCAGCGCCTTAAATCGATGGGCGTCTACCCCGGTGCCAGCACCCTGCGGCTGCGTCCTCGTGTCTCGACCGATCTCCAGGATCAGCCCAGGCTGGACGCCGAACGGAGGCTGCGCACGATCGAGGCGCTTCGCTCCAGGGTCGACGCGGCCATGCGGCTTCGCCTGTCCGATGTTCTCACGCGCAGGACGACAATTCGCCGAGCCGCTGCAGGCTGATCTGCACGCAGACCCGCCAGACCTCACGAGTCGCGGTTCTCAGCGCTCAACCTGAGCCTTCCCCGCCAGGCCGCCGGTCGGATCGCAGTGCCGGATCCGGCCGACGGCTTGTTTCTGGCGTCCAACGGATTAAGTTAGGCTATCCGAAATTATCAAATCGGTATGCCTAATAGACCTGCACGTAAACGGTGGTGCCTGCGGACCGGCTCCCTGTTGCTGGTGATAGTCGCCTGCAGCGACCTGCTGACGACTTCACCCGATCCAACCGACATCCTGGACGGGCCCGTCGACGGTCTGTCGCCCGCCGAACGCGCTGCGTTCGTCCGCGGCGATGCGGAGTTCGGGCGGAGGTTCTCGCCCGCAACCGGGCTGGGCCCGCTCTTCAACGATGCGGCATGCGCGGAGTGCCATAGCGGCGACGGACGCGGGCGTCCAGAGAACGCACTCGCACGAATCGGTACCCCAGCCGACGGAATGCTCCGGCTGCTGGGCGGGCCACAGATCCAGGACCGTGCCATCCCTGGTGCCGTGCCCGAGCCCATGCCCGAGGGCGTTGCCATTTCGCTGCGTCTGCCGCCGCCCGTCTTCGGCGTCGGATTGATCGAAGCCATCCCGGAATCCGGTATCCTCGCGCGAGCTGACGCGGACGACGCGGACGGCGATGGCATCTCCGGGCGCCCGAACTGGGTCGTGCCCCCGCCGTGGGTACCTGCCACGGAGCCGGGTAGCGGACCAGGCCCGCGCCTGGGCCGCTTCAGCCGGAAGGCGCAGGTTTCGTCCATCCTGCAGCAGACAACCGAGGCGTACCTGCAGGACATGGGAATCACCTCCGACTTCCTGCCCGTCGAGAACAGAAACGCTCTGACCAGCCACCCTCACGATGCCGCCGACATGGTACCTGACCCCGAGATACCGGCGAGCACGGTGTTTGCCGTTGTGAACTACCTTCGCATGCTGGCGCCGCCGGGTCCCGGCGAAATGACCCCGGCCCGGGAACAGGGACAGTTGCTCTTCACGACGATCGGCTGCGCGGCATGCCATACGCCGGTGCTGCACACGGGCCCCAGTCGCATCGCCGCGTTGTCGAACAAGCCGGTGTCGCTCTATTCGGACCTCCTGTTGCACGACATGGGTGATGCGCTGGCCGACGACCGGCCCGACGGCGATGCGACGGGCCGGGAATGGCGGACCACGCCCCTCTGGGGCCTGCGGCTGTTGCGGGTGTTTCTCAATGGCGACGCGTTTCTGCTGCACGATGGCCGGGCAAGAACGATCGAAGAAGCCATCCTGCTGCACGGTGGCGAAGCGCAGCAGTCGCGCGATCTCTTCCACAACCTTGCCCCCGCCGATCGAGCCGCGCTCGTGGACTTCGTGGGCTCGCGCTGATGCGCTGCGATCGTCGTTCGTTCGTGCGGCACGGCGCCGCGGTGCTGGCTGCAGCCGCTCTGCCGGGATGTGCATCGCTCGTGGCGAGACGCGTTCCTTTGGTGGACGGCCACGTCAGGCTGTCGGTCCGGCAGCATCCGGAACTGAGCGAACCGGGCGGGTCGCTGCGCCTCCTTCCCGATGGATGGACCGATCCGCTCTACGTCGTCGTCCTGGCCGATGGAACGTTCGCCGCGGTGTCCTCCGTGTGTACCCACCGCGGATGCACCGTCGAACCCGGAGCCGGGGGCTTCGCGTGCCCCTGCCACGGATCCGAGTACGACCGCCAGGGCCTCGTGCTGAAGGGTCCGGCGAGCAGGAATCTCGCACGCTATCCGATCGTGTCCGAGGGTGGCGAACTGGTCATCGACGTGAGGAGCGCCGCATGAAGCACGCCATCCTGCGCTGGGTGTCGGCGCTGATTCTCGTTGCGACGCCGCTGGCGGCACAGCAGCGTGACACGATCCGCGCCGATACCACACGCCCCTTCGTGCGCGGCGGCGTCTACGACAAGCCTTACCAGACACGGTTGCTTGGGCGCACGGCGATTGGTGGTTACGCCGAGGCCCATGCTCGCTATGAGCGGGCGGACGGTCTCACCGAGGAGGCCGGCTTCGAGGCGAAACGGTTCAACATCTTCACCTCCACGCGGGTCAGCGACTTCGTCCGGATGGCAGCGGAAGTGGAGTTCGAGGAGCATGGCCGGGAGATCAGGCTGGAGTACGCCGCCATCGATGTGCGGATTCACCCGGCGCTGGCATTGCGCGGTGGCATGCTGCTCTCCCCCCTTGGGCGCTTTAACCTGTCGCACGACAGTCCGCTCAACGAGTTCACCGACCGTCCCCTGGTGTCCACGGAGATCCTGGGCGTGGCGCTGTCCGAGCCGGGTTTCGGGGCGTTAGGGCAGTTTCCCGTCGGGCGGCAGGGGCGTCTGACGTACGAAGCGTACCTCACGAACGGGTTCCACGACGGGATCGTCACGCAGGCCGAGGATGGCACGCGGATCCCGATGGGGAGGGGTAACAGCGAGGACCAGAACGCTTCGCCGGCGGTTGTCGGCCGAGTGGCGTGGAGCCCCCGGGCCGGGCTCGAGTTCGGCGCCAGTGGACACCATGGCGCCTGGAACGTGTTTCAGCTGGAAGGCGAGTTCATTGACGAGCGGCGGGATCTGACGTTAGGCGTCGTGGACGCCGAGTTCACCGTGGCCGGCATCCGCCTCACGGGTGAGGCGGCATTCGCGCATGCCGACATCCCCGATGGCCTGCGTGACGTGTACGCATCACGTCAGCGCGGGTATTACCTGGATCTGGTGCGCGACTTCGGCGCCGGCTGGATCCCGACGGCGCCGGGCAGCGTCTTCACGGCCAAGCTGCGCCTCGACGCCGTCGATTTCGACACCGATGCCACCGGGCAGCACGTGCAGCAAGCGGGCATCGGGTTGAACTTCAGGCCCACCAGCGAGTCGGTGATCAAGCTCGACATGGTGCGCGGCCGCGCATTCGACCGATTCAACAACCGGAGCGACTTCGTCAGGCTGCTGGCATCCTTCGCCACCTACTTCTGAACACCGCGCCACCAATCTGGGACGATGGCAGCGGCGCGGTGTATCCAGCGCTGCGGGGCGAGGTGCGCGCCGATGCCTGCGTGGTGGGACTGGGTGGCAGCGGACTCGCGTGCGTCGATGAACTGCTCGACGCCGGCGTCTCTGTCGTGGCGCTGGACGCCGGCCGCGTGGCGGGCGCCGCAGCGGGTCGGAACGGGGGCCTGTTGCGCGCCGGTGTGTCGCGCTTTCACCACGATGCCCGGGCGCGATACGGCGCCGCGCGGGCCGCGCGCCTGTACGCCGCGACGGCGGCCGAACGGGAGCGCCTGGTGCGGAGGCTCCCCGGAGTCGTCAGGCGCTGCGGATTCGTGCGCCTCGCCAGCGACCCGACGGAGGAGCGGGACTGTCGCGCCCAGCTGACGGCGTTACTTGCGGATGGCTTCGAGGCGCTGTGGTTCGACGGGCGAGTCGGTTGCGGTGTACTCGTGCCTCACGACGCAGCGGTCAATCCCGTGGCTCGCTGCCGCCTCGAGGCAGCGGCCGTGTCCGCCCGCGGAGCGTGGCTGCACGAGCAGTCAACTGCGCTCGATGTCAATCGGGGGGTGGTGGAGACTGCCGAGGGACGGGTACGGTGCCGGACGGTGATCGTAGCCGTGGATGGCGGACTCACTCGCCTCGTGCCGGAACTTGCCAACCGGGTGCGGCCGGCGCGGCTGCAGATGATCGGCGCGGAAACCCCCCAGACCACCGAGCTGCCGGTCGCCGGGGCTGCGCGCTGGGGCTGGGACTACTGGCAGCGGCTGGACGACGCGCGAATTGCTTTCGGCGGATGCCGGGACGTCGGCGGTTCCTCGGAATGGACCGCGGACGGCACGGTCACATCGGAGGTCCAGCGGGCGCTCGAGTCGCAACTCGAACGGTTGACCGGCCAGCCTGCCGTCGTCACGCATCGCTGGTCGGCGATCGTCGGATACACCGACGACGGCCTCCCCGTACTGGATCAGGTCCGGCCCGGCGTCTGGGCCGTTGGCGCGTACAGCGGAACCGGCAACCTCCTCGGTGCGGTGTGCGGGCGCGCCGTCGCGAGGCTGGCGCTCGGTCTCACGAACGAGTCGCCGCTGGACTGACGCCGCCGACGGGCGAGCCCGGTCGCGAGGATCGGGACGCCCGCCGCCTGCCGCTCAGAACTCGATCTGGGCGCCGAGCTCCACGACTCTGTTGGGCGGAATGCCGAAGTACTCCGTCGCCGATCTCGCATTGCGGGCCATGACCGCGAAGATCTTCTTCCGCCACCGGGCCATGCCGGAGCTGTCAACCGGGATGAGCCGCTCGCGTCCGAGGTAGTACGTCGTGTCCATTCGGCGGGCTCGCACGCCGGCGTCACTGCACCGAGCGCGTATCTCCTCCGCACTCGGTGTCTGCATGAAACCGTAGTAGGCCCTCACACGATAGATCCCCAGGCCCATGTTCTCCACAGTCACGCGCTCGCCGGCCGGGACCTCGGGGACCTCCCGCACGATGACGGAAAGCATGAGGATCTGTTCGTGCAGCACCTTGTTGTGCTTGAGGTGATGCAGGAGCACGACCGGCGTCCCTTCCGATTCCGACGTCATGAAGATCGCGGTACCCGGGACGCGCACGACCTTCGACTGCTCGAGGCTCTTGATCAGCTCCGACACCGGAAGGGAGCGGTCCAGCATCTTGGTTCTGAGGAGACGGCGGCCACGCTTCCACGTGGTCATGAGCGTGAACACCACCGCGGCGATCAACAGCGGGACCCAACCGCCGGTCCGGATCTTCAGGACATTGGCAGTGAAGAGTGCCAGGTCGATGGTCAGGAAGAAAGCGAGGAAGGTGGTGACCTGCCAGCGCGTCCAGCCCCACCGCTCCTGTGCGAGGCTGCAGAACAGGATGGTCGTGATGGCCATGGTGCCGGTAACAGCCACGCCGTAGGCGCCGCCCAGCGCCGTGGACGATCCGAAACCGACCACGAGCAGCAGCGTGCCGATCGCCAGCGCCTGATTCACCTCCGGGACGTAGATCTGTCCGGCCTCCTGCTTGGATGTGTGCACGATGGTGAATCGCGGCGAGTAGCCCAGTTGTACGGCCTGATGCGTCAGGGAGAACGCGCCGGAAATGAGTGCCTGCGACGCCACGATCGCGGCCAGCGTGGCGATCACCAGCATGGGATACAGGTACCACTGGGGGACCAGCCGGAAGAACGGATTGTCAACGGCGAGCGGATCCGAGAGCAGCAGCGCGCCCTGGCCGAGATAGTTCAGTAGCAGGGCCGGCAGCACCATCACGAACCAGACAACCCGGATCGGACGCGGTCCGAAGTGCCCCATGTCAGCGTACAGTGCTTCGCCACCCGTGACCACCAGCACCACGGCGCCGAGCACGAGGAAGGATGTCAGCGGATGGGCGGAGAAGAACGTCACCCCGTACCACGGACTGAAGGAAAGGAGGATGTCCGGGTGCAGGAGAATGCCGCGCACGCCGAGGACCGCGATGCTCACGAACCAGAAGAGCATGATCCACCCGAAGGTCCCGCCGACCTTCGCCGTACCGCGATTCTGGAAATAGAAGAGCAATGCGATGATCGCAAACGCGACCGCCACCACCACCACGCTGGTGCCCAGGGCCGGGGCGGCGATCTGCAGGCCCTCCACGGCGCCAAGGACCGAGATGGCCGGCGTGATGATCCCGTCGCCATAGAGGAACGCGCCTCCGAAAAGCCCCAGCATTATCAGGGTCGTCCGCCCGCCCAGGGTGCGGCGACCCGTCGTTCGCTGCAGGACGAGCGCGAGCAGCGCGAACACACCT
>DASWGU010000034.1:0-9784 GCA_036393555.1 Gemmatimonadaceae bacterium
CCGGTCGCGCCGGCGATGAGCAGGTGTGGCATGCGCGCCAGATCTGCCACTACGGGGCGGCCCTCCAGGTCTTCACCCAGCGCGATCGGGAGCGACGCGCGGGCCAGCTTGAATTCCGGCGACTCGATGAGCTTGCGGAACCACACCAGTTCAGCGGTCGGGTTGGGCACCTCGACGCCGACGGCCCCCCGCCCCGGAATGGGCGCGACGATCCGGATACTGGGCGCCCTCATGGCCAGCGCGAGGTCGTTGGCGAGCGTGGCAAACTGCCGCACTTTCACCCCGGCGGCGGGCTCGATTTCGTACTGCGTCACGACCGGCCCGGTGGTCCGATCGACAAGACGGCCATCGACCCGGAAGGTACGCAGGGCGTCCATGAGTTTCTGCCCCATTTCCTCCAGTTCGCGGCGGCTCTCGTCCACCGGGAGGCGCGGCGCGACCGTGAGCAGATCCGCCGGTGGAAGTTCATCCTCGGCCGGCTCATGAGCCGGTCCATCGGATGCCGGCTCGGTCGCATCGGACTGACCGTCCACCGTAGCGGGCCTCTTCCGGGAGCGGGATCGTGCCGGTTCGGCGGCCACAGGGACGTCTGTGGCGGCGTCGCCGGCCTCGCCCACGGCAGTGCCGTTGTCGGCCGTCACGCCGGGCAGCCCGGCCGGCGCGGGCTCCAGCTGCTGGGAGAGCGTGGCGGACGGAGTCCGTTTCCATAGCGCCGACGGACCCACGACCGCGCGAACCGGATTCCAGCGAAGCGTCCACGCCATCAGGATGGACAAGAGGAGCGCGACGACGATCCAGGCCCCCACGCTGCCGAAGATCCACTTCACGTGGTACGCAACGAAGCTGCCCCAGAGTCCCGCCACCGACGCTGAGGCCGGCTCCGCGCCCGCCGCCAGGCTGATGCCGACGGGCAGAAGCGCCGCGAGGCCCAGGATGAAGACGAGCCACGACCGGTCGGTCGCCGACTCCAGGCGCCCCAGCAGTCGCAGGCCGTGCACCAGCGCGGCCAGCGGGACGAGCCACGCGGCCGCCATCCCGATGAGGGCGTTGATGCCCGACTTCACGCATCCGCCGACGGGGCCGAAGAAGCCGCGCGTGGCTAGACACGAGGCGTCGTCAGGCACGGGCTGGAAGACGTAGGTCCCCGCGACGAACACCGCCACGAGGACGAGGCCGATTCCGGCGAGCTCGCGCTGCAGCTGGGGGCGCACGCCTAACGCCTGCGCCCGGCGCCCAGGGCGACGAGCTGCCGGTCCTGCAGGACCGGCACGACAGCGTGCGAGTCGAGCGCCGCGCACGCCGGGAGATCATCCGCGAAGCCGGCGGCCATCAGGGCGCGGCCGTGGTCCGACAGGCGTAGCAGTGCCTCCACGTCGCTGCCCAGCCGGCGGTCGATCATCGCCGCCACGCGGGCCGCATCCCCGACCTCGGGCCGGATGCCGCGGCGGGCCACGCCGCGAACGAACCGGCCGGCGCAGGCCGCATCCTCCAGTGCAAATCGACCATGACTCCCGGCACACACGATCGACAGGGATTGCCCGGCGCGGGCCGACGCGCGCAGCATTGCCAGAACCGACGTGTAGTTGACGTAGGCGCCGATGACGACATCCGACGCCCCTTGCGTAGCGACCATCGCCGCGGTGCCATTGGACGTCGTCAGCAACACGGTCTTCCCCGACACAACCTCAGGGGAGAACTCCCGCGGCGAATTCCCCAGGTCGAATCCGGGCACCGGCAGCATTTTCCGTTCGCCCGCCAGCAACACCTCGCGACGGTCCAGCGACCGCGACCGCAGCGTGGCCTCGTCGGCGCCCTCGAACGGGACGACGGCGCGCGCGCCGTTGCTGAGCGCGACCGCGATGGTGGTCGAGGCCCGCAGCACGTCGATCACCAGCACCACGCGGCCCGCCATGTCCGACTGGCCGGCGGCGCCGCCATGGAAGAACACGTCGATCTGCACCTACCCCGGTTCCTTGAACAGCCCCGTCTCTCTCTCCAGAAACTTCGTATCGACCTCGCCACGCTGAAACGCCTCGTGGGCGAGGACGCGACCAAGGAACGAGGCGGTGGTGGTCACGCCCTCGATGATAAAGGAATCGAGCGCGATCTGCATCCGCTTGATGGCTTCGGCGCGGTCACGGCCCTGGACGACCAGCTTGGCGAGGAGCGAGTCATAATACGGCGGGACGACGTACCCGTCATACACGTGCGTGTCCAGGCGGACGCCGGGCCCGCCGGGTGGGTAGAACGCCGTGATGCGTCCCGGCGACGGCTGGAAGGCGCGCGCCGGGTCCTCCGCGTTGATCCGGCACTCGATCACGTGCCCTCGGGGCTCCGGCATCCCCTGCATCGACAGTTTCTCGCCCGCCGCGACACGGATCTGCTCCTTCACCAGGTCGATGCCGGTCAGCATCTCCGTAACCGGATGTTCGACCTGGATGCGGGTATTCATCTCCATGAAGTAGTACGAGCCATCTTCGTCGAGGAGCATCTCGATCGTGCCCGCCCCGACATAGTCGATCGCCCTGGCACCGCGTACCGCGTCCGCTCCCATCTTGTGGCGCAGTTCCGGCGTGACCGCCGGCGACAGCGCCTCCTCGATCAGCTTCTGGTGGCGCCGCTGGATGGAGCAGTCTCGCTCGCCCAGGTGGAGCAGGTTGCCGTGAGCGTCACCCAGGATCTGGAATTCGATGTGCCGCGGCCGCGACAGGTACTTCTCGATGTACACTTCGTCGTTGCCGAACGCGGAGAGGGCCTCGGAGCGGGCGATGGTGAAGGACCTCCCGAACTCCTCCTCGTTCCTGGCGACGCGCATGCCCTTGCCGCCGCCGCCCGCCGCCGCCTTGACGATGACGGGGAAACCGATTTCCCGGGCGAACCCGAGAGCGGTGTCCGCGTCATCCACCGGACCGGGCGTTCCCGGGATGATCGGCACGCCGACGTCCGACATCGTCCGGCGCGCCGCGGCCTTGTCGCCCATAGCGCGGATCTGGTCGGCAGTGGGCCCGATGAACCGGACGTTCGATGCCTCACAGGTTTCCGCGAACTCGGCGTTCTCCGCCAGGAATCCGTAGCCCGGATGGATGGCGTCGGCCCCGGTAATCTCTGCTGCGGCGATGATCCGGGAGATCCGGAGATAGGATTCCTTCGCCGGTGCCGGCCCGATGCACACGTCGTCGTCCGCGAATCGCACGTGCAACGACTCCCGGTCCGGTTCCGACCAGATCGCGACGGTTTCGATGCCAAGCTCACGGCACGCCCGGATGACGCGAAGGGCGATCTCCCCGCGGTTGGCGACCAGGACCTTCCGGAACATCTCGTTCAGGCTCCGACGAGCTGCGGCACTACTTCGTGGGCTGCTGGAAGTCGTCCCACGAGGTGTCGCTCGAGGCCGCCACGCCCTGGACCCGCAGCGCGAATTCGCTCGGGTTGCTGGCGTGGAAGAGCGCGCTGTCGTACGAGATGATACCCTGCGTATACCACGCCATCAGGGACTGGTCGAAGGTCTGCATGCCGTACTGCACCGTTCCTTCCCGGATCAGGTCCGGAATGTTCAGCGTCTTGTTCACGTCGCGGATCTGCTCGCGCACCGCGGCCGTGTTGATCAGCACCTCGCAGGCCGGCACGCGGCCGGGCCGGTCACTGCGCGGCACGAGGCGCATCGAAACCACCGCGGCCAGGGCACTGGACAGCGCGTAACGCACCTCGTTCTGCTGGTGCGGCGGATAGAACGAGAGAATCCGGTTGATCGTCTGCGTGGCGTCGGTGGTATGGAGCGTCGAGAAGACAAGGTGCCCCGTATCGGCCGCCTTCAGCGCCGTGTCCAGCGTGTCGAGGTCGCGGATTTCGCCGATCAGCACAACGTCCGGGTCCTGGCGCAGCACGCGGCGCAGCGCCTGCGAGAAACTCCCGGTATCGGTGCCCACCTCACGCTGGTTGATGTGGCACTTCAGGTCGCGGTGAAGGAACTCGATCGGGTCCTCGATGCTGATCACGTTCGCGTAGCGGCGCTCGTTGATCAGCTGAATGATGGACGCCAGAGTGGTCGACTTTCCCGAGCCGGTGACACCGGTGACCAGCACCAGCCCGCGCGGCATCAGCGCGATCTCTTCCACGACGGGGGGCAGGTGCAGGTCCTGGATCGAGCGCGCCTGGTGCGGGATGGTCCGGACGGCGAAGGCGATGGTTCCCCGCTGCTGGTACGCGTTCACGCGGAAACGGCCGATGCCGGGGACGCCGGTGGCGAAATCCGCCTCGCGAAACTCGGTGAACTCCTTCACCTGTTTGGGAGACATGATCTCCTTCGCCAGCGTGCTCAGGTCCTCGGGTCGAAGCGCCGGAAGCGGCAGCGGCGACAGTTCCCCGTGGACGCGCAACGTCGGCGGGCGCCCGACCTTCAGGTGCAGGTCGGACGCGCCCAACTGGACCATCTGCTGGAGGATGGCCTTGAAGTTGAAGGGCGGCCTGGGCGCCGCGGCGCCCGGGTGGATGTCGGTACTCGTCGCTGGATTAGCCATTCGGATCAATTCGGAAGAGCACCTGCCCGTATTCGACTGGATGAGCGTCCTGAACGCAAACTTCCCTGACCACGCCGTCGAATTCTGACTCAATCTCATTCATGATCTTCATGGCCTCGATGATGCAGAGCACCTGCCGCTTGGCGATTCGTGTGCCCACCGTCACATATGGTCCGGATCCCGGCTCCGCCTGCGAGTAGTACGTCCCGACCATCGGGGACTTGACCTCCAGGAGGGCCGGCTTGGGCGGTTCCGGCCGGTGCGCCTCGCTCTCCAGAACGACGGCGCCCTCGACGGGCGTGGGTCGGACCGGAGCGCCGGAGGGCAGCAGCGCCGGCATGGGAACCGGCGTGGGAATCTGCACCGCGCCCCGGTGCTGTGGCGTCTTCGAGATGCGGATCTTCATCCCCTTGTCCGTCGATATCTCCACGGAGTCGACGGACGAGCCATCCAGCATCTCGATCAGTTTCTTGACGTATCGAAGGTCGATCATCGAGTCATCGGAATCAGTCAGCGAGCCGTCGTCACGCCAGTTCGATCAGGTCACGCGGAAAATCCGTCAGCAGCTCCGACCTGCCCGTCACCAGGTGCACGTCATCTTCGATGCGCACCCCTCCCCATCCGGCCAGGTAGACACCCGGCTCGATCGTGACGACCGCCCCCTCCGGCAACACGGCCTCGGCGGCCTTCGACAACCGCGGCGCCTCGTGCACCTCCAGTCCGATGCCATGCCCCAGCCCGTGCCCGAACGCCTCCCCGAAACCCCGCCCAGTCAACGAATCACGTGCCACGGCGTCCGCCTCGCGGCCGGTCATACCGGGTCGCACCCGCGTCCAGCCCTGCTCGTTCGCCTCGCGGACGGCATCGTAGACCTCACGCTGCCGATCCGTCGCACGACCGACCACCACGGTTCGCGTAACGTCCGCGCAATACCCCTGGTAGATCGCACCGAAATCCAACAACAGAAAGTCGCCGCGCGCAATAGGACGCGACCCGGCGCGCGCATGGGGGAGCGCAGTACGTTCACCGGCGGCCGCGATAGTGGCGAACGGGTAACCTTCGGATCCCGCATCGCGCAGGTGGTGCTCCAGGAGCCCGGCGGCCTCGTTCTCCGTCATCCCCACGCGAATCTCCGCCAGCGCGCGCTCCAGGGCAGACCCCGCGATGACGCCCGCCAGCCTGATCGACGCCACCTCGCTGGGCTCCTTCCGCTGCCGGAGTCCCTCGATCAGGTCGGCAGTGGGTCGCCAGGTCCAGCGCGACCCCGACTGCAGCAGCCGCTCGAAGTCACGATGCGTTAGGTGCGACGACTCGAACCCGAATGCTGCTGTACTGGTCCGCGCGGCCAACTGGTTCCAGAGCCCTTCCCACAGGCTCACCGGCTCGATCAGGATGCGCGTGGCGCCCGTCACCTCCGCCGCAGCCTGCGCCTCGTACCGGTAGTCCGTGAAGAACCACGTGTCCGACGGCGTCAGGAACAGCAGGGCGCTCGTTCCGCTGAATCCCGTGAGATACCGGATGTTCGCGAGGTGACTGACCAGGAGCCCGTCGAGGTTCGCCTCGATGAGCTGTTGGATGAGAGCGGCCTGGCGTGATGACTGCGGCTCAGCCACGATGCGCCAGCCGGGCGACCAGCCCGCGCAGTGCCAGCTCGTAGCCGTACGCCCCGAAACCGCAGAGAACCGCCAGCGCCCCGTCGGCGAGCATCGAATGCCGCCGCTCGGGCTCGCGCGCGAAGATGTTGGACAGATGAACCTCGACGTATGGAACGGCCACCGCGGACAGGGCGTCCCGCAGGGCCAGGCTGGTGTGGGTGAACGCCCCAGCGTTGATAATCGCCCCGTCGGCCGTCCCGCGCAGCCCCTGAATCGCGTCGATGAGAGCGCCCTCATGGTTCGACTGAGCGAAACTCACCTCCACGCCGAGCTCACCGGCCACCACATCCAGCCGAGCGCCGATCTCCGCGAGGGTCGTGGAGCCGTAGATCTCCGGCTCGCGAGTCCCCAGCAGATTCAGGTTCGGTCCGTTCAGAACGGCGATCCTCACTTCTTGCGCAACCCCTCCAGCCACGCCGTGAATTGCCGGATGTCCGTCTCGCCCTCGTCAGGCGCTCCGGCCGCCTCGTCCGGGCGCGCAGCCTGTCCCGCCGGGGCGTTGGGCGGCGCGTACAGCTCGTCCACCGCCGAGCCGCTGCCTCCCCCGGGAACATCGCGGAAGAGGTGGTCCAGCGACAGCTCCCGCTCGGCTGCCCTCGAGGGTCGGCCGCCCGGCGAGGGCTCAGCGAGGGCGCCGGCCAGCGCAGTCGCGGCGCGCTCGTCCGACGCCGCGGGCCTGGACGCGGCGAACAGATTGGCGAGCGCCGAAGCCGCCGCCGCAAAAGGCGGTTCCTGGCTGGACGCCTCGGGCACGCCGGTGGCACCTTCGACGATGGTCTCGAGGACGCGCCCCTCTGCTGCCCCCGACTCGGCGGACCGCGCCAACCGTGCCTGCACGGCCGCCGCTGACGGCGTACGACGAGCCAGGCTGCCGAAGAATGAGCGTACGGACCGGGACTCGGAGTGTGGCGCGACGGCCGGTGCGGCGGCTTCGCTCACCGACGACCCGAGTTCGACCGCCATCAACTTCTCACGCAGCGCGGCGTTGTCGGGATCGCGGTCGCTCAACTGTCGGTAGATCGCCAGCGCCTCGTCACGAAACCCCTGTTGGAGGTACAGCTCAGCCAGGGTCTCCGTCACGAATGGAGCGGGTGACACGCCGCCGGATTTCACGTCGTCATCGGAGCGCGGCGCAAACCCGACCGCCGGCTCCGCGACCCCTTGAGGCGCAGGTAGCTCGGCGACAGGCTCCGGAACGACGACTGTTTCCGGCTCGGACGAGGTCCATTCGGTCCGCTCGTCCGAGTCCTCGGCTGACGCATCGCTGGCTCCCGTACCCGTTGCGTCCCCGCTGTGCGATTCGGCGGTTGCCAGCTCATCGGTCATCTGCCCAGACAGCGTCTCCATCGCCGGCACCTCGTCCCGCACGTCTCCAGCGTCGGCCGCCTTCGGCGGGAGCTCCGGGGAATCGGGGACGCCCAGGACATCGCCTGTCGCGGAGACGACAGGGCTGAGTGCAGGCGCCATGAACAAGTCTTCGGACTTCCCGTGCGGCTCACCCGCCTCGCTTGTCGCCATGGGAACGGCCTCGAACCAGTCGTCCGACTCGTCAACGCTGCTCGCGCTCGTCGTGAGCGCGTCGTCAGCGTTGTCGCCCGACTCTGCTCCGAGAGCGACCTCATGGCTGGATTCGATGGGAGCCTCGACGGCGGGCTCCGGTGCGTCGCCGAACCAGTCCTCGGGAGCCGCCTCCGGATCGGAGAAGGCCGCGGCGGGGGCCTGCCATCCTACCTGATCGTCCGCGAGGCCCTCGAAGCCGTTCTCGGCGAAACGCGCGCGTTGAGACCCTTCGTCGCCTTCCTCCCAGGACTCACCGGTCTGGAACGCTGTCGTCGATGATTCCTCCGACTGCACCAGTGCTTCGGGCTCCGACGTTTGCTCCGCCGCTTCCGTCGCCTGCGGAGCGTCCGGCGATTCTCCCGCTTCCTCCTCTTCAGCGGCGAACGGCTGGGCCGTCAGCGGCTCGGCCATCTCGACTGGTTCCGGTTCGCCCGGCAGCGTCGATTCGCTGACGCCCACTTCCAGCGCGTCTACGCCGGACGCTTCGACGGACTGGTAGGGCGCTGGCGGCTCGGCCTGCTCAGGCAGTGAAAGCTCCACCGATGCCGTCGCCTCATTCGCCGGCGGCTCGCTCAGATCGCGGGACTCCCGGTCAAGGCCCCGCTCTTCGCCCATTGGTGCTGCTGAATAGGCCGGGGGCTCGGCGTCCACCGCCTGCGACTCCGCACCCGCCTGCCACGTCCAGTTCAGCGACGTCAACTCGCCATCCCCGGCCGCCGGAGCGACCTCCATCGGCGCGGCGTCGATGACCGGCGAAGACGGCGGCGACAGAAACGTGTCCTCGAAGTCCGTTAGCGGCGGGGTCGCCGCAGATTCGGTTGGGGCAAACGGGTCCACGAACGAGCCAGCCTGGGGCAGCGCAGCCGAGAGATAGTCGTTGGGAATCTCTGTCGCCGCGAACCCGCTGGCGTCGATTTCCTCTTCGTCGTGCGGCCCGAAGCCCGATACGGCGGGGGGCTCCATTTCCTCTTCGCCGCGCGGCTCGAAGCCCGATACGGCAGGGGGCTCCATCTCGCTGATCACGTCGATGGACTCGGCCTCCACTGGCGCGTCAGGCACCGGGCTCTCGCCAAAATGGACGACCGGCGGCGGTCTCCACGCGTCATCAGACGCCATGGCCGGATCGCTTTCCTTCGTCGGCGTGAAGCTGGCCGCACTGCTTTCTCCGCTTGTCGCGACGGCTGTGAGATCGGACAGAAGCTGGGCGATTTCCTGGTTGCGGGGATCGGCGTCCAGGAGGCGCTCGTACCAGAGTCGGGCCCCGGTGAATTCGCCGTTACCGTAGTCGATGTCACCCATCGTGCGAAGGGCGATGAGATTCTCGGGATCGAGTTCCAGAGCGGCGGTGAACACTTCGCGGGCCTCAGCGTCCTCGCCGGCCTCGTGGAGCGCCTGAGCCAGGACGATGTGACCGCTCACGTGGCCCGGTTGGCCGGAGAGGTGGTGTCGGCAGATGGAGATGGCCTGCGCCGCGTCCCCCGTCTTGCGGAGTTCGTTGGCGAAGGGTGCGAAAAAGCGCCGCGGGTTCTCCCGGAACTTCGCCCGGAGTTCTTCGAGACGAGCGTTGGTCATGCCAATCCCTCGCGTTCGCGTCCCCCGTCGGGAGGCGCGGTTGGGCCCAGCTGGAGTCGTCTTACCAGACGACCGACGCGCGTCAGAAGTGACAGGTAGTGGGTCGTGACCCACTACCGAAGTGACACTGTAACTTGATTTTAGACGCAGATCACAAATAGTTTTCCGGGCTCGCAGGTACCCCCTGAATCCCGCCCAATCAGCCAGGAGTTTGCGCCCGTGCTGCAGCAGATGCGGAGCGCCGCAAAGTGGATCTGGATCTTCCTCATCGTCGCATTCGTCGGCGGGTTCCTGTTCGTTGAAACGTCAGGGCTGCTGGGGAGGGACCAGGTTACCACGACGTCCGTCGTCGCCACCGTGAATGGGGTCGACATCCCCTACCTCACCTGGGTCAACGTCTCCAACTCGATCGCCCAGCAACGTGAGCAGTATACCGGGCGCGGCTTGAACCTCGACGAGCGCAGGGAGGTCGAGGACCAG
>DASWGU010000035.1:0-14583 GCA_036393555.1 Gemmatimonadaceae bacterium
GCTGCCGGGCTCCGATCGCCTTCCGGATCCCGATTTCGTGCGTCCGTTCCGCAACGGCCACCAGCATGATGTTCATAATGACCATCGCGCCCACGATCAGCCCGATGGCGGGAAGCGCCGTCCCGATGGCGACCATCCGGCTCTTGAGGTCGGCAAAAAACGCCAGAGCGCTCTCCGACGTTTCCAGGGCGAAGTTGTCCGATTCCGCCGGACCGAGTCCGCGCGCGCCCCGCAGGACAGAGCGGACCTCCTCCATCGCGTCGGCCAGCACCTCTTCGCGCGCTGCCTGCACCACCAGGCCGTCGATGTCACCCAGCGGATTGGTGAATCGCGACAGCGGCGAGAGGTAGGGCGCGATCGCCATCCGGTCCATCGAGAAGCCGAAGATCGAACCCTGCTTGGCCATGACGCCCACCACCTGATACGGGGTTCCCGCGATGCGCAGGTCCCGTCCCAGCGGGTCCAGGCCGCCGAAGAAGTGCTCGGCGACCTCGGTACCGATCACCACCACCCGCGCGCCGAACTGGGCCTCCTGCGCGGTGAAGACCCGCCCGGCCGTGATGTCGTAGCGCTTGATCTGGAAGTAGGCGCCTTCGGTCCCGATGGCCATCACCTGGCGCGGCCGGTTGTACGCGGAGGCGGCGTAGAGGAACCGGATGTTCTCGACGGCGGAACGCACGCCGACCGGCAGCACCTCGCGCACGACTTGCACGTCCGCGTTGTACACGCGAGGGCGGCGGACCCATTCGCGCCAGGTGGAATCCGACACGTCGCCGACCTGCACGTCCGGAAAGCGGCGCAGCGTGAAGGTGTTCACGCCCAGAATGCGGGCCGCAAACTCGTCCGTCATGTAGCGGCTCATGCCCTCGACGATGGACACGACCGCGATAAGGAACATCACGCCGATCATGACGCCCAGCAGGGTGAAGAAGCTCTTCAGCTTCTGCACCCTGATCTGCAACAGAGCAAGTCGGACGGATTCGAAGAAGGCCAAGGACCGCGAGTGGTAGATCGTGACGAAGGGCGTGCAGGCTGCGGAAAATCCTACGGGGCGGGCCGTCCGGAGGTGTCACTCCGGGCGACTCGCCCCGTGACGCGACCGCGGACCGTCAGATCGGGAACCCGACCTTGTCGGCAAACGTGGACCGCCGCTCGTCGCTGGCGATCACCCCGTCGCGCAGCACCACGACCCGGCGGGCGTGGGCGGCGATGTCCGCTTCGTGCGTGACCATGATGACGGTCTGGCCGTGCGCCGCCAGGCCCTCGAAAACGTTCATGATCTCGGCGGACGTGGCCGAGTCCAGGTTCCCGGTCGGCTCGTCGGCCAGCAGGATGGACGGCTCGTTCACCAGAGCCCGTGCGATGGCTACGCGCTGCCGCTGACCGCCGGATAGCTCGTTGGGACGGTGCGTCACGCGATCACCCAGTTGCACCCGCTCCAGGGCGCCCATGGCGCGGCGCTTCCGCTCACCCGACGAAACCCCGGCGTAGACCAGCGGGAGTTCGACGTTATGCAGCGCCGTGGCGCGGGGCAGCAGATTGAACGTCTGGAAGACGAATCCGATCTCCTTGTTCCGCACGCGGGCAAGCTGGTCGTCGGTCATGCGCGACACGAGCTGACCGTTGAGCCAGTACTCGCCTGCCGACGGCGTGTCCAGGCATCCGATGAGGTTCATCAGGGTCGATTTGCCCGATCCGGACGGTCCCATGATGGCGACATACTCGTTGCGCCGGACGGCGAGATCCACGCCCTGCAGCGCGTGCACCACCTCGCCTCCCATGTCATAGTCACGCTTCAGACTGCGCGTCACGATGACCCACTCTTTCGACGGGGTTGCACCCTGTTCGAGGACGACCGCCTTGCGCTCGGCGGTCGTGGGAAGGGGATCCTCGTCTGTCGTGCTGCGACTGTCTCGGTTCAGGAAATCGGTCACGACTTGGCGTCCTTGGCGGCTGAAGGTGGGGCGGACTCGCGGATCAGGGTCCCGTCCTTGAGTTCGCGGATCGCCTGGTAGGTCCCCCCGACGATCCGCTCGCCAGCCTGGAGGCCCGTGAGGACCTCGAAATACCTGTCGCCGGCGATCCCTACCTTTACGGGCCGGAAGGTGACTTTGTTGTCCTCCCCCACCACGAAGACGCCTTCGACGTCCCGCTGGCCGACCTGTTTCGGAGGCGTCCTGCCACCCGTGACGGCGGTGTCCGCGGCCCCAACTTCCTCGTTTTCGCGAACCGTCAGTGCGATGATCGGGATCGAGAGAACCTTGTCCCGCATGTCGGTCACCACCTTCGCTGTGGCGGAGAAATCCGGCCGGGTTTCCGACGGCGGATTCACCAGCTGAATACGTACCTCGTAGTCCACCGCCTGCTCGGTCGAGGCGCCGGCGGCGGCCCCCCGCACGGAGCTGTGCGAGATCTCCACCACCCGACCGATGAACGTCGTGTCGGGGAAGGCGTCGATCTGTACCACCGAGGAGTCCCCCAGTGCGATTCGGGCGACGTCGGTCTCGTCCACCTTCACGATGGTTTCCAGGACACTCATGTCGCTGATGGTCAGCAGCGTGGCGGCGTCCTTGTTGAACGTGCCGGGGACCGCTGTCTCGCCTTCCTCCACCACCAGGCGAGTGATGCGGCCGCTCATGGGCGCGAGAATGGTCGTCTTGGCCAGGCTGGTCTTGGCGTCCCGCACCGACGCCTCCGACTGCGCGACGTTGTGGTTGGATGCCTCCAGCATGGCCTGGTTGACCTCCATCTGCGTCCGTGTCTGTTCCAGGTCGGCGTCCGACACCAGCTGGGTATTCGTCTTCCGGATCTCCGCGTTCCGGTTGTAGGCGCGCTCGGCCTGCAGGAAGTTGGCCCGCGCCTGCGCCGCCTGGGCCTTGGCAGACGAAAGCGCCGCTTCGGCGCGCTGCACGGCGGCCTCGTATTGCTCGGGGTCGATCTGAAGCAGGAACTGTCCGCGCCTGACCATCTCGCCTTCCTTCACCGACAGCCTGACGATTCGTCCGCTGATGTCGGAGGCGACGTCGACTTTGGTACGGGGCTGCACCTGTCCGCTGGCGGTCACGGACGCAACCAGGTCGCGCGCCTCCACCGCTTCGACGCGGACCTCGGTGGCTTTTTCCCCGCGGTTGGCGGCGGTCGTGGCGAACACGGCACCAACGCCGAGCACGACCACGCCGAAGATCCCCCACTTGGCTTTCTTGCTCATCAAGAGTGTCCGTCGCTGAGGACTATCTGAGGGGCCGGCCCACTGCCTGCTCGAGGGCGGCGAAGAACTTGTGGAAGTCGTAGATCGCGTTGATCAGGTCCGTTCCGGCCCGCTCGAAGTTGTTGCGCGCGGTCGAGACCTCGATAAAGGTACTGGCTCCGACCCGGTATCGCTCCTGTGCCAGCGCCAGCGCCTGCTGCGCGGCGTCGCGCGTTTGCTGCTGCAGCGCGACCGCCTCGTACTGCGTCACCAGGTTACGGTACGCGGTCGTTACGTCCGTGGTCAGCTGCAGTTCCTGGCGGCGCACCGCGTAGCGCGACTCGTTTCGCTGGGCCTGTGCCGCCTGGATCCCTTCCTCCCGGGAGAACCCGTCGAAAATCGGCAGCGAGACGCTGACCCGGTAACCGAACGGCTGCTTCGTGAAGCTGAACGGGTACTTGTCGTTCGCGGCGCGGAGGGCGGCCGCGTCAGCGTCCGTGAATACGATGCCGTCGCAGCCGCCGAGCGGCGCCAGGCCGGCCCCGGAACGGATCGAATCGCTCGTGAAACAGCTCCGGCGCGAGTTGGTTCGGCCGGCCGCAGCGGACGCGATCTGCGGGTCGATGTCCGTCACGCGGTTGGTGAACCCGCTCCAACCAGTCGACAGTGACAGCGTCGGCAGCCAACGCGAGCGTGCCATGGCAACCTGGACACTCGCGGCAGATTCACGGGCCCGCGCCGCGTTGAGGACCGGATTCCCGCCGCGCGCCATCGCCAGCAGCTCCTCCAGTTGCAGCGTGGGCTCGGCCATGGGGAAGGTCGTCACCAGACGAACGCCCTCCGGCTGCGGCACGCCCATCTGCTGGAACAGGACCATCAGGGCGTTGGCAGCGCGGTTGCGCGCCTGCAATACGGCCAGCCTCTGCGTGCCCACCGTGACTTCCGCGTTGCGAACGTCCAGCGCGGTGCCCGCGCCGACCTGCTCCCTGGCGCGGTTGAGATCCAGCTGCGCCTGCTGGTTCGCCAGCAGCGTGTCCTGGAGCGCCACCTGCGCTTGCGCCTGCAGTGCGTCGAGATAGAACGTGACCACCTGAGCGCGCGTCGTGGCCTCCGAACCGCGCACCTCGGCATCGGCTGCGTTCAGATTGGCCCTCGCCGAACGCGGACGCATCAGCGAGGAGCCGTTGAAGGACACGCCTGCGCTGATCGAGTAGCTCGAGCCGAGCTGGTCGGGATTGGATCCGATCTGCTGCCCGTCGAACACCAGCGGCCCGCCTTTCGTGAAGCTGGAGCCGAAACTGGAGTTCACTTGCGGAAGCCACTGGCCGTACGCGGTGCGCAGCTGGGCACTCGTCCGATCACGCTGGGAAAGCGCCGTGAGGTGAGTCGGGTTGTTGCGCATGCTGAGTTGCACCGCCTCCTCGAGCGTGAGGATCGGTCCGCTGGTCTGTTCCTGGGCGAGCGCCGCCGCCGACGTGGTGGCGGCCAACAGAAGGGCGGTCAGAGCGTGTCTCATGATGATCCGGGTCTCATTCGGAAGGTCAACGGCTGCCACTCGTACGGGGTCTCCGTCGAATGGTTTCAGGCCGAAGCATACAGAAGTAAAGACGCCGGACGACCCGTCTAGAGTTGCCTCGGGCGCCTACGGACCGGCTCAGTCGCGGGGTGGATCGTCCCGCGCCGCTACCAGTCGGCGCGCCGGGATTTCGACCTTGAGCACGCGCCCTTCCGTGTCCACCCAGACGTCCCGATGCTCGCCAGAGGACTCGTCGAAGCGCAGATGAGTCGCCGTCAGTTCACGCGTTCCCACCTGGAGTGTCTCGGTGCCCACGGTCGAGACCTTCACCACGGTCTGCATGTTGCGGTGCGGAACGATCACCGGGACGCGACCATCGTGGGTCCGCCGGGCGATGAAGTAGTGCTGGTGGAACAGGTCATCGTCGAGGATAGCCGATCCCGGCGGCACGATGAACTCGCGAGCGGACGGGCCGCGTGCGTTGGTGATCCTCGCGCTCAGGCGGCCGCGCGCGATCACCCCGTTCCAGACTTCGGCGCCCTCCCCGGTGCGAGTCACGACGTATTCGATGGCGGCACCGGCAGCGTCTGTCCGCAGTTCCGGTGATACCTTCCGATCGCCGAACGCCGCGTCAGCCTTCGCGCGGAACTCCGTCCCTGTCCCTCGGGCGACCGCCGAGATGCGGTAGTTCTCGCGTCCCGCGGTGCGGCCGCCAATGGTGATGGTGAAGCTCCCCTCGTCCGTGACCCGCGTTCCCTGGACGGGAATCGACAGCCAGGCTGACGACAGGACGGTGAGCAGTGGCAGAGATCGGGCGACACGCATGGCTAAGAATACACGTTTCAGCAGGTCTGGTTCGACCCCCGCCGAGGCGCCGTGGATCGTCGGACCGTGATAAACGGTTGTCTCATATCGGCTTAGCGGGGTGCGCCTGTATCTCTGATTCGCGCCCGGTTGACGAAAGTGGGTCTCCGGCCAGGCCGCCTGGCGGACCGACCGTGTGTAAGCTGGCCGGACTGCGATATTGCATGCCGGACTGGAGGAACCCATTCGAGGCTTTGTTGGTGATCCGCGGCATCGTGGCGTGACAAACTGGTGGCTCCTGATCACTGGGGCCGCCGTCTTCAGTCTCGCGGCGTGGTTGCGCACCATGCAGGGGAGTCTCCTCGGCATCTCGCTTCTCCTCACTGCAATTGCCCTGATCGGGGCGCGGGCCGGGCGAGCCGGTGCCGCGGGCGTGATCGGCGCGGGCACCCTGATGCTCACGCTCGCGCTGGCCGCGCTCCAGCAGCAGCGGCTCACCGGTGTCGAGTCGAACTGGGACGCGCATACCGCGCGCGTGGTGGAGGCCGGCACCGCCGCGTTCGCCAGTGCGGTCCAGCGCGAGGTGGAGACGCTCGACCGTCTGGCGGAGTACGCGGTTCAAGCGCCGATCGCGCCGGTGCCTGCCTTCGCGCACCTTCGGCGCAGCAACCTGTTTTCACCGCACCGTGGCGTCGTTCTCTTCGACGAGCGCGGTCCGGTTGCATGGGCCGGCGCGCTCAGGGCGCCGACCCAGTGGCGGACCGATTCGGGGTCCCTCGACTGGTCGCCGTTCTATGTGACGCTGCGGCGGACGGCGCAGTGGGGCAACCGACGTGCGGTGGCCGAGGCAGTCGTCCACGCCACTCCGCCGGCCGACCGGATTGCTTCGTCGCTGGAGTCGGACCTGCCGTGGAAAGGTGAACTGACCGGATTCGACATCGAGCCGGTGGGCCGGACTGGCGAGGAGTGGCGCGATCTCGAGGTAGCTGGCCGGCCGTTCTTTGCGGTCCGCCCTCTGCTCCTTTCTCGCGGCGAAACGGTGTTGCGAATGACACAGCGCGCCCGGCTTCAGGGTGCAGCGGGCCTTCTTCTGTCGGTCGTGGCGCTGGTGGCGCTCGCCTGGAGACGCCCGGCGTCCCCGACGCGCCGTCTGATGGTGCTGGGTGGCGTGCTGGCGCTCGTCGCCGCCATTCCGTTCAACGCGTTCTCCAACCTTTCGTCGGTCTTCGACCCGGGGGTCTACTACGCGCCGACGCTCGGGCCGCTTTCGGGCTCGGTCGCGGCGCTGGCCGCGACAAGCGCGCTTTCGCTGCTGGCGCTCTTCGCGCTGACGCGCTCGCGGGTACGGGTGGGTGGTCGGGGGCTGGCCGCGGCCGTCGTGGTGCTGGTCGCTTCGTTAGGTCCCTTCCTCCTTCGAGACCTGGCTCGGGGCATCGCCTTGCCGGGACGGGGGGCGTCCATCTCCCTCTGGCTTTCCTGGCAGGTGCCACTCTTCCTCGCGGCCGCATCCATCCTGTTGGCCGGGGCGAGTGCTGGCCGCATCGTCCTGGGTCGCGACCGCGGAGGCAATCCCTGGCTTGCGCCGGCAATCGCGGCGCTGGCGACCGTTGCGGCGCCGCTGCTGTGGGAGGCGCCAGGTCGGTGGCCGACGTGGTACATCGCGCTCTGGATCGTCGCCGTCGGCGCCCTGGCGCTCGCCAGGCGATCTCGCGCGCTGGCTGCCAGCATTGGTATCGTGGCGGCGTGCGCAGCGACCACGCTGACCTGGTACGCCGTTTCCCGCGCCCGCGTGCAGCTCGCCGAGGCGGACGTCCACCGGCTGTCCACACCGGATCCTGCTGCGCAGGAGCTCTTGGCCCGCCTGGTCGATTCCATCATGGTGGGCGACGTGCCGAGGGAACGGTCCGATCTGCTGCGCCAGTTCGTCCGCTCGCCCCTGGCGGCCGCCGGCCAGCCAATCGAGTTGGCACACTGGCCTCCAGGTTCCACGCGGCCGGGCGCGGAAATTCGCATCGCGGACTTTTCCTCTCGAGTTGAAGGAGAGGGTGGTCTGGTGGCCCAGGCTCGCCAGACCGGAGAGGTCATCTGGCAGACGGCGACGTCCGCACAGGGACGCCAGCTCCTGGTGGGACTGCCTCATCCGGACGGCAGCGTCACATCGATCGTTCTGGCCCCGCGATCGCTCCTCATCGAACAGGACCCGTTCACCCTGCTCGTCGGCCTCGCACGACCCAGCACAACGGAACCGCCGTACGATCTGGTCCTCACACCGCTTCCGTCACCGACGCCGCTGTCCGCGGCTCCAACCTGGGACCGGAAAGGCAACGAACTCCACGGTGACTGGCTGGCGCCGGGAGCGGGAGACGACGCGCGTGTTCACGTCGAGATCGATCTGCGGGGACTGGAGGTCCTGCTGCCTCGCGGAGCGCTCATGGTGATCCTGGACCTCCTGGTCTTCGGCGTGATCTGGACGATGGCCGCCGCGGCCGACGGCGGTCTGTGGCGATGGACGCGCGCGCGCGTGCGCGGCTGGATCAGGAGTTACCGAGGGCGTCTCACGGTCACGCTTTTCGCTTTCTTCGTGATTCCGGCGGTCGCCTTCGCCATGTGGTCCTACGGACGGCTCAACGAAACGGACAGCGAATCGAGGGCGCTGCTGTTGCGCGAGACGCTTCGTGCCGTGGTCAGGGTGGGGGGACTCGATGACCTGGACGCCGTCGCGGATCGCTTTGGGACGCCACTGCTGGCCTACAGCGCTGGTGCGCTCTACCGGACCAGCGATCCGCTGTATGCGCAACTCGCGCCCGTGGGACAGTTCCTGCCCCCGGAAGTGGCCATCGGGCTGGGCGTGGAGGCCGAGGTCACCGTGTGGGCCCGGCCGGTGCTCGCCGGCACGCCCACGTTGTTCGGCTATCGCTCCGTCGGCCTCGCCGGCGGAACGCGCGCCGTGCTGGCGGTGCCGGCGCGGGTCAGCGAGCGCGCCCTGGACCGCCAGCGCCGCGACATCGGGATCCTGGTCCTGTTCGTAACTTCGTTAGGCGGCATGGCGGCGCTGTGGCTCTCGGGCCTGGCCGCCCGGGAACTCGAGCGCCCGGTCGGTGCGCTGCGCCGTGCGGCCCTGAGTATCGCGCGCGGTGACCGATATCTCCGGCCCGACCGCGCACCAGCGCTGGAGTTCGTGCCGGTCTTCTCCGCCATCGAGCGGATGGATGCCGACCTCGCCGCCAGCCGCGCCGCGCTGGAGGAGGCGCAGCGCCGCACCGAGTCGGTCCTGCGCGACGTGGCCGCCGGTGTCATCGCGATCGATCGCGACGGCCGGGTGATGCTCGCCAACCCGGGTGCCGAGGCCATCCTCGGCCACCCGGTGGCGCCGGGGCAGACGCTGCGCGCCCAGCGGGAATCCCCGCTGGCCGACCGCGTCACGTCCTTCCTCGCCAGCAGCGCCGACGATAGTGATTTCGACCTGGTCGTCGCCGGACGCCAGGTCCGCGGGAGCCTCGCCCGTCTCACGCGGGCCGGCGGCGGCGCCGTCCTGACCCTGGAGGACGTGACCGAACTTGCGCGCGCCCAACGCGTCCTGGCATGGGGCGAGATGGCCCGGCAGGTCGCTCATGAGATCAAGAACCCCCTCACGCCTATCCGCCTCGGCGTGCAGCACATGCGCCGCGCCCGGGGAGACCGGCGCGTCGACTTCGAGCGCATCTTCGAGCAGAACGTGGAGCGCATCCTTGCGGAAATCGACCGGCTCGACGAAATCGCCCGCTCCTTCAGCCGGTTCGGCATGGCGCCCGCCGAGCGCGAGGCCCCCGTCGCGCTCGACGTGGCCGCCGTCGCGCGGGACGTGGTGGAACTGGAGCGGCTGGGCGAGGCAGGCATCGAGTGGACGATCTCAGGGACCGAGTCACCGGTCATGGCGCTGGCGCGCGACGACGAATTACGTGAGGTGTTCCTCAACGTCCTGGAGAACGCGCGCCAGGCCGGGGCGACGCGCGTCGGCGTTCACGTCGAGAAGCTGCCCGACGGCGTGGACATCATCGTGACCGACAACGGCAGCGGGGTCGCCACCACTGACCTGACCCGGATCTTCGAGCCACGATTCTCCACCCGGACGTCGGGCAGTGGACTGGGACTGGCTATCAGCCGCCAACTGGTGGAAGCCTGGGGTGGACGAATCAGCGCCACGAGAGCTGCCGCCGGTGAGACCGAGCTGCGCATCTCACTCGTCGCCGCCGCGCACGCATAAGTTTCCGCCATGGCGGTCACGCCCTTCGACGGGGTTCGCGCAATCCGGCAGACGCCCCAGCCGGCCCGGCCCAACCAGATCAGTCTCGAGCTTCCACCGCACCTGGCGGGCTGGCAGCTCCCACCGGATTGGCGTTGGGGAACCGAAGGTGTTCGCCAGGAGCACCGCTATTACCAGGAAATCGTCGACGCGCTGGGGCGCTCGCTTTCGCTTGTCACCGCACCGGACCCGGCACACGCCGCCTGGCTGCACATGGAGGCGCGCCATCTGGCACACCGTAATCATCCGTCAATCCCCACCACGTATCACTACTGGTCGCTGAACCGCGACAGTCGGCGAGGACCGGGTTATCTGCGAAGGTGGATTTCGGCGGAAACGGGAGGATCCCGGCTCCGGCGCGTTGGCCGAGAGGACGTGCCGTCGGTGCTTCACATGCTGCGGTCACTGGGCTCCGCGGTCGCCTATCTCCATGACACCGGGATTGCTCACGGCGCCGTTTCACCGGAGTCGGTCTGGATGGCTCCCTCCGGGCGCATCTGGATACTTGGCTGGCAATGGGCCGTGCCTCGCGAGGCCATCCCGTCCGGCTGCACGCCCGATCCGCGCTGGACGCCCTGGCCGCCGGAGTGGCTGGCAACGGGTTGGCTTCCGACGCCTGGAGCGGACCAGTGGCAGTTGGCCGCGACGTGCTTCGCCGCGCTTACCGGTGAGCTGCCCCCCTCGGAGGACGTCCCACCGCTGGACCTCCTAGACCCCGACTGCCCGCAAGCGGTCGTCGATATCCTGGGCCGGGCGTTGAACAGGGATCCGGCGCATCGCTTTCCCACGGTCTCGGCCCTGCTGCGCAGCCTGGAGCACGCGGGATCAGCGCCGCGTCGGTTCACCGACCGCCAGGTACCGGCGCGCGCCGATTCGGACGAAGCGCGGGTTCGGTGGGCGGTGGGCGATGATTATGAGATACGCGGGTTCCTGGGGCGGGGCACCTTCGGCAGCGTCTGGCGAGCCCGCGATCTCTCGCTCGAGCGGGAAGTTGCCCTCAAGGTGCTCCATCCGCATGTGACCGAGGACCCGGCGGTGGTCGCCCGGTTCCAGCGCGAAGCCCGACTCGCGGCCCAGCTCACACATCCCGCAATCATCCCGATCTTCGATTGGGACGACGTCGCCGGCGTGTCCTGGTACACGATGGAGCTGGCCGAGGGCGGCTCGATCGCCGACCTGGTCGCCCGGTCAGGGCCCCGGCCGTTCGATGAAATCGCCGCCCAGGTGGACACGGTGCTGGATGCGCTGACCGCAGCGCATTCAAAGGGCATCATGCACCGCGACCTCAAGCCCGAGAACATCCTGATCGATCGATACCGGCGGTGGCGCATTGCCGACTTCGGTATCGCGCGCGCCGAAGACGAGGCGGCCGGTGCGACCGGCACGCCCGCCTTCGCGGCGCCGGAGCAGCTGCTGGGTGAGTCGCAGGGACCTGCGGTCGACTTCTTCGCGGCGGCGGGCATCGTGGCGTTCGCCCTGTCCGGCGAGCCGCCGTTTCCGGGCATCGACTCGGCCGCCATCCTGGCGCAGCAGCTCGCCAACCAGTTCGACGCTCGTCGATTCCCAGAACCCATTGCCGCCTGGCTGCAGCGCGGACTCGCTGCCGATCCCTCGGCCCGGTTTCCGGACGCCGCGGCCATGCGCGAGGCCTGGCGGGACGTCGTCGCGGCCATGGAGCGTCGCTCCCGCCGCAGCGACCGGTGGTGGGACCTGATCGGTGGTCGGCCGAAGGCGTGACGACGGGCCTGCGCTCTACCAGCGCCGCACGCTCTTCACGTTCACGAACTCGCGAAGCCCCCATGCACCCAGCTCGCGACCGTAGCCGGACTGCTTGACGCCGCCGAACGGGAAGCGGGGGTCGGACGCGACCATGCCGTTGATGAACACGAGGCCGGCCTCGATCCCGTTGGCAAACTTCTCGGCCTCGGCGGAGTCGCCCGTCCACGCGCTGGCGGCCAGCCCGAATGGTGTATCGTTGGCCAGCGCAATCGCGTCATCGACGGACGGTACGCGGAACAGGCTGGCGACGGGACCGAACAACTCCTGCTCCGCGGCGGGCGCACCGCGGGGCACATCGGTCAGGACGGTGGGGGCGTAGTAGAACCCCGGCCCGTCGAGCGGATGGCCGCCTAACGCCACCCGCGCGCCGCGCCTGGCGGTCTCGTTCACCTGCGCGTGCAACTCGTCGCGGATGGCCGCCGTGGCCAGCGGCCCGAGATCCGTGGAATCCTCCCTGGGGTCGCCCACCCGCAACCGGCGCATCCCTCCGGTGAACCGTGCCTCGAACTCATCTGCGACCGCGTCCACCACGATGAACCGCTTGGCCGCGATGCAGGACTGGCCGTTGTTGACGATCCGGGCGCTGATTGCGACGTCGGCGGCGCGGGCCAGGTTGGCGGAAGGCGCCACGATGAACGGGTCGGAGCCGCCGAGTTCCAGGACGGTCTTCTTCAGGTGGCGCCCCGCAGCCGTGGCGACGGAACGGCCGGCCGACTCGCTGCCCGTGAGCGTCACGGCCGCCACCCGGCCATCTCCGATGATGGAATCGACCCTGGCGGATCCGACCAGTAGAGTCTGGAACACACCGTCCGGGGCGCCAGCGCGACGAAAGAGGTCCTCCAGTGCCACGGCACATCCGGGGACGTTCGACGCGTGCTTGAGCAGGCCCACGTTGCCGGCCGCCAGCGCGGGGGCGGCGAAGCGGATGACCTGCCAGAACGGGAAGTTCCACGGCATCACCGCGAGGATCGCGCCTAACGGTTGGTACCTTACCGCACCGCTCCCCGGCTCGCCTCCCCCGATCGGTTCCGGCGCGAGGAAGTCCGCCGCGTGCTCCGCGTAGTATCGACAGGCCAGCGCGCACTTGGCGGCCTCCTCGCGCGCCGATCGCAGGGTCTTGCCCATCTCTTCCGTCATCATCCGGCCGAACCGGTCCTGCTCCGCCTCGAGTATGGCGCCGACGCGCTGCAGGATGGTCGAGCGTTCATGGACCGTGGTGTCCCGCCAGGCTGGGAACACCCGGCTGGCGAGGGCCAGCCGTCGTTCGACGTCGTCGGCCGAGTGTTCGTCGTAGCTCGCGCCAGCGAGGCCCGTGGCGGGATTCACCGACGTCAGGGCCACGGCGCGATCTACCGGTCGCCGTCCAGCAGACCGCCCAGGCCGCCCAGGATGCTGCCTTCGCCCACGCGCCGACCTCCGGCGCGCGGCGCCGCCGCGATGATGCGATCGGCCAGGCGCGAGAATGGCAGCGTCTGGAGAATCACGCGACCGGGACCCGTCAACCTCACCAGGAAGAGGCCCTCTCCGCCGAACAGCGCCGTCTTGATCCCCGGCACCATCTGGATGTCGTACTCGACGGAAGGGGCCATGGCCACAAGGCATCCCGTGTCCACGCGCAGCACCTCGCCGGGCCCGAGCGCGATCTCGGTGAGCGTACCGCTGGCGTGCAGGAACACCAGCCCGTCGCCGCTGAGCTTCTGGAGAATGAACCCCTCACCGCCGAAGAACCCGGCGCCGATGCGCTTGGAAAACGCGATGCTGACCTCCACCCCCCGCGCGCCGCAGAGAAAGGCATCCTTCTGCGCGATCAGGGTCCCACCCCAGTCGTCCAGGTCGATGGCCTGGATCTTACCGGGAAATGGCGAAGCAAAGGCCACATCGCGGCGGTGCGTCGTCTCGTTGGCGAAGATGGTGACGAAGAACGAATCCCCCGCCAGCACACGCTTGCCCGCGCTCCACAGGCGATCCATCAGCTTGTTGGTGCCGCGGCCAGTCATGTCCAGCGACGTCATCATGCGGATGCCGTCCTGCATGTACATCATGGCGCCGGCCTCGGCCACCACGGCCTCTTCCGGATCGAGGGTGACGATGACGCCCTGGAGGTCGTCGCCGATCAGTCTGTACTCAATCTCGTCAGCAATCATCGCCGGAGCCCCGTGCGGGTTGGAGTGAATGGCGTGCGTTCAGCTACGATCCTAACCCTGCGTCCCCTGCCTCCGCGAGCGCTGCAGGCAGACTGCGGCTGACATGCGGGTGGGTGCGCCGTACCTTTCCCGACATGTTACGCGCCCGCCACGGGTCGATCCTGAAGTGGGGCCGCCGGTTCGCGGGCGCCGCACTGGCAGTCGTCGTGCTGGGATGCGGGTCCAGGGGGGAGGAAGACGCGGCTTCGACGGGGGACTCGGTGCCTCCGGCGACGATGGTCGACAGCGCGCCGCGCGCACTGGACGACACCGTTGCGGTGGCCGGGGCGTCGTGTCCGGAGTGGGGACTCTGGCGCCCCTGCAGCGTGGAGAGTCGTCTGAAGCGCGCCGGCATGGCGGTCCGCCGGCGCCACGAGGGGGTGCGACACGGTTTTCTCTCCGTGGAAGGCATGGTGTGGGAGACCTCGCGCGCCGAAGTACAGGTTTTCCTGTACGCCAGCGAGGCGGACCGCGCCCGAGACCTGCAGAACGTCGACACCGTGGCGGTCTCGCCGCGCGACAAGCGTGTCTACTGGAGGGAACCGGCCACGCTGGTGACCTCGGGCAACCTCATGGCGATCATCATCAGCCTGAACGACAGGCAGGCTGAACGCATCGCGCTGGCGTTAGGTGCCGGACTGCCGGCCCGCGGTCCGGGATGAGTGACACCCTGCACCAGACCGGAGGGAGCATGCGCATCGAGACACCGGGAGCGGTCGGCGTCACGCGGGCGTCGTGCGGGAGCGGCATCGCGGCGGGTCGGTGGGTATCGCCGCCACGCGGCCCGTCCAGACGGTTCCATGCCAGCCGTCCCATCCCGACATTGCTGCTC
>DASWGU010000036.1:0-3204 GCA_036393555.1 Gemmatimonadaceae bacterium
CACCGCCGTCAACGACGCCACGCGCACCCGCAGGTCGAAGTCCCCGCTCTGCGCCTTGTAGGCGAAGTGGAACTGGTCCGAGGTCGCGTAGATGTCGCTGCCCGCCGCCGTCACGTCATAGGCGCTGCCCGCGGTGATCACCGTCGTGCGCCCGGCCAGCGCCGGCGCCCCCACGTCCAGGCCCGCGTATTCCCCGGCCATCGTCCCCGCGTTGACGCCGAAGCGCATGGCCGGGCTACCCGCCTCGTGGGCCCCGACGTCCGGCCCGGCCCCCACGTAATCATCGTTGAAGTTTGGCAGCCGCGCCCCGCGGTCGTAGCCCGGGCTCGTCGGGGCGAGCGCGTAGAGTCCTCCGGATTCGCTGGACCAGCCGTGTCCCTCCGCGTAGACGGGCGTGCCGGCGATCCCGTGCGACTGCGCGCCTTGGTACGCCTCGATCCGTCCGTTGTAGAGGTCGTAGTCAAAGTCGTTGCTCGTGTTGCCGGTCCCATAATCGGAGATGGAGGGCTCCCACGACTGCCAGACGTGCAAGATATTGTTGCGGGACACCGTGTTGGTCAGCGGAGAATTCGAATTGGGGGCGCTGATCCCTTTTCCAGCCCCAAGAGGATGAACGCTACCCGAAGGCGGCGGGGCCTGCAGCAGGGTGTTGTGGAAGACATACCTGCGGCCGGCGCCGAAGGTCCCGCCATTGCCGGACTTGAAAGCGTAGATCCGCTCGTCGCTATCCAGCGGAACCTGCGAGAACTGCCGGCTGCGGTTGTACACGTTGCGGAAGATATAGAGCGGCCCCCAATGATTCGCGGTGCTCGATATGCCGGTCGTCGTCCTGTCAAGGTAATTGCCCCAGACGCGCACGTTCCGGCCGCCGCCCTCGATCTCGAGACCGTCCTCCCACGAGTTCATGATGATGTTGGCGTAGATGTCCGAGTCGGGGCCGGGGAATCCCGTGGCGGAGAAGTTTTCCGCGCCGCCAATGCTGTCGTTGAAGTAATGCTGCTCGTCGCCGCTATAGACCTCGTTGTAGCGGAAAACGTTGTTGCCGCCGCAATTGCGGAAGCCGACGGCCTGGGGCCCCGACGAGTGGCCCCAATCCCAGCTGCTGGATCCGTAACGCGGGTGGTGGATGCGGTTGCGCTGGATGATGATCCGCTCCCTGCCCAGGCCCGGCGTGGCAGAACAGTTGGCGAAGACGCCCGCCGCGCCATCTTCCCAGTCGACCCCGATCTGCCACCCCGCGCTGTTGACGTAGGAGTAGCGCCCCCAACCGCTGATGTCGTTGTCCTCGAGCACGATGTCGTGAGCGCCATCGAGCAGCACGATGGCGTGCTGCTGCGCCCCACGCAGTGTCAGCCCGCGCACGATCACGTAGGATGCCGCGATCGTGACGTTGTTCAACTGCGCGTTGGCCACGTCGATCGTCGTCTGGCCGCCGGGCGGAACAGTGTAGAGCACGTAGCCGCTGGGGGTTCCGCCCTGCGTGATGGAAAGGGTCTGCGACAGGACGCCGTTCGCCAGATTCACGGTCTGGGCGATGGGGAAGGTCTCGCTCCAGGTATTGGCCGTGATCTGAGCGACGGGGGCCTGGCCCGGCATCGCGAACTGCACGTCGTAGTTCGTGCCCGGGCTCAAGTACACCAGGCTTCCGCGGCACTCGTTGTTGCGCGCGTCGTACCACATCGCCAACCCGTCCTTCCAGGCCGATTCCCCGGCTTTCCGATAGCGAACCGTGCAGCCGGCGGCTCCCGGATCGGCCGGCGGCGTCCAGTACAGTCCCAGCGATTCGAAGGTTGCGATCGCCCTGGCACCCTGCGTGGGCAGGGTGGTCTGCGCAACCAGCGTAGTAAAGGTGAAGTCGCCCGAGACTGCCAGGTTTCCCGCGGCGTCGCGCGATTTGACGCGGTAGTGGTACAAGGTCTCGGCTGCAAGCCCGGTCAGCTCCTGGAAGTGGGCGGTCAGCAGGCTCGTGAGTGCGCTGGTCGAGCCGTAGACCGTGGTGACTCCATACTCCACCTGGGTGTCGCTGCGCTCGTCGGTGCTCCAGGAGATGCTGGCGCTGGTGGAAGTGACCTGGGAGGCCGAGACAGCGCTGATCGTGGGAGATAGCCGGTCCACGGTCACGGGGACGGCCGTAGAGGTCGCGGCGTTTCCGGTCGCGTCGCGCGCCACGGCCGTCAGGCTATGCGCTCCGTCGACGGTCAAGGTCGTGTTCCAGGAGACGGAATACGGCGAAGTCGTAGCCTCCACCCCGAGGTTGGTGCCGTCGAGCTTGAACTGCACCGCCACGACGGCCGTGTCATCGGAGACTGAGGCCGTCACGGAAATCGTGCCGGAGACCATGGCTCCATTGGCCGGCGCGCTGATCGAGACGGTAGGAGGGCTTATGTCGGGCGGCGCAGAGGTGGTGAAGGTGAAGTCGCCCGAAATCGCCAGGTTTCCCGCGGCGTCGCGCGATTTGACCCGGTAGTGGTACAAGGCACTGGCCGCAAGCCCGGCCAGCCCCTGGAAGTGGGCGGTCAGCAGGCTCGCGTCGAGCGCGCTGGTCGAGCCGTAGGCCGTGGTGAGTCCGAACTCCACCTGCGTGTCGCTGAGCTCGTCGGTGGTCCAGGAGATGGTGGCGCTGCTGGAAGTGCTCCCGGAGGCCAAGACACCGGCGATGGCCGGTGCTTGAGTGTCCACGGTGACGGGAGGAGGAGTCGTGGTTGTATCGACGATCCCGAGGTCGCGGAACTGGGCCACCACGCTCTGGCTCACGTCGTGGCTGGTCGCCGCCATGCCCAGGAACACCGACCCCGGCAGCGCGAGCGTCGCTGTACCGAGCTGCGCCCAAGTCACGCCGTCGGCGCTGGTGTAAGAGGTAAACACGTCCCCCGCGCGCTTGAGCCGCACCCAGGTGTTCGGGTAGCTGACCTGCGCGACGCTGTCCATCTTCTGCACGAACGCGCCAGTCGCGGTGCGGTACTGGAACTCGTAGCGCGCCGCGGGCGTGGCGAACACCGACACCTCGCGGCTGCCCGGGTCCAGGCTCTCGCGCGCCATCAGCCCCGCCTTGCTCCACACGTTCACCGCCGTCAACGACGCCACGCGCACCCGCAGGTCGAAGTCCCCGCTCTGCGCCTTGTAGGCGAAGTGGAACTGGTCCGAGGTCGCGTAGATGTCGCTGCCCGCCGCCGTCACGTCATAGGCGCTGCCCGCGGTGATCAC
>DASWGU010000037.1:0-22031 GCA_036393555.1 Gemmatimonadaceae bacterium
CGGGAAGGCGGGAGGGAGGGGATGTATGAGTACCTGCAAGTGAGGAATGAAGAGGGACGAGGGAGGAGAGCGCACGGCAGGACCCAGCACCTTTCGGCCCCGGCGGTGGTGTCGCCGCTGGGAGATGGCATCAACCGGACGGCGAAGATGTTCATCGGGGGGAAGCAAGCGCGGCCTGACTCCGGCTACTCGCGGCTCATCGTCTCGCCAAAGGGGAAAGCGATCGGCGACGTCGGCGAGGGGAACCGCAAGGACATCCGCAACGCTGTCGAGGCGGCGCACGCGGCGGCGCGGGGCTGGGCGCGCGCGAGCGGACATTTCCGGGCGCAGATCCTGTACTTCATCACCGAGAACCTCGACGCCCGTCGCGACGAGTTCGCCGGGCGAATCGCAAAGATGACCGGTGGCGCCGCTCGACAAGGGCGGCGGGAAGTGGAGGCCTCGGTGCGCCGCCTGTTCACCTGGGCGGCGTGGGCCGACAAGTACGATGGCGCGGTGCACAGCGTCCCGATTCGCGGCATCGCGCTGGCGATGCACGAGCCCATCGGCGTCGTCGGAGTTGCCTGCCCGAGCGAAGCGCCACTGCTCGGCTTCGTGTCGCTGGTGGCTCCGCTGCTCGCCACGGGGAACACTGTGGTCGCGATCCCCAGCGAACCCCACCCGCTGGCGGCCACGGATCTCTACCAGGTCTTCGAGACGTCGGACCTGCCCGGCGGTGTGGTGAACATCGTCACCGGCGCGCGCGATCCGCTCGCCAGGGCGCTGGCAGAACATGACGACGTCGATGCGATCTGGTACTCGGGAAGCGAAGACAGCGTGAAGGCCATCGAGTTCGCGTCGGCGTCGAACATGAAGCGGACCTGGTGCCCTTCACCCTCGACCGATTGGTTCGCTGAAGAATCCGAAGGCCGCGAGTTCCTTCGTGAAGCGGTTCAGGTCAAGAACATCTGGATACCGTATGGGGAGTGAAGATCGTCAGTCGTCAGTGGTCAGTCGTGAGTCGTCAGCAGCCGACCGACGCGGCCGGTGGTCACGACTGACGACTGACGACTCACGTACTCGGTCTTGAGCGCCGTCATCAGCTCGTCCCGCCGGTCGTAGAGTCGGCGCAGCTTGCGGCGCTTCCGCTTCGCCATCGCATACGAAGTGAGCAGGGGGAGTGCGACGGTGCTGTCGAGGTAGCAGACCACGGCGTCAGGCAGCCGGTCGGGGTCGATCTTCCCCCAGCTCACCGCTTCGGCGGGCGTCGCGCCTGAGAGACCCCCGGTATCCGGCCGCGCGTCGGTGATCTGCAGGAAGTAGTCGTGCCCCTTCTCGTCGATGCCGAGTACTTCCTGGATCTGCGGCTCGGTCTGCAGGGCGAAGTTCTTGGGGCTGCCGCCACCCAGGATCAGGATGCCGCTCCGGCCGCCGCCCCGTTTGGCGTCCAGGACAATGGCCGCGGTTTCGTTCACATCCAGGTTCGGGTCGATCGTGCACCGGTTGCCGTCGAGCGAGAGCGCGGCGACGTTCATGCCGATGGACGAATCGCCCGGCGAGGAGGTGTACACGGGAACGCCGCATTCGTACGCGGCCCCCAGCAGCGATTTCTGTCCGATGCCCAGGACGCGCTCCCGCTGCCGCACGTATTTCCCGCACAACCAGTGGAATTCGGCGCTCGACATGGCGCGTTGGAACTCGGGACCCTGGATGATCTGTCGGAAGAACGCATCCGTTGAAAGCAGGACTTCGTAATCGAAGAACACATCGTAGATGCGGACGACGCCTTCTTCCCGCAGCTCGATGTCCGACGTCTGCGGGTTGCCTCGGTGCATTGACAGCCCGAGTCCGAAGTGGGTGTCGTGATACAGGTTGGCGCCGGTGGAGATGATCCAGTCGACGAAACCCGCCTCGATCAGCGGGATGACGGCGGCCATGCCGAGTCCCGCGGGGGTCAGGGCGCCGGTCATCGTCAGGCCAACGGTGGCATCCTTATCCAGCATCTTTTCGACGTAGAGCCGGCAGGCCTCACGCAACCTGGCCGCGTTGTAGGCCAGGAACGTTCCGTCGATCAGGTCGACAATGCGCTCCCGACCGTCGATGCGGCGCGGATCGATCGCCGAGCCGCGCAGGAACCGGCTGCGCTCGCGAGCGACGTGCGCCTTCCCCGCCTGTTCGCGCTCCTCCGCTGCACGTTTCTGATCGGCCTTCGGCCCGCCAGCGGTGGCATGCGACACGGTGCGTCCCACCCGCGACGCCTTGAGCCCGAACGACCGGACTCCTGACGATGGACGTGGCACGCTGCGCTTCTTCTTCATTGGGGATCGGGAGAGTTGTCGGACCCTTCACTCTTCACTCTTCACTCTTCACTCTTCACTCTTCACTCCTCACTCTTCACTCCTCACTCTTCACTCCTCACTCTTCACTCTTCACTCCTCACTCCTCCCACCTCACCCCGCCAGAACCTGTCGCCGGTGCGATTCGAACGCGGCGATGACCGCGTCCGCGGCTTCACGCGGATCGTCGGTGAGCAGCATGAGGTCCATGTCGCCGGCGGAGATCTTGCGCTCTCCGAGAGCCTTGGCGGTCAACCACCGCACCAGACCAGCCCAGTATGCACGCCCGAACAGCACCACTGGAAACTGGTTGATTTTCCCGGTCTGAATCAGCGTCAGCGCCTCGAACAACTCGTCGAGGGTCCCGAAACCGCCCGGGAAAATGATGTAGGCGTTGGAGTATTTCACGAACATCGTCTTCCGCACGAAGAAATACCGGAAGTTGACCGCCGTGTCGACGAACGGGTTGGTCCCCTGTTCGAACGGGAGCTCGATGTTGCAGCCGATCGATCGACCACCGCCCAGACGCGCTCCCTTGTTCGCCGCCTCCATGATCCCGGGGCCGGCACCGGTTACAATCGCGTACCCGGCCTTGGCGAGGAGGCGCGCCGTTTCCTGCGCCGCTTCGTACATGGGATCGTCGGGGCCGGTCCGCGCCGAGCCGAAGATCGCCACGCCCTTCTCCACGTTCGCCAGCACGTCGAATCCTTCGATGAACTCCCCCATGATCCGGAGCACGCGCCAGGTGTCGGTCTGGGTGAAGTCGTCGCGCCGGATTCCGGGTTGCTGCAGGAGCTTGGCGTCTTCCGTGAGGCCGATGGGGTCGCGGATGGACGTGTCGACGACGGTGCTATGCGCCCCACTGGTGTGGGCTTCGGTCGTGCGCGACGGCGGCGTGCGCCCGGCGAGCAGGTGCCCCTGCTCGGTGCGCTCGCGCAGTCCCTCCCGGGCACGCTTCTCGGCCACCGCGCGGCGGTCGGGATCGATGCGCCGCTTGCCCTTCGGGCGTCGGTCCCGGCCGGGATCCGTGGGCTTGGTCATGCTTCCAGGCTGAGAGTGGAGAGTCGAGAGTTGAGAGGCAGTGATTGAAACTCTCACTGCCCAGGTCTCGACTCTGGCCTGCAGTTTAGGTCAGTGCAGGGCGAGTGGCCAGCGACAGGGGAACCGGAGAACAGGACTTGACTGACGCGTCGGTCATCATCGTTGTTGCCGATGGACTGGGACCGGCGGCGCTGGATGACGCGCTGGCGCGCGGTGACGTCCCCGCACTGGCGTCGTTGCGGGACGCGGGCGGCCGCTTCGACGTGACCACGGTATTTCCGTCGGTGACGGGCGTGGGCTATATCCCCATGCTGACGGGCCGGTTCCCCGGCGCGGTCGGCGTGCCCGGGCTCCGCTGGTACGACCGGTCGCGCGGACTGCCGTGGTGGCTGGGCCACGCACGGAGCTATGTCGGGCCTCAGCTCCGCCGCATCGACGACGACCTGGCGGGCAGCGCCCGGACGATACCCGAACTGGTTGGCGAAAGGTCGTTAGGTATGCAGGCCGTGATCACCCGGGGCATTCCGCGCCACCGGCAGCTGGAACGGGGCGCCAGGATCGCCGCCCACGTCGTTCACGCCCACCTGGCCGGCGACCCGGACGCCTGGGCGGGCATGGAGCAGCGCCTGGCGGAGCGATTCGTGGATCGGGTTCGCCGGGACCGGCTCCGTTTCGGGTTCGCGGCCTTCCTCGCGGGTGACAAGGCCGCACACGCGAACGGTCCGGACTCCCCTGGCGCGCGCCGCTCGCTGCATCTCGTCGATCAGGTGGTGGGGCGGCTGCGCGAGGACGCAGAGCGCGATGGACGATGGCCCGCGATGCACCTCTGGGTCGTGAGCGACCATGGGCATTCGCGGGTAGCCGGACATCACGACCTGGCCGACGTGCTGCGCGATGCGGGGCTCAAGGTCCGCTCGCATCCCTGGACCCTCCCAGACCGGTCCGACGTCGCCGTCATGGTGAGCGGGAACAGCATGGCGCACGTCTACCTCGAGCTGGCCTCGCCGGCGCGACTCCCCTGGCCGGTGCTCAAACCGCGTTGGGAAGCGAGACTTCAACCGGCGCTCGACCATGACGCCATCGACCTGGTGGCGGTCTGGCGCGGGACATCCGAGGTGGAGGTATGGCGGCGGGGTCATGGATCGGCCGTGATCGCGTCCCGGGACGGCGCCTACTCCTACCGGCCCCTGGATGGCGACCCCCTTGGCGTGGATGCCTTCGAGGGCGTCGGCGCACTGGAGGCGCACGAGCGCACCCGCGATTCCAGCTATCCGGACGCCGTGGTGCAACTCGCGGCCCTGGTGCCTTCGGATCGCGCCGGCGACGTGACCATCAGCGCTGCTCCGGGGTGGGACTTGCGTCGCCGGTACGAGCCGGTCGAGCACGCCTCCTCACACGGGGGCTTGCACCGGGCGCATATGGAAGTACCTCTAATAGTCGGCTGTCGCCCCGTCGTGACGCCACGCCGCACGGTTGACCTGTTCCCCTCGGTATTGCAGGCCCTTGGCATCCGCCGGCCCGACCGGCTCGATGGCACCGGTTTCCTGCAGGTGGACGCATCAGACTGAAAGGAGTGTTCCCTATGCGTCGATTCGTTGTTGGAGTGATGACCGCAATGCTGGTCGGATGTGGTGGCGGCAGCGCAACGCCCGGTGGCGCGCCGCAACCGGTGCGAGGCTCGGCGGACCGGATTACGGAAGCCGAGATCAACGCCGGGGTCTATCAGCAGGCGCTGGAAGTCATCCAGAACCTGCGGCCCAGCATGTTGATCCGGCGGGGGACTGTTTCCGGTTTCGTGCCGGTCGTGGCGTACATGGACAACGTGCGACTGGTTGAGCTGAACAGCCTGTCGACCATCCCCGCGAACCAGATCCGGGAGATCCGGTTCATCAACGCGCGGGATGCGACCACGAGATACGGAACGGGGCACGCGAGCGGAGTGATACTCGTGACGATGAAGCGGGACTAGCCGCACGTTGCGCGGGTGGCGTTCCGGGTTGAGAGTTCGGAGCGGCCGGGGAACGGTCGCTGACCCCAGAGGAGAACACAGATCATGCGATTCATCGTCCTTGCGTCGGGCATTGTGCTTGCGTTCGGGAGTGCAGCCTGCGCTTCGTCGGGGACGGCGTCGGCCGACCAGACTCCCACCGCGGCCACTACCCGGCCCCGGACCAATGTCATCTCGCTCCAGGAGATCCGGGAAAGCCGCGCCCCGTCGGTGGCGGACCTCATCCGGCAGCTGCGTCCTGGCTGGCCCACCACCGTGACGGTCTTTCTGAACAACGATACCAATCCCTTCGGGGACGCGAGGACGCTGAGCAACCTCTCGGTGCAGAACACAACCGAGATCCGTTACTACACTCGATCCGAGGCGCAGTTTAAGTGGGGCTCGCGGTTCCAGGAGTCCATCCAGGTCATAACCGGCAGGTGAATGGCCGCGCGGCAGGAACCGGAGCGCGTCACCTCCGCGGGTGGGGCTCTCTGGTCATTGGTCTTGCCATTCGCGCGATCGCTTCTCCGCCCCTCGCTCGGGACCTGCTGCGAGTGGCATGGCGTTTCCGGACCCGGCGCTGGATCGTTCGGCCGCCGTTTCTGCCGGTGCCCTCGGGCGAGTACACGAGGTGGCGGATGTACACCGCGTATGGAGACGAGCGCGCCATTCCGCCGGTCGCGGACGTGATCCGCTATGCGCGGTGGGCCGGCCGGGGGGGGTAATGTCAGCGAGCAGCGGTCAGGCAGTCGGACGACGGCAGCGTGAGCGTCGCGCGCGTGTCGAGTGACCGCCCGCGGGTTCCGACGGGCGAGTCGATCAAGGCACAGGCATACGCGCTCGGGTTTGACCTGGCCGGTATCGCGACGCTCGGCCGGGCCGGTACGTGGGAGGCGTTCGAGCGCTGGCTCGAGCACGGATTCGGCGGCGACATGGCGTGGCTGCGGCGGGATGCGGCGTTGCGCCGGGACACTCGCCTGCCGAACCGTGGCGCACGGTCAGCCATCGTGGTGGCGCTGGACTACGGCGGCCGCGCTCCCACCGGGACCGTCGCTCGTTATGCACGCGGCCGCGACTATCACGACGTCATGCGGGAGCGCCTGCGCGAACTCCTGCGGTGGTTGGAACGGGAGTGCGGAACGCGCGTCCCCGGGCGGCCCTACGTAGACACCGGCCCGGTGCTGGAGCGCGATCTGGGGAGACTGGCCGGACTCGGCTGGTTCGGCAAGAACACCATGCTGATCAACCCGCAGCGCGGTTCCTTCTTCTTCCTCGGAGCACTGTTCGTCGACCTGGAACTGGAGCCGGACGCACCGTTCCAGTCGGAGCACTGCGGAACCTGCCGCCGCTGCATTGACGCCTGCCCTACCGGTGCAATCGTCGATGACGGCGTGCTCGACGCCACGCGGTGCATTTCGTACTTCACCATCGAAAAGCGCGGCACGATCCCGGCTGACTACCGCGAGCGGATCGGTGAGCTGGTGTTCGGGTGCGACATCTGTCAGGACGTCTGTCCCTGGAACGTCCGGTTCGCGAGTCAGCCTGGCGATCCGGGGCTGACCCAGGGCGTCCTCGATCCCTCGCCGGATCCGGTCGAGTTGTTGCGCATGGACGACGCCGGGTTCCGGAAACGCTTCGGCGGGACCGCAGTGACCCGCGCGCGCCGACAGGGGCTGGTGCGAAACGCCGCCATTGCACTGGGGAACCGGGGTGATGCCGGCGACGCGGCTGTCCTGCGCGAGGCTGAAGGTAGAGAATCCGACCCAGTGTTGAAGGAGCACATCGCCTGGGCGCTGGACCGGATTGCCGCCGCCGGGGACGAGGCGATACAGGCTCGGACCCTCAGGGAGGAATAGCGGTCTCTGCCGCGCCGCCATGCGGGTACCGCTGCCGGCCGCCGTTGATGTGACGTGGGGCACAAAAAAATTGTGCGTCACGTCCGCACCGGACTAACTTTGATTGGTTGAGCCTCCCACGTTGGTGACGTCCTCTACTTCCCGCGAGCGATTCGCCGAGTTTCGGCGCGGACTTCCGCGCGCCCCGGAGCTCCAACGCCTGACGCTTCGCGCGCGCGGCCTGGACTTCGCGGTCTGGAGGACGCCCGACGTTCCCGGCGGCACGCCCCTGGTATGCGTCAACGGCGGCATGCTGTACGGCCATGACCTGCTCTGGCCCGCAATGTCTCCGCTCGCCGTCAACCGCCAGCTGATTCTGTACGACCAGCGTGGCAGGGGTGAGAGCGCCGCACCGCCTGGACCGGGCGGAGCACGGATCGAACACGACGCCGGCGACGTGACGGCCCTTCGTGAAGCGTTGGGCATCGATCGCTGGGACGTTCTGGGACATTCGTGGGGCGGTGGGATCTCTCTTCTGGCTGCCGCGGCTGACCGGGACGGCACCAGACGTCTCGTCCTCGCCGATTCGGTTGGCGCCACGTCGGCCTGGCTCGGAACGCTGCACCAGCGCGGCCTTCAGCGGCTCGACCCGGTGCGCCGATCGGCGCTGGAACCGCTCGATCCCGCGACGTTGAGCCATCCCGACGCCGGTATGCACTCCACCTATTCCCGCGCGTTCTATCCCGCGTGGTTCGGTGACCCGCAGTTCGCGCGGGGCTTCACCCCGCCCAGAGCAATGAGCATCACTGGCGCAGCGGTCATTGCCCGCCTTCGCCGTGAAGGCTACGACTGGTCGGACGCGCTGCGTGCCGTCGCTGCTCCTTCGCTCGTCGTACATGGGGAACTGGATCCGATTCCTTCCGACGAGGCGCGGCGGACTTCCCAACTGATTCCCGGAGCGCGGTTGGTGCTCATCCCGGAGTGCGGCCACATGCCGTTCTGGGAGGCGCCCGAGACATTCTTCGCGCTCGTTGAGTCCTTCCTCACCTCCCACTGATCCGGTTTCACATGAGACGCTTCGACCTGTTCGTCGGTTCCGCGCTTGCGCTCCTCGCCGCCTTTGTGGGTCGTGAGGCGCTTCAGATGCGCGCACACCTCCGCACGGTCGAGCAGCGCACCGCGTCGTTCGGTACGCGGGCAGACACCGCGCTGGTCAGCAATACGGAAGGCAGGCCCGCGGAGCGGCCGCGGACAACGGAGCCCGTTCTCACGCGGTCCGACATGCCCGAAGTGCTGCGCCGACTCGAACTGTCGGCGCACGAGACGTACATCAGCGAGGTGATCGCAGCGCATGACTCCGCGCTGGTTCGCTGGCCGGAGCGGAAACTTGAGCCGCTGCGCGTCTGGGTGCAGCCATCCGCCCGCTACGAGTCGTTCCGGGAGGCGTTCGTGCCCGCCGTGCGGCGCGCCTTCAGCGACTGGACTGACGTCGGCATTCCGATGTCCTTCACCTTCATCGTGGATTCGGCGACTGCCGACATTCGGGTGACGTGGGTCGACCGCTTCAACGAACCGATCAGCGGCAAGACGATCTGGGCCCACGACGTGGCGCGCTGGATCGTCGACGGGCAGATCCAGTTGGCCGTGCGCCATCAGTCGGGCGAGAGGCTGGATTCGACGGCCGTTTCCGCCATCGCTCTCCACGAGGTCGGGCACCTGCTGGGCCTGGACCACACCAGCGACACGACGTCGATCATGGCGCCGAAAGTGCGCGTGAGCCGGCTGTCTCCCGCCGACCGGGCCACGGTCCAGTTGATCTACCGGCTGCCACCCGGACGACTCAACTGATCTCGAGTCGGAGGGCCGGGCCCACGGCGCCAGCGACCGGCCGGCGGACCCCTACCACCTCAGCGTGATCTTCTCCCGCTTCTTGTCGCGGATGACAATGAGGGTCACCGCGCGCTTCTCCGCCTGACCGATCACTCGCTGAAGGGTAAACGCGGATCGCAACTCCACCTCATCGGCCGAGAGGAGCACGTCGCCGCCCCGAAGGCCGGCCTCACGGCCAGGAGTGCCGGGGAGCACGTCGATCACGAACAGCCCGTGCTCCACGCCGAACGTCCGGGCAAGATCGGGGTTGACGGGGACGAACTGGACGCCGGCGACCGGGTTGACTCCGCGGGTGAAGAACCGGGTCATCGGTCCGGCGAACACGGTGGTCGTGGGGCGCGCCGCGGCCGTGGTCGCGGAGTCGCGCCGCAGCCGCACCCTGGATCCGGTGTACACGACCTTCTGCTCGGGTGCGTCGGCTGTGCCGATTACCTCGACGTCGTAGGACGGCGTGCCCGGTGGCGCCGCCAGTACGTAGGCCGTGCTGGCATCCACCCAGGAGCATGGGGTTCTGGTGAGGGCTGTGGGGAGCGGCTCGATCAACGGCATCAGGGTGACGATCTCGCCCCCGCGCCGCGCCTTCACCGCGATCCGTTCTCCGGGACGCAGGAGCTCGGCGAACACCACGTCGCGGTGAAGCAGTGGCTGCCCTCCGATCTCCAGCAGGATGTCGCCCGTGCGAAGGCCGACGCGGTCGGCGGGCGACCCCGGATCAACCGATTCCACGACCGGCTGCTCCATGAAGCGCACCACCTGCGGTCCACCGTTCTGGCGGTCGTAGACCGTGAATCCGGTCGTGGCCACACCGAGCCACCCTTCCGGCTTCGGCACGCTGCTGCACATCGTCTCGAGATTCCGACGCAGGCGCAGTTGCGCGACGCTGGTCTCTCGCAGCCGCTGGGCGACCAGTTGGCTCTGGGCGAAGAACCCGGTGCGGAGTGAATCGCTGGCTGACTCCCGCTGCCTGGCTTGGAGAGCGGACAGCATTCTGAGGAACTCGCCTTCGATGCGACGCTGCTCAACCAGCTCCCTGGTGAGCCGATCCACGTCCCGCTGCCAACTGGAGACCGTCCGCACCACCACGGTATCGCGCTGCGCCGCGGCCGGCGTGGCCGCAGAACCAGCCAGCACCAGCGGCCACGCGCCGAACAGGAGCGCGCCGCGCCGCGTGTTAAGTCCCGTAATTCGACCGACGAACGGCATACCTGAATTCACTCCTAGAATCGCGACAGCCTCGAACCCACCGGCAGCGCCGAGGCCAACCGGCCCAGCGTCATGTTGCGCGCGCCAAGGGTGGTGAGGTAGACCTGGTTCATGATGGGATCCGCCGGCGAGTTCCCCAGCGCCCGCCGCGATGTCTCCGCCATTTCGTCCAGTGCCGCGAGGCGTGTCCGGAGCAGCTCCGACGCCACCTCCGAGACACTGGTGTCATGGTTCGCGAGGTAGAGCGCGGCCCGCTCGTACTCCTGTTGAGCGCGCTGCAGTACCTGCAGTGCCGCCGCCGTGGAGGCAAAGTCCTCCTGACTGACGGTCGCCACCGTGGACTCATCGCCAGGGCCGCCGCCCAGCACCATCGCGCCCGTGACCGACATTCCGGTGGAGAGACGGCCCGAGACGATCCCCACAGCGAGGATGGCGACAGCAGCCGCGATTCGCCCTCCGACACTGGCCACACGCGCTGACCAGAGACGCCGCGACGCCGCTTCATCGGGAGTGGAGATGATTCCCCTGGTCCGCAGCTCGCCGCGCAGCGAGCCCCAGTCGGTCAGAGGCGGCGCGATCCGGCGGCGCTCGTCGGCCGCCATGGCCACGACGCGCTGGTACGCGGTGCGTTCGGCCGTGCACATGGCGCACGCGCCGAGGTGCTCGCGCTCCGCGGCGGTTGGCTCGCCATCAGCGAGTTCCACCAGGCGTTCAATGAGCAGGTGTTGCATGTTCCTTTCCGGAGTCCGTCTGGGGTGCGTCAACCAGATGCGCCAGCAGGCGGCGGAGCTTGGCCCGCGCCTTGAACAGTTGCGATTTGGAGCCGCCGGCGGTGATGCCCAGTTCTTCGGCGATCTCCTCGTGAGTGTACCCTTCCACATCGTGCATCAGGAAAACCGTGCGTGCCCCGGGTGAGAGCCGGGCCGCCGCGGCGTCGATCGTTGCTCTGAGCATCGATCGATCACCCGTCGGCTCCACGGATACGGTGTCCTCCTCCATGTCGGTCTCGACTTTGGCCAACCGGCGCGTCCGGCGCAACGCGTTGAGCGTGCGGTTGACCGCGATGCGATGCGCCCACGTGCCGAACTGCGATTCCCCCCGGTAGGTCGGGAGCGCGCGGAAGATCTGGATCCAGACCTCCTGGGCGATATCCTGGGCGAGATCTGGATCGCCAGCCAGGCGCCTGACGACGGCGTCGATGTGCGGGGCGTGCTGCGACCAGAGGGCTCGCAGCGCCCGCTCATCACCCTCGATAGCGCGCTGAATGGTCAGAAAATCCGTCGCCATGGTTTCCGAAGTCTTTGTCACGGCAGCCTGCTCCGGGGTTTCCCGGCCGCCTCTCCGGCCATTTGACGGGGCCCTGGGGCGCCATTTGTTACCAATGAGGCTTGGAAGTCGTTCTATCGCAAGAGGATGGGGCCACCCCGACGCATCGCTGGATCAGGAAATCATGACTTGACAGCGACAGGGAGGGTCTCTAAGTAGGTCGACACTTTGTACCCAGCTGTTTCGTACAGAACTTACTTGAGGGGCGTAGCCGGAACCTCATAGGTCTCAACGAAATACCGCACTGCGACGTTGGTGACTCGTCCTCGAAGTCACCGTGGCGTGTTCCTTGCAGCGCTTCTCAGCCGATCTCCGCAGTCGTTTCATCTCCAGCAGGATCTGCCGTTGCTTGCACACCTGGTGGCCATCAGTATCGCCTTGACGCCATCGGACGGTCTTCCCGTCCGGCCCGCGGCGGACGTGGGTATGTCAGCCAATCGACTGGCCACTATAGACCGGATCGTGAGTCGCGGTATGAAGGCCGGTGGCTTTCCCGGCGCCGCGGTGATCGTGGGCCGGCGCGGCTTCTCGGTGTTCGAGAAAGGATACGGTCACCTGGGCTGGACCAGCGGCAGCGCACCGGTCGTACCTGACGAGTCCATCTACGACCTGGCTTCGCTCACCAAGGTGGTCGGAACCGCCACGGCGGCGATGATTCTCTATGACGAGGGCCGACTGGACCTCGATGCCCCGGTGTCCCGGTACCTGCCGGACTTCTCCGGCGGCCAGAAGAACCAGGTGACCGTCCGCCACCTGCTGACGCATTCCAGCGGCCTGCCCCCCGGCCGCGACCTCCGCAGACTGGCGCGCGGACCGTGGCACGCGCGCTCCGTCGTGACTTCCACGGCGCTGGCGTGCCGGCCCGGGGCCTGCCAGGTCTACTCGGACATCGGCGCGGACGTGATGGGGTTCGTGGTGGAAGCGATCGCCGGACAGGGACTCGACGCGTTCCTGGACGAGCGGGTGTTCACGCCGCTCGGCATGAACGACACCCGCTTTCGACCCGTAGCGGCGGATCGCGACCGCATCGCGCCCACGGAGGTATCGCCGCCTCGCGGCTATCCCATCAGGGGCGAAGTGCACGACGAGAATGCCTGGGCGTTAGGTGGAGTCGCCGGTCACGCCGGCCTGTTCTCGACCGCTGCCGATCTCTCTCTCTTCGCGCAGATGATGCTGAACCGCGGCACGTACGGCGGCGTGCGCATCGCCAGCGACTCCGCCGTGGTCCTGTTCACCCGCCGGGTGAAGGGGACCCGTGCCCTCGGCTGGGATACGTCGGATGGCGAAGGCAGCGCGGGCGTGCATATGGGTGAGCGGGCCTACGGTCACACCGGGTTCACCGGTACCTCGCTCTGGATCGACCCGGATCGCGACCTCTTCGTGATCCTGCTGACCAATCGCGTCCACGCCCCCAAGGCGCGCCGCCCCGCCAAGGTCATCGCCGATGTCCGGGCCGACCTGGCCGATGCCGCGACCCTGGCAATAGTGGATGACGGCATCCTCAAGATGCCTTCCTCTTTCCGCGCGGACAAAGCGGAAGGCTGGAACCGGGCAGTCCGTCGAGCACCCGTTCGGAAGCCCGCCGCAAAGGCCAGGAAGCCCGTCGCCACCAAGACCAGGCCGGCCGCCGCGGCCACGAAGAAGCCGGCAGTGACGCCAGTCAAAAAAGCGGGCACGAGCGGCTCGAAGTAACCGGCCGGCCCTCGATGTGGTTGCCGGCCAGCGCACTTGGCTGGATTCAGTCAGGAAGCGCCGGCCATGCCCGAGATGGAGCGCCTTCGCTCGCCCCCGCTTGCCCCTGGCGACGCGCTGCTGGCATCTTGCGGGGTGGGTTCCCGACCAAAGTCTTCCCCATTCGAGACCGTGACTGATCCAGGCGACGCCGCCCCCGAAAACGCCCCACCCACCGCCGAGTCCGCCGGACTGACGGAAGATCAGGTGCGGCTGGCACTGCGACGAGTGAAGGATCCCGAGATCAACCTCAACATCGTGGACCTCGGGCTGGTCTACGGCATCGATGTGACCGGCGAAGACGTCACGGTCGAGATGAGCCTGACTTCGCCCGGCTGTCCTGCCGGGGCGCAGATCATGCACGACGCCCAGGAAGAGCTTCGGGCGATCCCGGGGGTTGGCGGCGTCGAGGTGAACCTGGTCTGGTCGCCGCCCTGGAACCCCGACCGCATCGAGCCGCGCGTGAGGGCTTACCTGGGTTTCTGACCGAGCCCGCCACGCCGAGCGGCGCGACCCTGCGACGCTGCCGCCCCCCTCCTCAGCGACTGCCGCCCGAGCCGTCGCCCGCGGTCTCGACGCGAACGGCCTTCGACTCCACTCCGGCGCGGTCAATGGCGTTCACCACCACCAGATCGGGCAGCTCGCCTCCGGAGCTTGCCGGGACGCCTACCGTTCGCTCGGCCGCGTCGATCACTTGGGCGCGCCACCCATCCTCGTACCGGGCGCGAACCAGCCACCAGCGGGGCGTCGATCCTGCCGCGGTCCGGTCCGCGTCCGCGGTGCTCGTTATGCGCAGGTCCAGTCGCTGCGGCCGCGTCGTGACGGTGACCGTCGGCGCCCGCGGCGAGGTATCGGATAGCCAGGGCGAGGCCGGGACCAGCGCCAGCTTCGCGTAGGGTCCGTCCAGGAGCCGCTGATCCAGCGCGTCGCTGCCCCGCACCAGGGCCGTCATGTTGAAATGGACATTGCCGCTCGCCCCCGGCTGGTCGCGCGTGACCCGGATCTGGTCGACGACCTCCGATGCGGGCCATCGCAGGGCTCCTGCGTCCGTCACCCTGAATGTCCCGTTCCCGGGCCAGAGATGGCGACCACGGCCGTTCTGATCGGCCCACCAGGATAGCAGAGAGGGATAGCTCTGCTGCGGCGCGCGGACCTGCCAGTAGAGCTGCGGCACGAAGTAGTCGAGCCATCCTTCCACCAGCCAACGGCGTGAATCCGCGTACAGCACCTGGAACGCGTCGAGGCCGCGCACGGCTTCCGGAAAACCCGGACGCCAGATGCCGAACGGACTGATGCCGAACTTCACCCACGGCTTCTCCCGCTTGATCTCGCGGTAGAGACTCTCCACCAGGAGGTCGACGTTCTGGCGGCGCCAGTCCTCACGGCTCAGCTTCCCGCCGTTTCGTACGTAGCGATTCCACGAGGGTGCGTCGGGAAACGGAATGGCGCGACCGCGGCGATCCCGCTCCGGATACGGATAGAAGTAGTCGTCGATGTGGACGCCGTCGATGTCGTACCGCCGCACCACGTCCAGAATCACTTTCATCGTGTGGGCGCGGACGGCGTCTTCACCCGGGTCCATCCACAGGTACGGCCCGTAGCTCTTGACGACCGCGGCCATGGTGCGGCTGACGTGTCGAGCGGACAGCGTTCCCCGATCGCCCCGGTAACGCGCCCGGTAGGGATTGAACCAGGCGTGGAGTTCCAGCCCCCGCTGATGCGCCTCGCTCACCGCGAACGTCAGTGGATCCCAGACCGGAGAAGGCGCCCGGCCACTGCGGCCGGTGAGGTATACCGACCACGGCTCGTATGGCGACCGGTAGAACGCGTCCGCCGCCGCACGGACCTGGAAGATTACCGCGTTCAACCGAAGCCGCGCGGCCTGGTCGAGCAGCGCCGTGAGTTCCGCCTTGGCGCTATCGACCGGCAGTCCCGGCCGAGAGGGCCAATCGATGTTGCCTACGGTGGCGATCCACACGCCCCGGAATTCGCGCGGAACGGGCGGTGCGTCGGTGTCATTGGACAGCGTGAGGGCATAGACACCCTCCGTCGCCTGCGAATGCGCCGCTGGTGCGCCAAGCGCCATGGCCAGGATGGCAGACAGCAGGCATCGGGTCCCAGGTCGATCCATCAATTTGATCCGCCTTGCTCCCTGTAGGGCGATTCCTCCGGCACGCCGTTGCGCAGCCCCCGGATGAATTCCTCACCGAGAACCTCCACCTGCCACCGGCGGACATCGGGCACCTCGAGCAATTCGCCGGCCTCTCGAGGATTCCGTCGGGCTATGGCTTCCAGTCGCTCACGTGGGCAGAGCACACCGGGATCCATCTCCAGTTCGGTGGCGCGCCGGTCGCGCGCGGACTTCAACCGGCTGACGCGCGATTCGTACTCCGGGTCACGCGCCCACCGCGGCCCGCGCGGGAATCTGGGCAGATCCGCTTCCGGGAGGGCTGCTCCGCGCGCGATCGCCTGCAGAATCGCGCGGCCGTGTCGTGACACCACTGTGCGGGACAGTCCCTTCACCCTTTCCAGCACAGCGAGCGAGGTGGGCGCCTCGCGCGCCAGAGTAAACAGCACCTCGTTGGCAGCCACGCGGAAGGTGCTGCGATCGAGGTCACGGGCCACGTCGCTCCGCCATACAACCAGCTCCCGGAGGATCGCCAGCTCGCGTCGAGTCAGGTCGCGTGCGCCCTTGAGACGCAGGAAGGCACCGTCGGGATCTTCCATGTTCCAGCGCGTTCCTTCCAGCCGGTCAAACTCCTCCTGGGCCCAGTCGAGACGGCCCTTCGTCTCCAGTGCGTCCCGGAGACGCTGGCGGAGCTGGAGCAGGTGCATGGTGTCCTGGGCGGCGTATTCCAGCATGTCGCGCGGCAGCGGCCGCATGGACCAGTCCGCCCGCTGATGCTTCTTGTCCAGTCGAACGCCGAAGAAGCTGTCAAGCAACGCCGCCAGTCCGAACGCCTTGATTCCCAGAAGCTGGGCGGCCAGGCGCGTGTCGAAGATATTGGTCACCCGCCAGCCGTAGTCCTGGTGGAGCAGTCGCAGGTCGTAGTCGGCGTCGTGGAAAACCACCTCCACCTCGCGGGCCTCGAGCAAGGTGCCCAAGCCTGGCGGCGAGTCTACCCGGAGCGGATCGATGATGGCATGGGTCCGTTCGGTGGAGATCTGCAGCAGATAGATGCGGTCCACGTACCGGTGGAAACTGGCGCCCTCCGTATCGATGGCGAGCACCCGCGTCGCGGCGATCGACGCGAGGAAGCGCTCGACTGCCGCGGCTGAATCGAGGTAGAGCGGACCTGCGGATCCGGTCGAACCGCTCACGGATTGAGGAGCGTGTCGTCGGGACAGCTCGGCATCTGGGACGGAAGGGGATGGGGTCAACCGGGACAGGGGCACCGGATGGGCCCCGCAGCCGGACTGGGGGGAATCTAGCAGGGTGGGCGAACCGTGCAGCATCTTGGTTACGCGGCCCGTGCCGGGTTTCGCGGTCCGTTAGGCGGTGCCCGGACGACGGGGGGGGAACGCCATGATCGCCCTGATAGACGACATCGAGATCGGGTACGACGACGCGGGCATCGGCGTGCCGCTCGTTCTCGTCCATGGCTTTCCCCACAACCGGACGTTGTGGTCGCCGCAGGTGCACGGGTTGATGGACCGGGCGCGCTGCATCGCGCTGGACCTGCGCGGGTTCGGCGCCAGTTCGGTCTCGCCGCCCTGGAGCATGGATCGCTACGCAGACGACGTGGTCGCGCTCATGGACGTCCTGCGCGTGCCGCAGGCGGTGGTCGCCGGGCTCTCTATGGGCGGCTACGTAGCCCTGGCGCTGTGGCGCCGCCATCCGCAACGCGTCCGGGGGTTGATCCTGGCGAGCACGCGCGCCGGAGCCGATTCGCCCGAGGCGCGGGAAAAACGGCTCGCCATGATGACGCTCGCCAGGGAGCGAGGCAGTGCCGCCGTGGCGGATGCGATGCTGCAGGGCATGGTCGGAAAGACGACCCGGGAGAAGAACCCGGATGTGGTCGAGGGGGCGAGAGAGATGATGGTCGCCTCCGACCCGGAGGGCATCGCCGGCGCGCTGCAGGCGATGATGCACCGTCCGGATTCAACGGAGACACTGCCCACCATAGACGTCCCGGTACTGGTGGTGGCCGGCGACGAGGACGCCCTGATCCCGGTCAGCGAGGCGCGGGCGATGCACGCGGCGATTCGCGGCAGCCGGCTGGAGATCATCGCGAACGCGGGTCATCTCGGCAACATGGAACGGCCGGCCGCGTTCAACCACGTGGTGAGCGAGTATCTGGCGGGGGTTACGCTCGAGTAAAACCCGGTCAGTCGTGAGTGCTGGAGATTGCGCTCGACTACACCCGCTCAGTCGTGAGTGCTGGATGCTCGACCTTGGTGCTGGGACCTGGGGCTGGCGAAGCCGGCCGTCAGCACCCCAAAGAGCCATCAGCCGGCGATCAGCCAGCCAGGCAGCTCCCGCCCCAACCCCGGTTCCAGCGAGCAGTTACAGCATCCAGCACTCACCACTCAGCGGCACTTTCTACTTCGTTGGCCGCCCCGGTGGGCTTTCACCCTGGAAGACATCCTTGTTCAACTCGATGTACTGCCGGAGGTTGACCGGCACGTCCTCTTCCGGAAAAATGGCAGTCACCGGGCATTCCGGCTCGCACGCCCCGCAGTCGATGCACTCATCCGGGTGGATGTAGAGCATCTGTTCGCCTTCGTAAATGCAGTCGACGGGGCAGACATCGACACAGGACTTGTCCTTGACCCCGATACAGGCTTCGGTGATGACGTACGGCATGGATGACGAGTTCCGTTGGTCGTGCGCGAGCTTGAATAATAGGGGCGCACGACGGCTCAAAGAAGGCGCCGTACACGCGGTCAAGAGGCGGCCGTACTGGACAATCCCCCGTCTCGACCCCTAAGTGACGAGGATGAAGCTCGAGGTCAACGGCGTCGTCCGCGAAGTCAGCCCGAGCCCCGTCGAGTCCCTGGCGGACACGCTCCGCGATCGGCTCCATTTGACCGGCACGAAGGTGGCGTGTGGCCGCGGCGAGTGCGGGGTCTGCACGGTGCTCCTGGACGGCCGGCCGGTCTACGCCTGCCTGACCATCACGAACGCCTGTGTTGGACTGCCGGTGACGACCATTGAAGGAGTCGGCACGCCCGATGCCCTGCACCCTGTTCAGCGGGCCTTCATCGACCACGATGCGGTGCAGTGCGGCTTCTGCACACCCGGCCAGGTCATGTCGGCGATCGCCCTGCTCCGGGGAAACGCGAGCCCCGATGACAGCGACATTCGCCGCTCGATGAGCGGCAACCTCTGTCGCTGCGGCACCTATCCCCGCATCGCCGCCGCGATACGCGCGGTGGCCAACGGTCAGGAGACCGCTCGTGGCGACTGAACGGCAACGGCGCTTCCTGACGACCACGATCGAGGTGGAAGGTCGGGAGGAAACGAAGGTCGTCGAGATGCCCGACCGGGAACTCGAGCCGTGGGGACCGGACGCGAACCTCGCGGTGGTGGGCAAGGCCGTGCCGCGCGTGGATGCCGTCGAGAAGGTCACCGGGACCGCGACGTATGCCTCCGACGTATCCCTGCCGGGCATGCTGCAGGCGGTCATCGTCCGATCGACCATCGCGAAGGGACGGGCGGCATCGGTCGATCTCGAAGCGGCTCGAAGGTTGCCAGGGGTCGTCGACGCAATGTTGTACGGCGACCTGCCGCGCCTGTCGAAGCCGATCCGGACCGGAGGGGCGACCCTCTTCGATCCGGAGATCTCCTACGCGTCCCAACCCCTCGCGGTCGTCTGTGCCGAAACGATGGCGCAAGCGCGGGCGGCGGCGCGGGCGGTGCGGATCCGCTACGAACCGTCGCCGGCGGTCGTGACGGCTTCGCAGGCGCTGGCCGCGCAGGCGCCGAAGGTGCGTGCCCGGGGCAACGTCTCACGATCGTCCCCGGCCGTCGAGTCGCGAGGCGACGTCGATCGCGGTTTGGCCGAGGCCGAGGTTGTCATCCGGGGCCGTTACCGCACGCCATCTGCCCTGCATTCCGCGCTCGAACCGCATGGCGCGGTGGCCGTGTGGGCGGGGGACCGCCTGACGATCCACGAGGGCACCCAGGGCGTTTTCATGGTGCGCGACGACGTGGCGTCGGCGCTGGAGTTACCCAAGGGGTCGGTGCGGGTCCTGATGGAGCACATGGGTGGTGGATTCGGCGCCAAGAACCACGCGGGGGCACACACATTCGTCGCGGCGCTGTTGTCGCGCCGGACCGGTCATCCGGTGCGCTGCGTGCTGGACCGGCACGCGGAGCAGACCGACACGGGGCACCGGGCGCCTGCGGTGATGGATGTCGTGCTTGGGGCGACGCGTACCGGACGACTCACGGCGATCGTGGTGGAGGCGGTGGTGAACCAGGGTGTGTCGGGCTGGGAGGCTTCGCCGGGGAAGATCTTTCATGAGCTGTACGCCTGCCCGAACGTGCGAACGACGGAGACGTTCGTGTACACGAACACGCACGCCATGGCGGCGTTTCGCGCGCCGGGTCATGCGGAGGGCGCGTTCGCGCTGGAGCGCGCGATGGACGAGCTGGCGCAGGCGGTCGGCGTCGATCCGCTGGATCTGCGCCTCCTGAACCACGCGGATCATGACCAGGAGAAGTCCCGGCCGTACTCAGGCGGAACGCTGCGGCCGTGCCTGGAGGCGGTGGCGAAGCGATTCGGCTGGGCGGAGCGCGCGGTGCGTTCCACCGGTGGTGGGCGCGCTGAAATGGTGAAGGAGTCGGCTGAACTCGGGGCTACCTTCCCAGCGGGGGGGGGCCCCCGGTTCCGGCGCGGGAACGGCATTGCCGCACAGATCTGGCCTGCGGGCGGCGGTCCACCGGCCTACGCAACCGTCCGTATCCACCCCGACGGCTCGGTAGACGTGCTCACCGGCACCCAGGACCTGGGAACGGGTTCCCGCACGGTTCTCGCTCAGGTGGCCGCCGAGGCGCTGGGAGCCCGCCTGGCGGACGTTCGCGTGATCCTCGGCGACACGGAACGAACGCCGTACACCGGCAACTCGTGGGGGTCGATGACCACACCCTCGGTGGCCCCCGCGGTCCGGATGGCCGCCGAGGATGCGCGGGACCACCTCCTGGAGGCAGCCGCGGAGATGCTGGGATGCGCCCCCACGGACCTCACCACGCGAGATGGGCTCGTCAGCCGATGCGACGGATCCACCCCCACGCCGATTTCCGACGTCACAGCCAGGCTGGGCCACCTGACGATCATGGGACACGGATCGCGCGGCCCCAACACATCCGGCATCGGTCTCATGACGTTCGGCGCGCAGTGCGCCGAGGTGGAGGTTGACACGTGGACCGGTCGGGTTCGCGTGCTCCGCATCGTGGCGGTCCATGACGTGGGTCGTGTCCTCAATCCCCTGCTGGCCCGTAGCCAGCTCGAGGGAGGCATTCTGCAGGGACTTGGCCTGGCGCTGTTCGAGGAGCGCGTGCTCGATGAGCGGTCGGGCGTTCCCCTCAACGCAGGGTTGCACGAGTACAAGATCCCGACAATGGCCGACGTACCGGCCATCGACGCGAGCTGCCTCGAGGCGGTCGACGTGCGCGCCAACCCCGTCGGCGCGCGGGGACTCGCCGAGCCGCCCCTGATCCCCACGGCGCCCGCCATCGCCAACGCCGTGGCCGATGCGTTAGGTATCCCGGTTCGCGAGCTGCCGCTCACTCCGTGGCGGGTGCTCGCCGCCATTGAGCAGGGCGGCGGACCCGCCGCCTAACGCCAGGGCGGGGTACCGTCTGCCTTCCGCTCCAGGTCCGGGTTGTGCCGGTAGAGCGTCGTCTTGCGCCCGATCACCTGGACGACCTCCGCACCCACCTGTTCGGCAAGCTCGGCGGCGACCTGCTTCACCGGCAGCGGCGCGTTCCGCTCGACCTGGACCTTGACGAGTTCGCGCGCCTCCAGCGCCTCGTACAGCGACTGCAGCAGCGTGTCGGTAATGCCAAGATGTCCGACGTGCACGGTCGCGCGCAGGTGATGCGCCTCGGCGCGCAGGGCTGCGCGGTCTTTCCCGCGCATGGCCATCACTGGCGCTGGCCTGTTCGCGTGAAGAAGGGGTGCGGGTTGACCGGCTCGCCACCCCAGTACTGCCCCCGCCCGCGATACCGCATCACCTGGAAGTGGAGGTGGGGAACGTTCTCCGGCGCGTTCCCCGTCGTGCCCACAAAGCCGAGAACCTGCCCCTGTCGCACGGGCCCTCCCTCTTCCAGGCCTGTCTGATAGCGATCGAGGTGCGCGTAGTAGTAGACGAAGCGTTCGTCGGGGTCGAGCTGGTAGATGGTAATTCCGCCGGCTGCGTTCTGCCGGAGCTTGAGGATGGTGCCGTCGTCGGCCGCTATGACCGGCGTGCCGCGCGGCGCCATGATGTCCACGGCGTCATGCGTCCTGCCCCCTCCGCGACCAGCGGTGTAGGTGTCCCGAAGGCGGGAGGGATCCACGCCCTGCACCGGCACGATGAGTGACTTCGACGGGAGCGAGGCGGCGGGTGTCGCGGCTGCGGCCGGAGTCACTGTCGGGACCGGTTCGGCGCGCACGGCGGTGCGCGATCGCGCACATGCGGAACTCAGCAGGGCGATCGTCACGAGCAATGCCGCGTTGCTCGAAACTCGGGAACGGGGTCGCATGTCAGGAG
>DASWGU010000038.1:0-21356 GCA_036393555.1 Gemmatimonadaceae bacterium
CGGAGCGAGGGCCGGGGCCGGCCAGCCCAGTTGTTCAGGTACGCGCCGACGCGGCGGCACGGGCAGCGACGCGGCGTGCGATTCGAACTGCTGTGAGGATGTCGGGAACCCCCGGCCCCACCAGGGCGTATGGTAGGGGGCTGTTGCGTCGACGTGACGCCGACGTGACGGCCGCTACAGAGATTGGCTGGTGAAACGAGTATCATGCCACTGGCGCGTTCGGCGCGAGTCGCATTAGTTGCAAAGTGTGAATTAGACACAAAGCCCTGGAGGCGTCATGCTCGCCTTCCTCGAATCGCTCTGCGCAGCGTTGACCGCCCGCGATGCTGCCCGGATCCGGCAGCTGCTGGCCCATCCGCTCTCCCGTGCGCTGCCGCGAGCAGTCCGCGACGAGGCCAGCGCGATCGCCGGTGGGACGACACGAGGATTCGTCGCGCCGCTGCACACGCTGCGACTGTATCACCAGACGGCGCATCTGCTCGGTGTCAGAGCAGACCCGGCCGTACGGCCTCGGCCCTCCTCAGACAGCGGTGAACGAAGGCAGATGGAGTTGCCACTGGAGGTTCTGGCAACACGATGAGGCGGGGACGGTACCCGCAATTGGAACAAGGCCCCGCCGACAATCACGTTCTGCGGGGCCTCTTCGTTGCCACAAGGCCGAAGCGGCTAGAATCGAGCGCGTCCGTCGCTCTGCCACTGCAGTAGAGCCCGGGCGACGGCGACGTTGTCCGCCGCAATCTCGAGGAGCTCCTGGAAAACGCTCCTTCGGGACGATCCCTCGGCCGAAGCAACAACCGGTGGTGAATGACCGTCACGGCGGGCCGGATCGTTCCTCCGCTCCACCGACACATAGCCGCGATGCGCACCCGTTCTCGAAGCCGGATCCTCACGGACGTTTACGTGACCGCCTCCGGGAAGATCGCGTTGATAAAGGGGATTGTCGGCAGTCATCGGAGGCATGAGGTGGCGCACGTCCTCTAACGACGACTTGGCGGTCCCGGCGTTACAGGACCTCAACGAGACAGCACTACAGACGCCTGCTCAGTAACTAGTCAACAACCATGTTGTTAGTTAGTAATGAGGATCGATTAGGCCCTCGGGTAAGACGCAAACGCGCCCCCAGCGGGGGGCGCGTCGGTCTGCGCGGACCGGCTACCACAAAGACCGGGTCTCCTCAGGTCTTCACGACGTTCGCCGCCTGGGGTCCCTTCTGGCCCTGCACGATCTCGAACTCGACCGCATCGCCCTCAGCGAGGGACTTGAATCCGGTCGACTGGATCGCACTGAAGTGGACAAACACGTCGGGTCCGCCTTCATGGGAAATGAACCCGAATCCCTTGGCGTCGTTGAACCACTTCACGGTTCCGGTGATGCGTGCCATTGCAGCTGGTCCTCTCCTACCCGGTGGGACATGTGGTGAGACTTGTACTCGACGCCGGCAGGACTTGCGGGTTGTCGCCCGGCTGGTTCGGGTACGACGATTCCGAAGCGGCAATGCCCCGGAACAAAAGCAACGCTCCCGTACGAAGGCGTCCGGGAGCGCAGATCAGAACATGCAGGGTTCGTACTGGATTACTGTTGGAATACTAGGCGGCACCCGCGATGTAGCGCGCCACGCGGCCGCACTGCGTGCAGCGAAGCGTAACATGCGAATGCGGTGCCGGCGGCGTCAGTGAGGGTGATCTCTCAATGCTCCCCGAGCAGGAAGGGCAGCTCAAAGGAGACCCGGTGCGATCGCTCGCGATCAGATGGAGCGCTTGCGCGGGGTTGTACGTCGCCGGACGAGGCTTGCGCATGAGTCCTCCAATTACTGGAAACCAATCAGCTCACCCGTCTCCGGGCGGTGCATGTTGGAAAACTAACCACCAAAGGACTCAACTCCAAGTTGTCGGTGCCGAAGGACATACACCGATCCAAACGCTGGTAGCCGGCGCTTCGCCTACCTGCGGCAGAGTCCCCTGCGAACCCGCAGCGGGTCCGTCTAATCGCCCCTTGCATACGCCCACGGTCGCATGACCGTTGGAGCAACCGCTGCTGTGGACTCAGCCGATGTAGAGGATGTCGCCCTCGGCGTCGAGTGCCAGGTCCTGCTCCAGACCGCACACACCGCAGGTCCGGGCAACGGTCCAGGCGGCGCCCAACTCCGACTGTGATGGGTTGGCCGGACGCACCACGAGTTTCTTGAAGCTGTACTCCAGACACCGCTCGCAGGAGTGGCTGCGCGCGATGCGCTCCGCACGATCACGATCGATCGGAGGTGCCAAACCTCAGTCCTTTTCAGCGGGCTTTCCCGCACCCTTGAGCAACGAACTCGGACGGGCGGCTGCCCCGGGTTCGGCGGCAGATCCAGTACCAGCGGACGCTCTCAGAACCTCTCCCAGCCCGCCCAGCGCACCCATCACACCTGAGGCTTCAACCGGCAGAAACACCGTGGAGCCCTTTCCCTGGGTGATCGCCGGGAGTGCGTCGAGGTACTTCTGGCCGAGGAGGTACATCCCCGCGTGTCCTTCGGGGAGTGACGCTGCGATGCGCTGAATAGCCTCGGCTTCGGCCTGCGCCGTCGTGAGGCGCGCTTCCGCCTGGCCCTGCGCCCGCAGTATCGCGGCCTCCCGCTCACCCTCGGCGCGGCGGATCTGCGACTCCCGCACTCCCTCCGCTTCCAGGATGGCGGCGCGCTTGCCCGCCTCCGCCGTCGTGACGGCGGCGCGCCGCTCCCGCTCGGCGCGCATCTGCAGTTCCATGGCCGTCTGGATGTCCCTGGGCGGTTCAATCGCCTGCAATTCCACCCGGGTGACGTCGACGCCCCAGCCAATGGAAGCCTCCTCGATCACCTCGCGCATGCGCCTGTTGATGAGTTCGCGGCTGGCGAGCGTGCTGTCCAGCTCCATTTCACCAACGATGTTGCGAAGCGTCGTGCGTGTCAGGGTCTCGAGCGCGTACGGGAGATTCTGAACGGCATACGTGGCCTTTTGCGGATCCGCGACGCGATAGTAGAGCACGGCGTCGATGTCGATGGTCACGTTGTCCTTCGTAATGACCGACTGGCTCGGGAAGTTGAGGACCTGCTCACGCAGGTCGATGCGGGCGGACGAGCCGGACGTGATGCGTCGCAGTCCGGACACATCGGTGTCGACGTAGCGCACGTCGAGGTGGCGGGGCCGTTCGACGAAGGGCACGAGGAAGTTCAGGCCCGACCGCGCGACGCGGTGAAAACGTCCCAGGCGCTCCACCACGATCACCTCGGCCTGTCCGATGATCTTGACGCCCTTCACAATGAGAATCCCAAGTACGCCGCCGATAACGGCCCAAAGCATGACGAGCGCTCCGCGTTCGAATCGAGCGTTGATTGTAGGGCCCCGCCGGGCGTGGGGGGAAGAGGAGGATCCCCCGAAGGATCACTGGTTCCGCCACTCGGCGACGTACAGGTTGGTCTCGCCCTGTCCGGTATCTCCCCGATTGGACGCCCAGACAATCCGCTTGCCGTCCGGACTGAACATGGGGAAGCCGTCGAACTGGTCGTGCGTGGTCACCTGCTCCAGCCCGGACCCGTCGAGGTTGATCAAGTAGAGGTCGAAGTTGCTGCTGCGAGGGTTCTTGTAGTTCGACGAGAAGACGATCCGCTGGCCGTCCGGCGTCCACGACGGTCCGAAATTGGCGCCTCCCAGCGTGGTGATCTGCCGCTGGTCGGACCCGTCGGCATTCATGACGAAGAGCTCCATGCGGCTCGGCCGAACCATCCGCTGCTCGAGCAGTGCCTGGTAGTCGGCCAGGCCGGCAGAGTCCGGAGGATGCCACGCGCGGTAGACAATCTTCGTCCCATCGGGCGACCACCACGGTCCGCCATCGTATCCCGGTGTCGTCGTCAGTCGGCGCACGTCGCTGCCGTCAACGTTCATGGTGTAGATGTCGAGATCACCGTCTTTGAGCGACGTGAACACGATCCGTGTGCCATCGGGGGAGAGGATACCCTCCGCGGTATACGCGTCGTGGTTCGTCAGGCGCTGGAGCCCCGAACCATCGCGGTTCACGGTGTACAGGTCGAACCGGTCCAGGCCCCACACGTACCCCTGCGACGGATCCGGCCGCGGCGGACACGTCGAGTCGTGGGCGTGTGACGACCCGAAAAACAGCCGGCGGCCATCCGGGAGGAACCAGCCGCAAGTGGTCTTTCCTGAACCGTTGGACACCTGGGTCAGCTCGCTGCCGTCGATGCGCATGACGTACTGCTGATCGCAGGTACGGCCGTCACGCGTAGACTGGAACGTGAGCCACTCTCCGTCGGGGCTGAAGTACGCCTCGGCGTTTTCCCCGCCGAAGGTGACCTGGCGGATGCTGGCGAGGTGTCCCTCGCCGGGCTGTGCGTCCACAAGGACCGCAGGCTCTTCCGTCGTACACGCAAACGCCGCCACGAGGATCGTGGCGGCGGTATGAGCGGTTCGTCGCATGCGTCGAATCTACTTCCGGGCGCTGGCGGTGACGAGGGCGAAGAGGTCCTGCTGGGAGCGCCCGCGGCGCAACAGGTCGAGTGCCTGGCGCAGCTGGGCGTCGTCGACGAGGGTGCGTCGGCGCGCGGTCGAGTCACCGAACGCGAGACGCGTGATGCGCACTTCGAGTTCCCGATCGATGTAGCGCCTGGCGCCTTCGTACAGGTTGCGGTCGACTTCGACACCCTTGGCGGTCAACCGGCGGTACAACTCCTCGCGCCAGGCTGCCTGAACCTGGAAATCCGGCTTCACGTTCCCCTTCAACTCGTACGCGTAGTCGTAGAGGGTGACGTAGATGTCCTGCGACTTGGCTGCCGTGGCCCGCCGGTATTCCTGCTCCACAGTGGTGAAGGTGTCCGGCCGGACGATCAGGTCAGGGGTGATCGCCCCGCCGCCGAACACTGTCCGTCCGGCGTCCGAACGGAAGACTGGCCGGACCGCCTCAGGTCCCTCGAGGGAGTCGTGATCCACTTCGACCCAGGCGCCGTCCTCGGTGAGCCGCCGTTCCTTCTGAATGCTGCGTCCGCTGGGCGTGTACCACTTGCCCGTCGTCATCTTCAGCGCGTACCCGCCGTCCAGGTTGAAGACGGTCTGCACCAGGCCCTTTCCGAACGAGGTAGTGCCGACGACCACCGCGCGGTCGTGGTCCTGAAGGGCTCCGGCCACGATCTCCGATGCCGACGCGGAGGACTGGTCGGTCAGTATGACGAGCGGGAGCGTCGGGGCGATTGGCTTCTCGCGGGCGTAATAGGTCTGGGGCTCGACATTCCGGCCGCGCACGCTGGCAATCTCCTGTCCCTCTTTCAGGAACAGGTTCGTGATGGAAAGCGACTGATCGAGGAACCCGCCCGGGTTGTTGCGCAGGTCCAGAACGAGGCCCCTTGCGCCCTGTGCCTGCAGAGATGAAACAGCGCGTGCGAGTTCGTTGGTCGAGGTTTCGTTGAACCCCTGCAGCGGGATGTAGCCGATTCCGCCCTCGAAGACGATGGCGTACGGCACGGCCGGCACGCGGATCAGGGCACGAACGAACGTGGCCTTGATAGGCTCGGTAACACCGGGGCGTGCGAAGGTCACGTTGACCTTGGTGCCGGGGGTGCCGGTCAGCGAATCCGCGACACGACGCGAATTCCAGCCGCGGACCGAGATGGTGTCGACGCCGACTATGATATCGCCTTCGCGGATGCCAGCTGCCTCGGCCGGCGTGTTCGGGAAGACCGCGACGATGGTAACGCCCTTGCCCGGCTGCTCCTCGATGCGCATGCCGATGCCGCCGTACCGGCCCGCGGTCGTGGTATTGAACTGGGTCAGCTGCCGGGGTGACATGAGCTCGGAGTACGGATCCTGCAGCTGTGTCACCAGACCTCGGGCGGCTTTCTCGTACAGGTCGGCGGCGTTGACGGAGTCCACAAAGCGCGCCGACACCAGGTCGAGGACCTGCGCGAAGAGACGGCCACCCTCGCGCGACGCACGGTCCTGCACGACAAATGCGCCGGCGACGGCGGGAATGAGTACCAGACCGATTATGGCAGCTCTGCGGGCTCCGGACATCGACTCACCTTGGAAGAGGGACCGGACTTCTGAATACGTGCGCGTACACCGGGAGTTCCCGGCGGCCTCAAACCCGGACGTGGCAAGCCGAAGTGACGTCACCGCATTGCCGGGCCCGCCCCACGGTTCGGCGGACTCACGAATGCTAACACCACTTGACGGCCCTCCCGCAAGTCGCCAGGGGCGAACCGTCACACCTCAGCTACCTCCCGCGACCGGCCAGCACGTATTCCACGACCCAGCTCTTTCGGTGCTGACGGATCTCGGCGGTCCGGACGATTCCGGCCGAAAGGAGCATCTCATGAGCCGGCTGCAGCACACGTGCCAGATGAGACGGGTAGTGCTGAGTCAGCGGCACACGCTCGGCCAGCCGGTCCAATCCCACCCGCCAGGCGAGATTACCTTCGGATCGGGAGACTTCGACCAGTCGATACAGTCGACGTGCTACGGGTGAGGACAGGGCGAAGTAATGCGGCGTCAGTAGCATCGTCGAATGACCCGCAGCCAGGTTGGCACGAATGGCCTGCGAGAGCACGACGCGGGCGTCGCCCGGTTCTGAAGAAGACAGTGTCGCGAACAGGGAAAGCTGGCTCTTGTCGGCCTGCCGGCGACGATCGATGCTCACGCTCGACAGCACGGTAAAACGGAGATCCGCGGGGTGGCCGGTCGTGGCGCTCCAGTACGCTTCCTGCGATTCCAGGGTTGTTCGCTCGAGCCGGACCAGAGCCCCGCGGAGCTGTTCGTAGGTGCGACCATCGGCTCGCCGGCCAATGGAGCGCAGGAACGCATGGAGCGTGAACGTGACGGCGCCATCGGTTGGAGCACCGCATTCGTGATACCGTCGACACAGTTCGACGTACACGTCCTGATCAAACGTGCCCGGGAGTCGGTCACTGGGCGCCGGCAGTACCCGCCACCGGCCTCCGGACTCGGGGGCGAATACGATGGCACCACCGTCCGAAGAGTCACTCAAGCGGAAGAGGGGAAGCGACTCCAGACCCCGATCGAGGAGAGCGATCCGCGCTGGGGTCCGGCGGGCGGCTGGGTCGTCCGCGTGGCCGGGCGAGTCGGGTCCGGTCGCCACGCGATCACCCCAACCTGATGACCTGGCCGCTGACCGGACCGGCCGCGGCGGTGCAGAGCCACCACGCCCAATCCGCGACCGTTTCGCGTTCCACGTACCGGTGATCTTCTCCCATGCTCAACCGGTTCGCTTCCGTTCGGATAGCCAGTGGAGCGAGTGCATTGGCCCGTACACCAGCTTCGCGTTCCTCGGCAGCGATGGCGCGCATGAGGGTGATGACACCGCCCTTCGCCGCGGCGTACGCCGAGGAGTTGGCCACACCGGCCCCGGGCAGGGCGGCGGTCGACGAGAAGAACACCATCGCGCCCCGACCGGTTCGGAGTAACGGCAGAAACGCCCGACTGGTGACGAAGGCGGTCGTCAGATTGATGGCCAGGAGCTGGTGCCACAGCGTCGGGTCCAGATCGGCCACCGGCGCACCGTTGACGTAGCCGCCGGCGAGGTGCACCAGGCCACTGATACCCTCTGAGAACAGGGCCACCTGGCTGGCGAGGTCGGTGACCTGGTCCACATCAGTGAGATCGCAGCCAAAGGCACGCGCCTTTACCCCGAGCGTCTGCAGCATTGAAGCGAGCCGCTCCGACCGTTCCGCTGCCCGATCGACGAGGACGAGGTGCACGCCGCGCCGGGCAAACCGCTCGGCCACGACTTCGCCCAGCTGCCCCGGGCGGCCAACGCCGGTCAGGACCATGGTCGTCCCGCGCAGCTCCTCGCCGGCGCCCCGACCAGGTGACGAGATCGTTTCCGCGGAGAGGGAGGTCATCGCATGTCCGACCTGCCTAACGTTGACCGGATTGCTTCGCGGAGGGCGACGATGACGTCTTCCCGCGCCGCTGGAGAGTCGTCCCGCAGGTGGAGTTCCACGCCGTCGGCGACCGGCACTCGGCGCCACGACGCCGGGGTTTCATCGTCGAGTCGCGCGACCGTCGCGGTCCCGGTCAGCAGCACGGGGGCCAGCGACTGCGCCACGCGGCGTTCCAGCGCGTCCCCCGTGGTTGTCAACAGCTCGTCGCGAATTCCCTCCAGCGTGGTGCCCTCGCGCTGGCGGAGCTTGATGGCGAGCAGCTGAAGGAAATGGCGGTAGTTGTAGGTCGCGGACGTTCCCACGCCGTCGGGCCGATCGAGGAGCCGGTTTGACACATAGAAGCGCACAGCCCTGGCCGAGGGGGCTGCTCGAGCAGACGCGTTGGTGGGACGGACGCCCGCGGAATCAACCAGGGCGGTAACGTGCGCAGCGAGGCCTCGTGCGTTCCACGGCGCGTGGCGGGCGTGCGCCCGAAGCAATGCGAGCGGGGTATCCGCCATTCGGCAACATTACCCGGTCGCGGCAAGCCTCCGCTAGGCGAAGCAAGCGGGCCGAGACCCCTGCTTCCCGGGCTCGGCGCACATCCACTCCGTTTGCGGCCCGGGCTCCGGCTACTTCTTGCCCTTGGCTTTCCTGGCGGTGCTCTTTCGGGCCGGCGCCTTGCGTAGCGGTTTCCGCGTTGTGGCCTTTGCCTTCTTCGGCTTCCCGGCCCTGGCCTTCGGTGCCGGCTTCTTTTTCGTCGTCGCCTTCTTCGCCGTGGCCGGCTTCGGGGCAGGCGCCTTCTTTTTCATGACGGCCGATTTCTTTGCTGGCGTTCTGTCCGGGGTGGCCTTGGCCGCCTTCGGCTTCGGGGCTGCCGCGGGACCGGACTTGGGCGGGACGGGCGCTGCTGCTGCGGCCGGTGCTGCCGGTGTAGCGGCGGCCGCCTTCGTGCCCCGGCCACGGGGTGCCGGAGGCGGTGCGCCGAACACGACCTCTTCTTCCTCCTCCGGAGCAGCCCGTTCCTCGGTCAGTTCGGCGAGCTCCTCGTCCTCCTCCAGGGAGGCCTCTTCCGGTTCGTCCCACAGGCCGCTGCTCGCCTTCCCACCTCCCCAAGCCGACTCCTCCTCGTCATCATCGTCTTCGTACGAGGAACCACCGTAGCCGATGTCCTCGTCATCATCGTCGGAGAAGAGAAAGGGTCTGGTCAGATCCTCATCACGCGGCATGCGCGCCTCCTTGGCGTTCGATCGGCTGGTGAACCAGCCCCTATTGTTTCTGCCGCTTCGTGCCTATGCCGGGGCCGGGCGGCGGGGTTACGGACGAACCCAACGATCGCGGCATTCATCACTGCCGCGCGACACCGTAGTACAATCGTGAGGCTCCGCCGTCAAGCAGGAGCCCGGGCCCGCGAGAAACGCGGGACCGTTAGGCCAGCGGGCGCGTGACCGCGTCCGGGACGAGCACCCGGGCGTCGAGGGGCCTGTCAATAGCCGAATGAGAATGTGCAGTGGCTTCGGCCCGCCCGGTGAAAGGACGAGGTTCCGATTGTCAGTCAGCAAATTCCACCGCCACCCGGTGGGGGATAACTCCCGCTTCGAAGCCTTGCGTGAGGAGCGCATGGACGGCCTCACGTCCCCGATCTCCGTAGTCCTGCGTCCATTGGTTGACATACATGCCCACGAAGGTATCCGCGTTGGACCGGTCCAGCCCCCTGGCATACTTCATAGCATGGTCGAGCGCACCTTCCCGGTGACTCAATGCAAAGTCTATACTGGCGCGTAGATGTCGCGAAATTAGGCCTATCAGTTGCGTTCCAAGGTCCTTTCTGACGACGTTACCCCCGAGTGGCAAAGGCAGCCCAGTTGCCTGGAACCACCACTCTCCCAGATCGCAGACGAGGTTCAAGCCAGACTCGCCGTACGTCAATTGGCCCTCGTGTATCAACAGTCCGAAATCGACCGAGCCCTCTTTGACGGCGTTTTCGATCTGGTCGAACGGGACGGGCACAGCCTCGAATTCGGCCAGAGCGAGGCGTAGCGCCAGGTACGCGGTCGTCATGAGTCCGGGGACGGCGATGCGCTTTCCTCGAGCTGCCTCGAGGCTGGCCGGCGTGCCTGACACCAGCCGCGGACCGTACCGGTCCCCCATGGACGAGCCGCTCGCCAGTAAGGCGTAGCGGTCCGCGAGATACGCGAAGGCATGAATGGAGACGGCCGTGACCTCGAGTTCCCCTAGGAGGGCTCGCTGGTTCAGGGTCTCGATGTCCTGCAACTGGTGCCGGTATTCGAGGTCGCCGGTGTCAATCAGTCCTTCGGCGAGCGCGTAGAACATGAAGGCGTCGTCGGAGTCGGGGCTGTGGCCGACATTGATGATTCGTGTCATGCTCCTGCCTGGCGACGCCGCGCCGCGGCAATCGCGGCGTCGATGTCGGTGCGGTGAAGGACGTACTCCTGAAGCCCGGTTGCCAGTTGTGCCGCTTCCGCGGCCAGTAGCCGACTGTTGAGCGCCGCGACGCGGTCGTCCTGGTTGCGCGCGGCGGCAACGGACGAGGCGAGGATGAGGCCGAGCAAGTGATCGGGCGACTGCAGCAGGATGGAATCGGCCTGCGCCTGGGCGATGTCCAGGTTGCCGCCCACCTCAGCGATGCGACCATAGTCGTAGCGCAGGTCGGCGTCGAGCGGCCCCAATGATTCGTAGACGCCGAGTGCCATGGACGCAAAGAAGGTGGCACTGTCTGTCTTGCCCTGGGTCTGCAGCCGCATGACGCGGTCGAACAGCCGGCTGGCGCGCTCCCGCGGCGACATCGAGGCGATGTCCACGGCGCCGGCCCCGCCCATGGCCCCCCCGGCGGCAGTGGCCTGTGGTCCCTCCTGTCCGGCCCGCTGGGCTGCGAAAATCACGACCAGAATCACGAACGCGGCGGCGGCCAGAATCCAGGTGAGATTCGAACGGGGTTGAGGCGCCGCCCGCCGCGCCTCAGGACGCGAACGTGCCGAGACCCCGGCTGCCGGCCGCCCCGCTCCGGCGGGCGTGCCACACTCGTGACAGTACTTCGCGCCCGGGGTGAGGATCGCTCCGCAGGATGCGCAGGACGCCTCGCCGATGATGGCGCCGCATTCCGCGCAGAAGCGACCCGCGGCGGGTGCCCCGCAATTCGGGCAGGGCGTGGGGGTCCCACGTCGGCGGGAGCTGGCGTTCGTTGACTTCGGCATGAAGGGAATTGACTGAAAGGCGGCCAGCCGGTCCTGTCGCGCGTTGGCGGATTGATCTGATACGGCGCGATGACACCGATCGCGTGGTCCGCGGCGATGCGTGACGAAAGACAGTATAAAGAGCCTGCTGGCAGTAGGGACGTGGCCGATTCCCTGAGACATCCCCACGACGCTGGAACGGGCCCCGCCACCCTCGTGCACGGTCGGGCAGCCCGTTGAGGGTGCATGGTGCAGGGCGTATGCTATCTGCCCACGCGACGGAACGGCACACCCCGGGTGGTGCCGTATCCCCCTCCACTACCGCACGACAGGGTGTCGAACACAAACGACTTCACCGGGGCGACTCGCCAGGATCTGCTGGCTCTGATGGCCGCCCAGAACGTCCGGTTTCTCCGACTGCAGTTCACGGACATCCTCGGCGTCAACAAGAACGTGGAGGTCCCGCGATCGCAGTTCGAGAAGGCGCTGGCGGGCGACATCATGTTCGACGGTTCGTCGATCGAGGGATTCGTCCGGATCGAGGAATCGGACATGCTGCTCGCACCGGACCTGTCGACGTTCCGGATTTTTCCCTGGGGCGATGCCGGCAGTCGCGTGGCTCGGCTGATCTGCGACATCAACCAGCCGGACGGCACGCCGTTCGACGGAGACCCACGCGCCGTGCTGCGTCGCCAGATCGCCCGGGCTGCGGAGCTGGGGTTTACGATGAACGCTGGAATGGAGGCCGAGTTCTTCGTCTTCAGGCCCGGCGAACGGGGTGAGCCAACCACGGTCACCCATGATGTCGGCGGGTACTTCGACCTGGCTCCGGCGGACCTCGGCGAGGACGCGCGGCGGGCGATCGTCGGCGCTCTGGAGCAGATGGGCTTCGAGGTGGAAGCCGCGCACCACGAGGTGGCGCACGGGCAACATGAGATCGACTTCCGATATGCCGATGCGCTGACCACGGCCGACAACATCGCAACGTTCCGCTTCGTGGTGAAGTACGTGGCGCAGCAGTTCGGCCTGCTCGCGTCGTTCATGCCCAAGCCGATCTTCGGGCAGAACGGGAGCGGCATGCATACGCACCAGTCGCTGTTCCGCGAAGGGAAGAACGCGTTCTGGCAACAGGGTGCTCAGTGGGAGCTGAGCGATGTTGCCCTGCACTATATCGGCGGCCTGCTGCGGCACGCCCGGGGATTCGCCGCCATCACGAATCCTCTGGTGAATTCGTACAAGCGACTGGTGCCGGGCTACGAGGCTCCCGTGAACGTCGCCTGGTCAATGCGCAACCGGTCGCCGCTCATCAGGGTTCCGGATCGGCGGGGGGCAGGCACTCGCGTCGAGCTGCGGATGCCCGACCCGTCGGCCAGTCCGTACCTGTCGCTGGCCGTGATGCTGGCCGCGGGGCTCGATGGCATCGCCACCCAGGCCGATTACCGCGAGCCGGTTGATACGAACATCTTCGAGATGTCTCACCGGGAGAAGCGTCGTCTCCGGATCGATGACCTTCCGCACGATCTGAACGAGGCGTGCGATGAACTCGAGAAGGACGATGTGATACTCGTCGCGCTCGGGGACCACGTCGCACGCAATTTCCTCAGTGCCAAGCGCACAGAGTGGCGGGAGTACATCACCCAGGTGACACAGTGGGAAATGGAGAACTATCTCCTGAAATATTAGGTCACAGGTCACAGTTCGATCATGAGTCAGCAATCCGAGTTCCGGCCGGGCCTCGCATGAGGCGTTGCGCCTGATGACCGAGCCGCTTCCGGGCGAAATCGCCCTCGCGGAGCGGCGGATCCGTCCCCACGTGCTGGAGACACCGCTCATCCCGTCGCTTGCGCTCGGGGAGGCGGTTGGCGCGGACGTGTCTCTGAAGTGCGAGAACCAGCAACTCACGGGCTCCTTCAAGCTGCGCGGAGCGACGAACAGGCTCCTGACTCTTCCGGCCGACGAACTCAGTCGTGGTGTAGTGGCCGCGTCATCCGGAAACCACGGGATTGCGGTAGCGCAGGCCGGATCAAGTCTGGGAATCCCGGTGACGGTCTATGTCCCTGAAGCGGCATCGTCGGCGAAGATTGCTGCCATGCGGCGGCGCGGCGCCGAGGTTCGTCTGTTCGGGACAGATGGTCTGGACACCGAGCTGGAAGCCCGGCGCGTCGCGGGATCGTCCTATCGCACATACATCTCGCCCTACAACGACCTGGCGGTTGTCGCGGGACAGGGGACCGTTGCGGTGGAGCTGCGGCGACAGGCGCCGGAGATGGACACAGTCATCGTGTCGGTCGGTGGCGGCGGTCTGATAGCCGGGATTGCAGCCTGCCTCAAGGCGTCTGCGCCGGCCGTCAGGGTGATCGGCGCCGTGCCGGAGCAGTCCCCGGTCATGGCACGCTCGGTCCAGGCGGGGCACGTGGTGGTCGTGCCGACGTATCCCACGCTATCGGATGGAACCGCCGGCGGAATCGAAACCGACTCGGTGACCTTTCCACTTTGCCGCGACCTGGTGGACGAGTGGATCGAGCTGCCGGAATCCGAGATTGCCGGGGCGATGCGTCACTGCATCGTCGAGGAACACCTGCTCGTCGAGGGCTCGGCGGGCGTGGCAGTAGCGGCGACCTGGCGTCTCGGCGCGGCGCTGCGGGGCCGGCGCGTGGTCGTCGTGCTGTGCGGAGCCAACGTGAGCGCGGAGACTCTGAACAGCGTGCTTTGAGGCCGGGGAGACCGGGATACCGCGAACCGGTACCGCCGAGACCGGGATCAACTGGACTGCCCCGGCCGCAACCGCGGACCGGGGCGCTGGCTCAGATGACATGCGGAGCTAGACCGGGAACAGCATCTCCCGGTACTTCGGCAGCGGCCACATGTCGTCGGCAATCAACAGCTCCAGCCGGTCGCACACCTCGCGGGCGGCAACCATCGCGTTGGCGCCTTCGCTGGTCAGCAGCGTGGCGACCCTGGTCGGGTCGTCGTGCATCGACTCGGCTCGGTCACGCAGCTTGACCATCGCGTCCCGCTTCGTCTTCAACTGCCTGGCCAGACGACCGATCTCGTTCGCGCGGTCGACCTGCGGGATCTCGGTGATCCCCGCCGCTTTGGCCTGGGCGGCCGTCGACGCCAGTGATCCGGCGTAGCCGTAGGCTGCGGGAAGGACCAGCGTGTCGATCATCTCGCCGAGCGTGTGCATTTCGATCAGGATGTCCTTCAAGTAGCGCTCAATCCGCACATGATAACGGGAATCGAGTTCCGCCCGCGTCAGGATCCCGAGTCCGACCAGCAGGTCCTGCGACTTCTTTGTCATGAGCTGTCCGAGTCCTTCGGGTGCCCGTCGCAGGTTGGGGAGGCCGCGCTTCGCCGCTTCCTTCACCCACGACTCGGCGTAGTTGTTCCCCTCGAATCGTACCGGCGTCGTCTCACGAAACACCTTGCGTACAACCTTCATGACGGCGTCATCGACCTTGCGCGTCTTCCGGCGCTCGGCCCTGATCTGCTTCGTGATGTCGTCGATCGCGCCGGCCACGGCCGCATGCAGCAGCGTGATGGGCCAGGCGATGGACTGACCACCCCCCACGGCGCGGAACTCGAACTTGGCGCCAGTGAAGGCAAACGGTGACGTTCGATTGCGGTCGGTGTTGTCCTTCTCGATCTCGGGGAGCTTGGCGACACCGAGTTTGATCAACTGTTGCTCGGCACCACGCTCGGCCTCCTTGCCCTTGATGATGTCCTCGATGAGGCGCGTCAGCATGGCGCCCATGAAGACCGAGATTATGGCCGGAGGCGCCTCGTTGGCACCGAGCCGATGCTCGTTGCCGGACGTGGCGATACCCGCCCGGAGCAGGCCCGCGTACTCGTGTACGCCCTTCAGGACCGCCGCCAGAAAGACCAGGAAGCGGACGTTCTGGTGCGGCGTGTGCCCCGGCTTCAGGAGATTGAGGCCGTCGAGCGTATTGTCCGACGCGACGGCCATGGACCAGTTGCAGTGCTTCCCCGAACCGTTGATGCCGGCGAAGGGTTTTTCGTGGACGATGGCCTGCAGGCCGTGCCGGAGCGCCACGCGCCGAAGGACCGCCATCACCAGCTGGTTGTGGTCGACGCCGAGATCCGTCTCCTCGAAGACCGGGGCCATCTCGAACTGCGACGGCGCGACCTCGTTATGCCGGGTGACGATGGGGACGCCGAGCTTGTACAGCTCGTGCTCGACCTCGGCGATGCAGGCCTGCGTACGATCGGGAATGCCGCCGAAGTAATGGTCCTCCAACTGCTGGCCGCGGGGGGGCGCTGCGCCGAGGAGCGTGCGGTTCGCCATGACCAGGTCGGGGCGCATGGCAAAGTGCTGCCGGTCGATCAGGAAGTACTCCTGTTCCGGGCCTAACGTGGTGTAGATGCGGTACACGCCCTTGTCGCCCAGCAGCTCCAGTAGCTCGATCGCCTTGGCGGAGAGGACGTCGGAACTGCGGAGCAGTGGCGTCATCTCGTCGAGCGCTTCGCCGTTGTAGCCGATGAAGACCGACGGAATGCACAGCGTGCGCGCTCCACCGGACTCGAAGACGAAAACCGGACTGGCAGGATTCCAGGCGGTGTAGCCCCGTGCCTCCCAGGTCGCCCGCAGTCCCCCAGAGGGGAACGAGGAGGCATCCGGTTCGCTCTGGATGAGCTGCGACGCCGAGAACTGCTCGATCGGTTGTCCGTTCTCATCGAACGTGAGAAAGGCGTCGTGCTTCTCGGCGGTGAGGCCGGTTTGCGGGAGGAACCAGTGAGTGAAATGGGTGGCACCGCGCGACATAGCCCATTCCTTGATGGCCTGCGCAACCGTCGGCGCGATCTCGATGTCGAGCTTCTTGCCGTGGCGAATAGCGCTGACCAGTGTCTCCAGGACTTCCTTCGGCAGCTTGGCGCGCATCTGCTGAACGCCGAAGGTGTTTATCCCGAAGTACTCCGAAACCGGTGTGGTGACACTGGGTGCCGTACCATTCGACAGCGGCGCATGGGGCTTGGCGGAGCTCGCGGCGATAGCCTGCAGGACGGCTTTTCGTGGGGGGCTGGTGGTTGTCATTCGGGATTCGAGGAGGGGTCTGTGAGAAGGTCGGTTTGTACGTGGTGTGACACCTATCTTGCAAGAATCGCACCGATCGACGATCAGAAGGCCGTCAATTAAGCGAATCTGTGCAATTTGTGCAATGGAAGTCGCCGAGTGTGCACAAATCTCCGGTCAATGGGCGAAGCTTGAAAGTGGATTGTGTTGAGCTGATTCGTGTGTTCCCTTGTGGGAACCAAGCCGCCGGCCTGCCGCGGACTCCGCTGGGAGCTTGAGCCCGTGCGACGAAATTCCTTCGATGATAACAGTGCGTAACTATTTGTTTCACAATCGATTACGGCACCTCAGCCTCGCCGCGTTCGGTGCGCCAGACGATGTAGGAATACAGGATCACCCCAATGGCCATACCGACGGCTCCGGCAACCGCCACGGTCAGCCACATCGCGGACCCGATCAGGCCCGCGGCGACGAGCAACGCGCCAACCGCCAGCATGAGACGGCCGCCGAACCGATGGGTCTTCGTCCAGACCGTGTCGCTGGACAGCGTCCAAGGCGTGCGGATCCCGATGAACCAGTTGGATCGGAAACGGGGCAGGATATTGCCCAGGAACATGAAGAGCAGGCCAACGGCCACGGGTACGACGCGTCCGACGGAAACCGGCCAGCCAAGGGCCGCTCCGATCGTGGCGACCTGAATGAGCGACGTGCTGGCGATGACCACGACAATCAGATCCTCATACGTCCTGCGGAACTTCTCGATGTTGGCCCGACGCGGGTCGATGTACGGGATGGCCCGGAGCAGGCCCCAGATGAGGAGCAGGAACACCGGCAGGCCGAAAGCGCTCCACAGGCGCGAACCGTAGCGGTCCACCTCACCACGCGCGTTCCAATGGACCGGCATGCGCTCGGGCAGTCGGTCGTACACAACGGCCGCGAAGACCATGGTCGCCAGGATGATGATGAGCGGAATCCACTTACGCATGGTTGCTCCGGTAGCATGGAGATGGTGGCGATCCTAGCGAATCCGACGTCATCACAGGCCGGCCGTCATGCGTTCCGGATCGGGAAAGGGGCCGATCCGAATTCCACTGGCGCTCATACGAGCGCAACAGCGAGCATCATTGACGCCGTTTTGGGCCGGCATGAAGTTCGTCATCCGGGCGGTGGCGCGCCCTCGTCTCTTCCCTGTCTGGAGACCTGATGTCACGACTCCTCCTCAACCCGACGCGCGAAGCGCAGCTGTTGCTGGCTGGTCTGCTTGCCGGTCTGACGCTTTCAATACCAGTCAGCGGGCTGGGAGCGCAGGGAATGATGCGCCCGGACGTCATGGGCCGCGAGGCAGCGGTTGTTTCCGATCACGTGCTCGCGTCGGCCGCCGGTGCCGCGGTGCTGCGACGGGGCGGGAACGCGATTGACGCAGCCATCACCATGGCTGGTGTCCTAGCCGTCGTGCGGCCGCACATGAACGGCATTGGCGGGGACAACTTTCTCCTCATTCGCGAGGCACGGACCGGACGGGTGTATGCGCTGAACGGAAGCGGGCGCGCGGGTTCTCGTGGGACGCCGGAGTTCTTCCGGGACCAACAGCTCAGGAGCATCCCCGAAAGCGGGATCCTCTCTGTGTCCGTACCGGGCGCGGTACGCGCGTGGGAGGACGCGCTCGAGCGATTCGGATCGATCACGCTGGGCGACGCCCTGGCGCCGGCGATCGAGTACGCGGAAGGCGGTTTCCCGGTATCGACACGACTCTCTCTCGACATCGCCGGCTCCGCACGCAAGGTGGCTGCCGATTCAGCGCTGGCTCGGGTCTTCCTGGTCGGCGGCAAGTCTCCGTCAGCTGGTGCGCTTCTGGTGCAGCGGGACCTGGCCGGATCGCTGCGAACGCTGGCAGCGACGGGTGCCGACGGTCTGTACCGCGGGGAACTGTCGAACCGGATTGCGGCGTTCATGGCGTCGGAGGGGGGCCTGCTGACGCCGGCCGATCTCATGAAGCACCAGTCGCAGTGGCAGGAGCCCATCTCGACGACGTACGCGGGGAGGACGATGCTGGCATTCCCGCCGAACTCGCAAGGCATGACGTTCCTGGAACTCCTCAATCTCGCCGAGGCGGCCACGCCGCCTGATGCAACGCGGAACACAGCCGATTACATCCATTTGCTGGCGGAGGGGGCGAAGCTCGCGTATGCCGACCGTGACCGGTTCCTCGCCGATCCCGACTTCAGCGCCGTACCGGTCGATCGCCTGATCTCGAAGGCGTACGCCCGCGATCTGGCGAGCCGCATCAGGCGAGACACCGTGGTGGCCGGTTCGGGCACCGAGGTGGAGCGCGATGGAAGCGGCGACACGATCTACCTGAGCGTCGTGGACAAGGACGGGAATGCCGTCTCGATGATCCAGAGCCTGTACGCGGCGTTCGGCAGCGGTCGGATGGTCCCCGGCACCGGAATCATCCTCCACAACCGCGGGGCGCTGTTTGACTTGACGCCGGGGCACCCCAATGTCGTCGCGCCGGGCAAGCGGCCGTTTCACACGCTCACCCCCGCGATGGCACTCAATGCGGACGGCTCGCTCGCGATGACGTTCGGGACGCCGGGGGGCGACGGGCAGCCGCAGACACTCGTGCAGATCGTGAACAACGTTCTGCATTTCGGGATGACGCCCCAGCAGGCCGTTGAAGCGGCGCGGTGGCGGCGCTATACCGGCGGCCGTATCGGCGTGGAGCCGGGGATCGACGCCGGCACCATCGCCACGCTCGAGCGGCGCGGCCACACCGTGCGGGTGCAGGAGCCCAGCGCGGAGTTCGGCGGCGCGCAGATGATCGTGGTGCACGCATCGGGGGCGCTGATGACCGGCGCTGATCCGCGGCGCGAGGCGTATGCTATTGTCTGGTAGGCGCGGGTCTCTCGAGGACCGTCCGCGCGGTCGGGCAGGATGACCACACGGTGACGGCAGCGAGGTCCGCGGCGGCTGGCGTGCTGGGTCGGCTGCTGGGTGGCGCCATCGCCCTGCTGTGCGTGGTGGGCATCGTGAGGCTGCTTGTCGTCGCCCGGCGCGCACTGCCTGACGAGGCACTTGATCCGGCGGGGCCGGGCTCCGTACGGTCCCCGCCGGCCGCCGGTCCCGGGGAAGGCATGCTGGTGCTCCCGGACTCGCTCCGCGGACGGAGCGGCGCGCTGCGCTTCGCCGCCTTGACGGCCGCGGAGGCTCAGGCAGTACCGGGGCTCCTGAAGCTGTTCGGTGATTCGATCCTGTCCCGCCCGACTGTCCTGCAGGTCGCGACCGCCACGGACAGCTTCGCATTGATCATCATGCGTCCGTTCGCCGACAAGCGTGGGGAGTCCGTCGGCCGGTATCGCCTGGGATGGTGGCCGGCGGAGCGCTGGATGATGGCGTCGAACTACTTCAACCCCGACGGCTTCATCGAGGTGTCCCCGGCGCATGTGGACCTGCCGCTGTCGACGCACCTTCGCCTGGGTGACTTCCTCACCCCGGACCAGCAGGACGTGTGGCCGAAGTACGCAGTTCTGGAAGAGCGCCTGGTCGACAAACTGGAGCTTGTAATGGCGGAGCTGCGGCAGAAGGGTGTGGCTGCGCGGCGCGTGGTCGTGTTGTCGGGCTTCCGGGCTCCGTACTACAACGATCTGCGGATTGATGAGGGGGCCGCGAGGGCGAGTCGCCACCAGTATGGAGACGCAGCGGACATACTCATTGACGGAGACGGTGACGGCCGCATGGACGACCTCAATGGCGATCGGCGTCACGACCTGCGAGACGTCCGGATCGTCAGCGATGCGGTCGCGTCAGTGGAGCGGCGATTCCCGGATCTGGTCGGCGGTTTGGGGACGTACGCCGCGATGGGGCCCAGCGGGCCCTTTGCGCACGTGGACGTCCGGGGCACGAGCGCCCGTTGGGAAAACACAACGAGGAAGGAACAGGGAGGACGAGGGAAGGAACCCTGATTGCCCATCCTCTCCCAGACGCTGTCTACAGAAGACCCCGGAGGAAGTCGGGATCAGCGTTCCCTCCACTCACGACGCTGATCACGTGCTCGCCCGGCTGGATCGCCAGTCGCCCACTGAGCAGCGCCGCGGTGGCGGCGGCGCCCGCGGGTTCGGGCAGAACGCGAGCGCGGCGCATCAGCACCTGCAGGCCGCTGACGATCTCGTCGTCATCGAGAACGACGACTTCATCGACGAAGGCCTGCGCGTGGGCGAGGGTGTGTGTGCCCGCAAACGGTGCGGCGAGTCCATCGGCGATCGTTCGGGTCGCAGCAAGCCGGACGGGTTCGCCACGGGCGAGGCTCTGACGCATTGCGTCGGCACCGGACGGCTCGACCCCGATCACGCGTGCCTCGGGGTGAAGCGCCTTGATGGCCGCTGCTGTTCCGGCGAGGAGACCACCGCCGCCGCAACCGACCACCACTAGCCCCACGTCCCGCGCGTCCTCGGCGATCTCGAGGCCGAGGGTGCCCTGTCCGGCGATGACACGAGGGTCGTCGAAGGGATGGAGGAAGCAGAGGTTGCGGTCGCGCTGGAGCTCGAGCGCCGATGCGAGGAGGTCATCGTTCGTCTGGATAACCTCTCCTCCGTAGCCCCGCGTCGCGTCGACCTTGGCTCGCACGGCCGCGGCGGGCATGACGATGACGGATTGAACACCGATGGCCGTAGCGGCCCAGGCGAGGGCCTGGGCGTGGTTGCCGGCGGATATGGAGATGACGCCGCGCGCACGCTCCTGGGGCGAGAGGGCCTCGAGAGCATTCAACACACCGCGTGGCTTGAAGGATCCAGTGACCTGGAAGAGTTCGAGCTTGAGCGAGACGCGTGCGCCAGTGCGGGCCGTCAGATACGCCGACGGCACCAGTGGCGTACGCACGAGGCGGTCGCCAATGACGCGGCGAGCGGCGCGAATGTCCTGGAGTGAAGTGAGGGACACCGGGGGCATTGGGTGGCGGGTGACGGGGAACGGATCCCGCGGTTCGACGGAGCAAGTTGCCTTGCGCCGCGGCGCGAGACCATGGCGCACGTGGGGAGCGGCCTGCTTGAGATGCCGTGTCGGCCGGGGTTAGCTTGCTCCTCCGTGGCGCGGTAGCCAAGTGGTAAGGCAGGAGTCTGCAAAACTCCCATTCGCCGGTTCGATTCCGGCCCGCGCCTCTGTCGAACGGCGTCGCCGGGCGCCGAGCTTCCCGGCTCTCGGCGCGGACGTCCCGTCCGGGGCGGATGCGGACTGC
>DASWGU010000039.1:0-16726 GCA_036393555.1 Gemmatimonadaceae bacterium
GGTGCTCGACTGGGTGCTCGACTGGGTGCTCGACTGGGTGCTCGACTGGGTGCTCGACTGGGTGCTCGACTGGGTGCTCGACTGGGTGCTCGACCTGGGTGCTCGAACTGGGTGCTCGACCTGGGTGACACGTGCTGGCGCTGGGGTTTTGGCCCAGCACCAGCTCCAGGACCAGGAAGCAGGTCGAGCATCCAGCACTCACGACTCAGGCCGGCCAGCTAACTCAGCGAGGCCGGCACAGGTGCTCGAACTCCGGCGGGGCCTTGCAGGTGCCGGTTGGCGTTACGCGCCGGTCGGGCTGACGGGTCGCAACGGCGCGGGATGTGCCGTCATTAAACCAGCGGGCGCGCGTTCCGCGTACGTCGATGTGGGCAAAGGGACCGCTCGGTCCCATGGCATGATAGAGACCCAGACCGCCGACGAGGTCGGGAAACTGGCGCTCCACGCGCTCGACGGCGCGATTGATGACGTCGGTGTCCTGGAAGTTCACGACGCCGTCCCGGTTCAGGTCATCCATGCGCCCGTCCCGGTTGGCGTCGATGATGACGTCGGCCGCGTCGCCGTACTGATGGCGGCTGGCGTACGCCGCGCCTTCGAACGTCGCCTTCTGATTGTACTGCGGCGTGCGGAAGCCGGACAAAACCACGACATGACGGGTTGGCACGCCCTGCGCTTCGAGCGTGGTGAGTACCAGCTCCAGCTTGTCGAGCAACTCCTCCCGCATCACGACGTACTTGGGCCAGACGCGATCCTGATCGCGCGTGATGAAGCTGCGGAGCGTGAAGTGCGTGGACAGGCGAAGGTCCGCGTTGTCCGGTGTGACCTCGATGAAGCCGATCGGATTGTCGTAGTTGCCGGGCATCAGGCGCCGCTCTCCGGGCCACCAGCCGACGTGATACGAGTTGATGAAGCTGCCCAGCTTGTCGCGCCACGGCTTGAGCGTCACGAAAGAGAACTCGGCGCCTTCGCTGGAGAAGGGGACGCTTCGCACACCGGGTGATCGCACCACCTCGCCAAAGCGCTCGAGCAGGCCAGGGAAGGCCGGTACCTCGTCTCCGGTGAGCAGCACCGCACGAAGCTGTCCGCTGCGCCCTGCCAGCGAGTCGAGCGACATCATGGACCCGGACCTGGTCCCCCTGGGCACGTTGACCAGTTCGGCACGCGTTCCCGAAGGCGCCAGAGGGTTTCCGAACGCACCAGCCAGGTCACCCGCAGCGACCGCCCGGGTAACCGGCACGGCAACCACCAGGGGAGAGATGACGGCAAGGGCACGCGCGACGTGGCGGCCGCTGAAGGACATGGGTCGCATCGATTAAAGGACGAGTCTCGCAGCGAACCAGCAACCCCATTAACGGACGCTCAGGAATCCTGGGTGACGGACCGCACAGCCCGAGCGGACGGATCATGGGGCCCGCCGGTGACATGCCGCTCAGCTCCGCCGTCCTGGATCGACTCTTCTCTCCCCGATTTCCTGCCCCCGCAAGGATGCCCCGTCTCACGGACCGAATCTGGGATGCTGCCGCCCTGGTGCTCGTGATGTGCGGCATTGGACTCTTCGTTTTCGCGCGGCGAGCCCTCACGAGTATCGGTGGGGGGACCTACCAGATGCCCGATGGGGTGGCGGCGGTGGCACAGACCGATCGTCACGTTGCCCAGTCTCGACTCGGTCTGTTCATCATCGTCCTGGGTGTGCTGCTCGGCGTGGTCGCCGCCGTGAGGCACAAGCTCCGATAGGTCGACCGACGCACCGGTCGCGCCCCGCTCAGTGACCGGGCGCGACGCTCGCCCGGACCATCGCCGACCGGGCCGCGGCAGAACTCGCGTCCAAACGTCAGAGAGAGGGCGTTGGAGGGGAGACTCTGACGTCTGACCTATCGTCTCAGATAGTCGTCGGTCCCGGCCAGCCAGTCCTGGCGCGGCGGCGAAAAGACGTCCACGTCCAGCGTGTCTTCCAGCGCCTCCGCCTTGTGCCAGACGTTCGACGGGATGTACAGGACTTCCCCGGCTCGAACATCCTGAACCTGACTCTCATCCTCTCCGATCCAGAACCGCAGGGCCCCCTGGAGGATGTAGGTGAGCTGTTCGTTCTCGTGCTGGTGCCGCGGAACAATGCACCCTTTCTTCAGGAACACCTGCGCCAGCATCATCCGTTCGCCGGTAATCAGCTTCCGGTCGAGGAGCGGCGTCACGGTCTCCAGCGGGATGTCGTCCCACCGGTGGAACACCACGGTTTCGGTCGTCGCCATGATCGTTCTGGTGAAGTGTGTCTGCTGCGGTTCGCTATCGACGCGGCGCGATGCGACGCCGCGACTCGGGATTCCACTCCGGGCGTGCGGTGGCATTCCCGACCGTCATGACGGCCAGGTGGATCAGCCGCACCACGCGCGCTTCCTTCTCTGCGTCGATCTTCTCCGGTGAGTCGCTGGGCTGGTGATAGTCGGCGTGCGTCCCGTTGAAGAGGAACAGCGCGGGCACGCCATTCTTCGCGAAGTTGTAGTGATCCGACCGGACGAAGAAGTTCTCCTGCGGCCACAGATCACCAACCGTAGTCAGTCCCAGCTCGGGATGCTCGGTCGCGACCCGTTCGAGCGTCTTGCCCAGATCCGAATGCTCGATTCCGATCACGGCGATCGTGTCCTTCCAGTTCCGGCCGATCATGTCCAGGTTGAAGTTCGCCACCATGCGATCCAGCGGTACCGGAGGATTTTCGGTGAACCATCGACTGCCCCAGAGCCCCTTTTCCTCGCCGCTGACGGTCAGGAGGATCACCGACCGGCGCGGGGGAGCCTTGGCCAGCGCTTCCGCCAATGCCAGCACCCCTGCGGTGCCGGACGCATCGTCATCGGCGCCATTCCAGATGCTGTCCGCGCCATTCCGACCGTTCACGCCGACGTGGTCCATGTGGGCGGAAATCACCACGTACTCGTCTCGGAGAACAGGATCCGTCCCGACGACGATGCCGACCGTATTGGGAGCGAAGCCGGGATCGAAAGTCTCTGGCCTGGAGCGTTCTCCCGGACCGCCGGCACGCGATGCGGCTGCGGTCCGCTGCTGCGGCATGCTTCCGGTCGGAACCGGGTACCGCTGTATATATGTCCCCGCATCGCCACCAGGTTTGAGGCCGGCACGGCGAAACTGGTCAGCCACATAGGCGGCGGTCAGCTCCAGGCCCCGGCTCGGAGTGGCGCGGCCCAGCATCGAATCGTCGGCGATGACGTTCACATGCCGCCGGATCAGGTCTTCGGTGATGATGTCGCCAACCCGCGACTGCGGTGTGGGTTGTGCGCAAGCCGCGGTGGGCCAGAGTGAAAGAGCGAGGCCGAGGAGCTTGCTCGGAGCGCGCATGAACGTGGATTGGGGGTGGGGAAGCAAGGTATCCCGCGCGACGCAGGCAGGAAACCGCGGCCGCTCCGTCCGGGGCAGTTGCATTCGGGTCGCAGGGAGATGAAGTCCTTGTTCGATTCGAGGGACCGGCGCCGGCGGATCAGCTGCTCTGCTCGGGAGAAGGGCAGCCTGCTCCATACCGTTCGCATGGAACTCGCGCACGCATGCGGTACGGCGGACGCCAGCATGCAGACGTCTGATTCGGAGGCGCGCATCCGGTACGAGATCCGGCTGCCGCCGCTGGCGGCGGCGCGACGCGCACCGGCCGGGCAGGCCTGACGTTCGAGCGAGGGCTCGCCGGAAGGGCCGCCGCGTCCTAGTCTTCCGGAATGCACCGCAAGGCGCTGGCGCATCTCCGGGCCGCAGACCCCGTCCTCAAGAACGTCATCGATCGCGTCGGGTCCTGCCGGCTGCGGCCCATGACGGAGGGGACGAACTTCGACTTCGTCGCCCGCTCCATCATCTATCAGCAGCTGTCCACCAGGGCGGCGGCGACAATCTACGGCCGGGTCCTGGCGCTCTGCGGCGGGACGCACCTCACGGTGGAGCCACTCCGGGAATTGCCGGAGCCGGCATTGCGATCGGCCGGCCTGTCGCGCCAGAAACTCGGCTATCTGCGCGACCTGGCCGCGCGTGCGGGCTCGGGTGATCTGGACGCGGAGGCTCTGGGACGCCTGCCTGACGAGGACGTGACGCGAGAGCTCGTGCTGGTGAAGGGTGTAGGCGTCTGGACCGCGCAGATGTTCCTGATGTTCCGACTGGGTCGGCCCGACGTGCTTCCGGACACCGATCTCGGGATTCGCAAGGGCATCCAGAAGGCCTATCGGTTGCGGAAGCTGCCGGATCCGAAGCGCGTAACGCGCATTGGGGCGCCATGGGCGCCCCACCGCACCGTCGCGTCATGGTACCTGTGGCGGCTGCTGGACGCGGAGGCGGGCGCCGCGTGACCCGTTCGTCAAAGGGACCACGCAGGATTGCCATCGCGGGGGCGTCCGGGTTCGTCGGATCGGCACTGGCACGGCATCTCGAAGGGCTGGGGCACGCGGTCATCCGCATTGGCCGGCACGAGGACCCGCGCCACGGCAACATCCAGTGGGATCCCGACGGTGGCCAGATGGATACCACCGCGCTCGCTGGTGTCCGAATCGTGATCAATCTGGCCGGTGCGAGTATCGCGCAACGCTGGACCCCCGAGCGGCGGCAGCGCATCCTGGACAGCCGGGTGCGCACGACTGACCTGTTGGCGAAGGCCTGCGCCGAACTGGATCCGCGCCCCAGGGTCCTGGTGAGCCAGTCGGCCGTTGGGTTCTACGGGAATCGCGGCGACGAAGAGTTGGACGAGAGCAGCGTGGGAGGAACCGGCTTCCTGCCGGACGTGGTACGCGCCTGGGAATCGGCCGCCGATCCGGCACGGGCCGTTGGCATCCGCGTCGTGCATCCACGCGGTGGACTCGTGCTCCACCCGTCGGGCGGGATCCTGGAGCGCCTGCTGCCCATCTTCCGGCTGGCTGCCGGCGGGACCATCGGAAGCGGTGAGCAGTGGATGAGCTGGATCAGCCGTACCGACGTGGTCCGTGCCCTCGCGTGGGTCGCGCTGCACGACTCGCTGGAAGGGCCCGTGATCGTGGCGACGCCCAACCCGGTCCGCAACGCGGAATTCACGGCCGCGCTGGCCCGTGCCGTACGGCGGCCCGCGATTGCTCAGGTTCCCGCGTTCGCGGTCCGGTTCATGTTCGGCGAAATGGGCGAGGAGACGCTTCTGGCCGGCCAGCGCGTCGTGCCCCGCCTGCTGGAGGAATCGGGTTTCGAATTCGAGTATCCGCTGCTCGATCCCGCGCTGGCGCACGAACTCAACTCCCCCTGACGAGTGATGCGGCGACTCTCGCTCTCCCTGATCCTGTTCGCCGGCGGATGCGGCGGTGCCCCCGAGGCCGGACCGCTGATCGTCTACACCGCCGGGAGCCTCGCCCGGCCAATGCGCGCCGCGCTGGATTCCTTCTCCGCCGAGTCCGGGGTCCGCTATGAGCTGGAGTCGGCGGGCAGCCTCGAGACAGCTCGCAAGCTGACGGAACTCGGCAAGATCCCCGACGTGATTGCGCTGGCTGACGAGGACGTCTTCCCGAAGCTGCTCGTGCCCATGTACACGGCGTGGTACGTCCGCTTTGCCGCCAACCGCATCATTCTTGCCTACACCGATCGTTCGGGGTTTGCGGCTGAAGTGGACTCAGCGAACTGGTGGCAGGTCCTGCAGCGTCCCGGTGTGGAGATCGGACGGGCGAACCCGGATCTCGACCCGGCGGGTTACCGAACGCTCATGGTATTCCAGCTCGCCGAGTCGTACTACGGCACCCCGGGACTGGCCGCGGCTCTCGAGGCGGTCGCCCCGCCCCGAAACATGCGACCCAAGGAGATCGAGCTCGTCTCGCTGCTCGAGTCTGGCGACCTGGACTACGCCTGGTTCTACGAGTCTATCGCTCGCGCGTCGGCCCTGAGGTTCGTGCGGCTTCCGTCCGCACTGGACCTGGGCAGCGACGAATTCGCAGCCGCCTACGGCCAGGCCGCGGTGCAGGTGGTCGGATCCACCGTCGGCGAAACCGTCACGATGCGAGGCGCTCCAATCCGGTACGCGTTTTCCATTCCGGTGCAGGCGGCGCATCCCGAGCTGGCGGAGCGATTCGCCGTGTTCCTGCTCTCGCCACGCGGAAGGGCCGCTCTGAGCGGAGAGTATCTGGCGGCGCTGCCGGACCCCGATGCGGTTGGCGATGCCGTGCCGGATGCCGTGCGCGCGGCACTTCGCTGATCGTCACGCCGATCGCGGCCTGCTACCCGATCCAGCGATCGAGGTTCTCCAGCACGAACGCGTCGTCGGTCAGGTGCGGGTGACGGTACAGCACGCGGTCGATCGCCCGCGACTGCCCCGCCGAGAGCTGCTCGCGCGGGTCGAGACACCACGTGCCACGCAGCAAACCCTGACGCCGGAGCACTTCGTGGATTCCGGGAATGCAGCCCGCGAAACCATTGGCGGCGTCGAAGATCGCCCCGTTGGCGTCCGTGATCGTCGCGGCCAGCCGAGGCCAGTCCCGCGGACCGCGTTCCGGACTGCTCTTCACGCTCTCCAGCAGTTCGACGGCGCGCTTCGTCCAGACGGCCCATTGTCCCAGCAGCCCCCCGACCATGCGCAGCGTGGCCAGCGTGCCCCCGACGTCACAGGAGAACGGGGTCACGAGGTCGGTCAGAATGGAGTCATCGTTGCCGGTGTAGAGCGCGATGTCCGTCCGTCCCGAATCGGCCACCGCACGGATCACGTCGAGCGTGGCGTAGCGGTTGAAGGGCGCAATCTTGATGGCGACCACCCCAGGTACCTCGGCCAGTTCACGCCAGAAACGCCCGCCTAACGGGCGGCCGCCAACCGCCGGCTGCAGGTAGAACCCGAATACCGGGATGACCTCGGCGATCCGGCGGCAATGCCGCACTAGCTGCCCGTCGGTGGCATCGGGAAGCCCGGCCAGGCTGACCAGGCCGGCGTGGTAACCCAGTTCCGCGGCGAGCGCCGCTTCACCCAGCGCCTGTCCGGTATTGCCGCAGATCCCGGCGATGAGCGCCACGGGTCGCCTCCGGCGGCGCGGCCAGGTGCGCGCTTCGTCCGCCGCCAGCTCCAGCACCGGCCGGAACAGGCCATGCCTCGGCTCGCGAATGGCGAACTGTGTCGTGTGGACACCCACCGCCACACCGCCGGCCCCAGCGTCGAGATAATAGCGCGTGAGGCCAACCTGCCGGCGTTCGTCCAGCGTGCGGCGGGGAGTGAGCGCCAGTGGGTGGGCCGGGATCACCCAGCCCTGGAGCAGGTGCTGTCGGATGTTCAGAACGACCCTCCGCGTTCCTCGAAGTGCGTGGGCTTCCCGAGCGTCGCGCCGCCGCGCGACACCCACTCCGCGACCCAGGCCAGCAGGTCGGCTGAGGAGACGGACGGCGGACCGAACAGCGCGAGCGCCCGGCTGGTACTGCTCAGCAGCGCCTCCCCGGACTCCGTGCCCGAGAGCACTGGCTCTCGCCTCAGCCGCCGGCCGAGTTCTCCGGCAAGCTCCCGAATCGAAAGTGTCTCAGCCCCGGTGACGTTGATCAGGTAGGGAGGAGCGGTGGCGAGTGGAAGACACTGGATGATCCGGGCGCAGGCGTCGCCCTGCCAGATGACGTTCACATGCCCCATCCGGAGATCGATCGGCGCGCCGGATGCCACCCGCAGCGCCAGGTCCACGAGCACCCCGTACCGCAGGTCCACCGCATAGTTGAGCCTGACGATCGCGATGCGCGTGGCGCGCCGTCCGGACGCATGCTCCAGGACCCGCTCGCGACCCAGGCAGCTCCAGGCGTACTCGCCAACCGGCCCCGGCGCGTCCTCCTCGCGGGACCCGCCGGCAGTCACCGGCGTGAGCGGGTAGATGTTGCCCGTGGACAGCGCCACGATCCTGGCGGGATGAAAGCGCTCCGCGACCTGGGCGGGCACGACCACGTTGGTTGCCCACGTCTCACCCGGCGACTCCCGCGTACCGAACTTCTGGCCCGCCAGGTAGATCACGTTAGGCGCATCCGGCAGGGAATCGAGCGCGTCGCGGTTGGCCAGGTCGGCAGTTACGGTCTCGATGCCTCGGGAACGCAGACGGAGAGCGGTTGATGGGGTGCGGAAGCGGGACACGGCGATCACACGGCGCCGGGCACTCGCGGTATCTGCGGCGCGGCGCGCCATGCCGGCCAGGGACACGCCCATCTTTCCACCGGCGCCCAGAATCAGGATATCCCCGGGACAGGAACTCAACGCATCCACGACTCCGGCAGTGGGGCTCGATAGCCGGTCTTCGAGCTCGTCCTCGGAACGCGGTGCGGCCCGGCGGGCAGGCGTCTGGCCGGTGCTCATTCCGAGGCGGTCTTCTCCGGCGGCATGCTCGGCTCGGGAGCAGGAGACGAGCCGATGAACCCGTTGCGACGGTGGGTCCCGTCGCAGAACGGCTTCGTCGCCGAACCGCCACAGCGGCAGAGAACGATCCGACCGGGTTCCGGGACGAGCCGCTGCCCGTCCGCATCGATGATCTCGATCTGATCGACCTGTTCTGCGGCGATCAGGTATGGGCCATTCCGCTTGAGACGGATCGTCACGGTGGCCATGGACCTCCGGATTGGGCGGCGCGGTATGACGACGCGCCGTGCGCCTGCCAACGTACGAGCCGGTCCGGCTCTTCTCAACGACGGCTCCCGGCGCACCGTTCTAGGAGGGCGGCTCCCGAGTCGGGGACGCCCGTTACCGTCGCGAGACCACCTCGTCACCCGCACTGGCGTCGTCGCTGGGCCACGCGCGAACTTCACGGTAGCCTCAGGGCCCCAACCTACGTCCTCGCAAACATGAAGCCGTCGTCCCGGATCGCCGTCGTATCTGCCACGCTTCTGCTGGCCGGACCACTCGGCGCCCAGCAGCGCGACACCGTCCGCGCTGACACGGCCGGGCGACGACTGGAACGCATGACCATTACGGCGACGCGGCCGCCCTTGATGACCGCGGTCGGTGGGGTGGGCGTGCTGGTCGTCCAACCCGATTCCGTGCGGTTGATGGCGTCCCCTGTCCTGGCCGATGCGCTGCGTGAAATCCCGTTTGTACTGATCCGGCAGAACTCCCGTGGGGAGAACGAGGTCTCGATCCGCGGGTCGGACTCCCGTCATCAGGTCATCCTTTACGACGGAGTTCCATTGACGCTGGGCTGGGACAGCCGCACGGATCCATCGCTGATCCCGATGGGTGGCGTTCGCAGCATTGCCGTCGCGCGGGGCCTGTCCACGCTGCTCCAGGGACCCAACGTGATCGCCGGGACGGTCGCCGTGGACCTGAACCGCGGCGACAGCGACAACACGATCGAAACCACGGCGGAGCTGCGCACCGGTGTGGATCAGGCAGGCGCCTCGGCGGTGCACGGTTCACTGGTAACGCCCTGGTACACAGGTGGCGGCAAGTTCACCCTCCGCGCCGGTGGAGGATACAGCACGCGTGACCAATACCCGGTGAGCGGCAAGCTGTCCGACCAGTATGCCGCGGGGGGCGAGCGAGCGAACAGCGATTTCTCGGAGTTCCAGGGGTACCTGGGCCTCCGGTATACCACGACCGGCGGGCACTGGCTTGCGGCCTCCGCCTCGGGGTACAGCGCCGAGCGGGGCGTGCCGCCGGAACTCCACATCGCCGAGCCGCGCCTTTGGCGGTATCCGGATACGCGTCGCGTGATCGCCGTGTTTTCCGGAGGCCTCGGTCGCAAGCGCACGCCATTCGGAAGTGGAGACGTGGAGTTCGTGATGGCGGTCAACGATGGCAGCGTGGAGATCGAGAACTACACCTCGCCGTCATACGCGCAGGTGGACGCCCGGGAATCGGGTGACGAAAGAACCGTCATCATGCGCGTCGAGGCGGATCATTCGGTCGGGCGCGGGGAATGGCGCAACGCGTTCACCATGGCGACGGTGAACTACCGGGAGCAGTTCAACGCCGACCCGGCGAGCGAGTATCGCCAGCGGCTGGCAAGCCTGGCGACGGAACTGGACTATCCCATCGTGGGCCTGTGGCGTGCCAACGTCGGTGCGGCCTGGGAGACGGCCGAAACTCCCCTGGCCGGAGGCCGTCCGACACAGCCCGGCCTCGATGCCGGTGCCGTGCGATTGGGACTGAGCACGATTCTCTCGAACGGTGTGCGGCTGCACGCGGCTGCCAATCGGCGATCGCGGTTTCCCGCACTCAGGGAGCTCTACTCGGGAGCGCTGGACCGCTTTGAACCCAACCCGGACCTGAAACCGGAACGATTCTCAGGGTTCGAGGCGGGAGCGACGATGTTCAAGTCCGGGGCGCAGCTGCAGGGCGTGATTTTCTCCAACACCTTGTCCGACGCGATCCTCCGGACCACGCTGCCCGACGGGAAGTTCCAGCGCATCAACCGGGATCAGCTCCGCAGCACCGGGGTGGAGCTGTTGGCGAACTGGGGTGGAGAGGGAGTCAGCGTGAGCGGAGACCTGATGTTGCAGCACGTGCGGGTGCGCGATCCGGGGGCCGCTGGGGAAGCGCGACGGCCGGAGAACGTTCCGGAGTTCGGCGCCGGGCTGAACCTGGATTTCAAGGTGGGCGGGCAGGCGCTGGCAGGAGTTGGACTGAAGTACAAGGGCTCGCAGTACTGCCTGCACCCGGACCTCGGCAGGAACATCCGACTGGCCGGCAAGACGACTGCGGGCGCCAGCGTCACGCGTGAGTTCGCGGTGCGTCAGGAGGGCCTGTTTTCCCGGCTCCGGGCGGCGTTCTCGGTGGACAACGTTCTGGACGCGGCGGTCTATGACCAGTGCGGCCTACCCGAGCCTGGGCGCCTTTTCCGGCTGGGGATGAGCCTGCGCTGACGACGGCTATCGCGGTTCCTTTCGGAGCTGTTTCTCTGGTCCTGGCGGGTGCTTCTTTCTCTCGTTCTGGCAGACGGTTGCGGCGATTCGATTAATCGATTAGTTAAGACCGGTGATCACCCGAGCCCACGACGCCAGAACCGCTATCCTCGACTCCGCGGAGAGACTCTTCGCCAGTCGAGGATTCGCGGCCACCACAATAAAGCAAATAGCGGCAGAATCGAGTCAAAACTCGGCTCTCATCTACTACTATTACGACAGTAAGGCGTCGTTATACCGACATGTCCTAGAACGAGTCATCAACGAAATCCGGTCGGAAGCGGCTAAACGCCTCACCGACGACTCCGATCCAGAGTCGGTGATCACGGCAGTCGTTGAAAGTCAGGTCGCTGTCCTCAACAACCGCCCCAGCCTCCAGGTTCTGCTCGCCAGGGAACTCATCGACTGGAAGGCAGCCCATGCCGAGCCGGCGATCCGCTCACTCTCAGCGACGCTGTTCGAGCGACTCAGACTCGCGATTGCCGCTGGCCAGGGCACAGGGGCCTTCCGCGCCGACCTGGACCCGACCTTCGCGGCCATCTCCGTCATCGCCCAGGTTGGCTACCTCGTTCTCGCGAGGCCAGTCGCGGGAATCCTGCTCGGCCGCGGCACCGACGGGCCCGCGCCAGACGACATCCGGCGCTTCGGTAAGCACGCCGCCGCTTTCGCCCTCTCCGGCCTGCGCGGTCCGGTGGCCACAGATCTTCAAACCTCGTTTCGCGCGGAGGGCGGGTCGTGAATCGGCACATCGCGATAGGGCTACTCGCCGCCGCCGCCTGCACGCAGCCGGACCCGATGCGTGCCAGCGGCACTATCGAGTTCACGCAGACCGATATCGCGGCCATGGTCCCGGCCCGGGTCGTCCGCATTCTGGTCGACGAAGGAGCCACAGTGCGCGCCGGCGACACGATCGCGGTCCTGTCTCAGACAGGCCTTCCGGAGGATATCGACCAGCGTCGTGCGCGACTCGCGGCCGCTGAAGCCGAGCTGCGTGATCTCCAGCGGGGAGCCCGGCCGCAGGAGATCGATCGCGCCCAGGCGGATCTGCGGAGCGCCCAGGCCGAAGCCACTCGGACGGCCGCGGACTCGGCTCGTCTGGCCAGGCTGCTGACCGCGGGTGGAATCAGCCAATCCGCATTCGATGCCGCGGCCAGCGCCGCGCGTGTGGCGGGCGCGCGGCGGGATGCGGCAAGCGAAGCGGTTCAACTGCTGGAGGCCGGTGCGCGGCCCGAACGAATAGCGGCGGCCGGCGCGGCTGTTGCTACCGCGCGCGCGCAGCTCGCCATGGGCCAGGCAGCGGCCGGCGACCTGGTGCTCACCGCCCCGGGAGACGGTCAGGTGATGGCCCGTCACGCCGAAGCCGGCGAGGTGTTGGCTGCCGGCATCCCCCTGGTGTCGCTGGGTGATGCGCGACGTGCCTGGGTCCGGGTGTACGTGCCGTCGACGGTCTTCTCCACCATTCTCCCGGGTCAGCGCGTTACGCTGACCGTGGACGGCCTGGCGGGGCGGAGCTTCGAGGCCCGCGTGGCGGCACTGGCCACGGAAGCAGAGTTCACTCCCAGGGTCGCACTGACTGAAACAGAGCGGGCCGACCTGCTCTTCGGCGTGAAGCTCGAGTTGTCCGACACGACGGGAACGCTGAAAGCCGGGCTGCCCGCCACGGCGAACTTCGGAGCGGTTGGGGGACGGGGGACGGCAGGCCGAAAGAGCTCGCAACCATGACGACCCCGGCGAGCACCGCCATTCACGGAATGGCTGGAAACGGCGACGTAGCCGTGCGTACCACACAGCTGCGCAAGACCTTCGGTTCGATCGTCGCGGTGGAGGGTCTGGACCTGGAGATCCACCGCGGCGAGGTCTTCGGCCTACTGGGTCCGAACGGGTCCGGCAAGACGACGACGATCCGGATGCTCTGCGGTCTGCTGGAACCCACCGGCGGGAATGCTACCGTCGTTGGCGTCGACGTGGCGCGCGATCCCGAGGGTGTTCGCCAGCGCATTGGCTACATGTCGCAGCGGTACGGACTGTACGACGACCTGACCGTCGCGGAGAACATGCGTTTCTACGCGTCGATGTACGGCCTCCGGGGCGTCCGGCGGCAAACGCGCGTCGAGGCGCTGCTGGATGACCTGGGCCTTCGGCCGCGCCGCTCGCAGTTGGCCGGCACGCTGAGCGGGGGATGGAAGCAGCGTCTCGCCCTGGCCTGCGCGACGAGTCATCAGCCCGACATGCTGTTCCTCGACGAGCCGACGGCCGGGGTGGACCCCGCCTCGCGCCGGCTGTTCTGGCAATGGATCTACCGGCTGGCGAGGGGGGGGACCACCGTCCTGGTGACGACGCACTACATGGACGAGGCGGAACGCTGCGAGCGGCTGGGGTTCCTCACGCGGGGACACCTGGTCGCGTTAGGCACCGTCGAGGAGATAAGCCGCGCGTTCGGACAGCCCTCCATCGAGGACGTCTTCATCGAGCTGCAGCGGCGGGACGAGGGGCATGTCGCGACATCGGGATGGGAGATCGACGGTCAGCCGGCGGAGCAGCCGTGATGGCGAGGCGTTCGCCGTCCGGTCGGCATCCCGCGTCCGGCGCCCCGCTCCCGGCGTAGTCCATGCTCGAGCGTCTCCGCGGCTCCCCGCTCTGGCCCATGCTCTGGAAGGAGCTGGTCCAGATGCGCCGCGACCGGTTCACGCTCGGAATGCTCATCGGCATTCCCGCGATCCAGCTTCTGCTGTTCGGCTTCGCCATCCGGATGGAGGTCAGGCACCTCCCGGCCGTGGTGCTGGACGAGTCCCGGTCGGCGGAAAGCCGCGCGCTGACGCAGGCCATGCAGAACACGGGAAACTTCGACATCGTGGGACACGTGGCCGATCGCGAGGAATTGCGGCGAGCCATCGAGCGCGGCGACGCGCGGGCCGCGCTGGTCATTCCCCCGGATTTCGAGACCGACCTCAAGCGACGGCGGCCGGCGCGCGCTCAGGTGATCATCGATGCCGCCGATCCCCTGGCGTCCCAGGCCGCCATCTCGGCTGCGGCCCTGGCCAGTGCGGCGCGCAATGCGGCGCTGTCAGCCGGTGCTTCCCGCCAGGCAGGACGCCTGGATGTGCGCGTGCGGCCGTGGTACAACCCCGCCCTGGAGAGCGCCATCTACATCGTGCCGGGCGTGATCGGCCTCATTCTCACGCTCACGCTCTCGTCCATCACGTCGATGTCGATCGTGCGGGAGCGGGAAGGAGGGACGCTGGAGCAGCTCATCGTCACCCCGATCACCCGCGTGGGGCTGATGCTGGGGAAGATTCTGCCGTTCGCGCTCGTGGGATACGTCCAGGTGACGGTGATCCTGCTGCTGGGACGCTTCGTCTTCGACGTCCCGCTACGTGGCAGTCTGATGCTGCTCTACGTGGTGACGGCGCCGTTCATCATGGCGAGCCTGGCACTCGGCCTGTTCATCTCGACGGCCGTCAGGACGCAGGTGCAGGGGCTGCAGCTCTCCTTCCTCGTCATCCTGCCGTCGGTACTGCTGTCGGGCTTCATGTTTCCGCGCGAAGCCATGCCGGTCGCGGCGCAGTGGGTCGGTGGCGCGATTCCGCTGACCTACTACCTGCGCATCCTGCGCGGCATTCTGCTGAAGGGAACGGCCTTCGACGCCATCTGGCGAGACGTGTTGTCGTTATGCGTCTTCGCCGTGATCCTGATCGCGCTCAGTGCGACCCGCTTCCGGAAGTCGCTCGATTGATCCTGATGCGAATCGTCTTGCCGCCCCGGCGGCGATGGGACGTCACCTGCCGGACGCCCGAGGCAGGATCAGGTGGACCGGCGCAGGACCGCCAGGTAGTGCGCGCTGTACCGTCGAGTCGGCCCCCGCTCGAGCCACCCCTCGAGCGCCATCGCGGGTCCCAGGAGAAAACGAGGTGTGAAGTCCGGCAGGAAGGTGAAATAGTGCACCCGCTCGCGAGCCAGTGACGCCGGCGCCAGCGGCTGCTCGGCCGGGATCCACCATTCCGTACCCTCGTCGATCCGCTTGAGCAAGGGGAACACATATCCCATGTACAGGCGGAAGAACGGATTCCTCGGGTTGCTCTCGTGGACGAGGAGCAGCCCGCCCGGCCGCAGTACGCGCGATATCTCGGCGTATGCCTGCTGCTGCTCGTTCCTCCCCGGAAGGTGGTGCAGCACCCCGATGGCGTACACGAAGTCGAGGCTCGCGTCGCGAAAGGGCAGCACCAGCGCACTCCCCGCCACCAGCGCCAGGCCACGCGAGGGACCATGTCGCAACAGGCCCGACGACGGATCGACTCCAACGACCCGATAGCCTCGCCGGCCCATCTCCTCGCACTGCAGGCCAAGCCCGCATCCCAGGTCCAGCCCCAGTCCGGCTTCAGAGGGCGGTTTCGGCAGTGCATCAGCCAGCAGGTCGGTCTTGCGGCGCAGCAGCATGTCCCATACGTGCGGGGACCATTGGGCGGCATACTGCGCGGCGATCTCATCGAAGTGCGCCGCCGCATCACCTGCCACGGCCGCCGGCTTCGCTGTCACCTCGCGCCAGAGGAACACACCGCCGACCGTCAGCGCCAGTCCGGTCGAGAAGAGTCGCGCAATGGAAACGATCGTCACCGCGCTGGCCGCCGTGACTCCCCATCCTGTGATTTCCAGAATCGCGATGCTCCCGGTCACCCCGACACCGGCGGGGAGCAGCGTCGCGGCGCCACCGATCGTGGCTGTCGCGTAGATCCTCGCCCCCTCCAGGACCGGGAGCGACACGCCCAGTCCCGACGCCGACACGGTGTACAGCAGCGCGGCACCGCCCCACGCGAGCAATGACAGCAGCAGCGAGCCGGCGATCGTCGCGGGTGCCCGCATCGCGCTGAATGTCTCCGGGTTTCGCGCCATCCGCGCGCCTATTCGGACCGTGCCCGCGGCGAGCAGCAGACAGCCCATCAGGATCCCCAAGCCGATGAGCCAGGCGTTCATCCCGCGGACCGCCAGCACGCCGACCACGGTGAGTGCCGCCACGTCGTACACGCGTTCCAGGACGAGAACCGGAAGCGTGATGCGTGCCGGCACCTGGAAGCGCCGATGCATGAACACCGCGCGCACGGCCTCCCCCAGGTATGCCGGCGTTGCGGTACCCGGCAGCGCGGCGAGATAGACGTGAAGACTCGGCCGGATCGGCACGCGCACGCCAACTCGCCGCAGCAGGAACTGCCAGCGCAGGAAGCGGACGAACAGCCACCAGGCAGTAATGGCGATCAGGCCAAGTATTGCCGCGGGACTCGCGCCCAGCATGCCCCGCAGGAGGGTGCGCCCACCCGTCGCCCACACCCAGAGTGTGGCGCACACGACGCCCAGGAGGAGCGGTATCCCGATGAGCGACAGTCGCTGGCGCAAAGAATTCAAGGGACTTCGGGGAAATGAGGGGGTGATGGGAGCGGTTTTGGTAGGGTCAGGCTGCTGTTCTCATAGGGAAGGGTGAAGTTCGTGCATGCCTTCTCGACCCTCCTCCAGGCAAGCGCGAGTCTCGGGATGCACCGGAGCGAACCGTGGCCCGGACCTTGTTCAACCAGAGGCGCTCCTCGCTGAAGTGTCAGCGGCTGAGCCGTTTGAGGACTTCGCGGCACTGATCCAGTGACATCGGGACGGCTTGCGTTTCCACGCTTTGGTTCACGCGGAGCCGCGAAGGCGCGGATGGCTGAAGCCGTTGACAATCCGGCGCAGCCCCCTCCCGCAGCGTCGGAACGCCGAAGTTGATCAGGAGACCAACCTGCCTGTTCGTGAGTTTGAGATACGTCAGGAGCTGCATGGGTTGCGCTCGTCCCAGCTGGTCCTCGCCCTTCCCGCGCCCGTCGTCCCCCGCGCCCGTCGGCCCCCGCGCCCGTCGGCCCCCGCGCCCATC
>DASWGU010000040.1:0-6470 GCA_036393555.1 Gemmatimonadaceae bacterium
GCTCGACAAGTTCGAGACCGAGCTGCACTCCGACATGCAGAAGGCCGAACTCTACCGGCTTAAGGAGGAACTGTATTATTCCATCGACGAGAAGCAGCACCAGGCCGACCTCTCCGAGAAGGGCCGCACCACACTCCGACCCGACAGCCCCGACGCCTTCGTGCTGCCGGATCTCGCGACCGAGTTTTCCGATCTCGACAAGGACACCAGTTTCACCCCCGAAAAGCGCGAGGAAACCAAACGCGAGGCGCAACAGCGCTACGCGGTGATCTCCGAGGAGATTCATGCGATCTCCCAACTGCTCCGCGCCTATTCCCTCTACGAGCGCGACGTGGAGTACGTGGTGCAGGACGGCAAGGTCATGATCGTGGACGAGAACACGGGTCGCGTCATGCCCGGCCGCCGCTGGTCCGACGGACTCCATCAGGCGATTGAGGCCAAGGAAAACGTCACCATCGAGCGCGAGACCCGCACCTACGCGACCATCACGATCCAAAACTACTTCCGCATGTACGAGAAGCTGGCCGGCATGACCGGTACGGCGGAGACGGAAGAGACCGAGTTCCACCAGATCTACAAGCTGGACGTCGCGGTTGTGCCGACGAATCAGCCGTGCATCCGCGACGACCGGCACGACCTGGTCTTCAAGACCCGGCGCGAGAAGTACAACGCGATCCAGGACGAGGTGCGCCGCCTGCACGAACTGGGCTACCCGGTGCTCGTGGGGACGGCCAGCGTCGAGGTTTCCGAAACGCTGTCGCGCATGTTCAAGCGCGGCGGCCTCACGCACAACGTGCTGAACGCCAAGTACCACCAGCGCGAGGCGGAAATCGTGGCGTTCGCGGGCCAGCCGGGCGCCATCACCATCGCGACGAACATGGCGGGCCGCGGTACCGACATCAAGCTGGGACCGGGCGTGACGCCGTCCAGGCCGTCCCAGGTGAAGGACCTCGACGGCAAACTGGTCGACGTGGAGGAAATCGGCGGCCTGCACATCGTCGGGTCGGAGCGGCACGAGTCGCGCCGCATCGACCGGCAGCTGCGTGGCCGGTCGGGACGCCAGGGTGACCCCGGCGCGTCGCAGTTCTTCCTGTCGCTGGAAGACGACCTGATGCGGCTGTTCGGATCGGATCGGATCGCGCGACTCATGGACCGGATGGGTGCCCAGGAAGGCGAGGTGCTCACCCATCCGCTCATCACGCGGTCGATCGAAAAGGCGCAGAAGCGGGTCGAGCTGCAGAACTTCCAGGCCCGCAAGCGACTGCTGGACTATGACGACGTCATGAACCAGCAGCGCGAGGTGATCTACTCGCTGCGCTCCTTCGCGCTGGACGGCGGCGAGGAATTGCGTGGCGAAGCGCTGAAGATGGTCGAGCGGGCCATGGACAAGCGCATCCGCGACCTGCTCGCCGAGTTCGAGGAAGAAACGCAGTGGGACTATGCGCTGCTCCGGCAGGAGCTGCTGATGCACTATCTCCTGGTGGTGCCGGAGCTCGAGGGCGACGATCCACCGGCTGCCATCGACGGGATCGTGCAAGCGGCCGTGGTCGCGGCGAACAAGGCGTTCGTGGTCAAGGAAGCCACGCTGGACGAGGTGCGCGACGAGAACGGGATGGGCTTCAGTTCACGACTCCTCTCGCTCGTCATGCTCAACGTGCTGGATGAGAAATGGAAGGACCACCTGTACGACCTGGACCAGCTCCGTTCGGCGATTCACTACCGGTCGTGGGGTCAGAAGGACCCGCTCATCGAGTACAAGCAGGAAGCGTACACGATGTTCGTGGATCTCATGGCCGACATCCATACCACGTTTACCGAGCGGTTTCTTCGGGCGCAGCTGGTGTTCAACGCGCCCCCACCGCCGCCACCGCCCGCGGCTACGGATGGGGACGGAGGGCCGAAACCGAAACGGCGGTACGACGCACTGGGCGTGCTGGAAGACGTGCCGGCGGACGAGCCAGCGGTAGCGTCCGCGTCGCCAGTCGAGGGGCAACGAGCCGGTGGCGAATCGGCCCGGCCGGCGCCGCGTCAGAATCCGACCGTCGTCGGCGCGGGCCGGGCACGCAAACTGTCCGACTTCGAGAAGGCGAAGGCAGTGGGCGGGAAGGGTGGTGGAGTGGATGGGGCAACCGACTGGAGTGCTGTGGGGCGCAACGACCCCTGTCCCTGTGGCTCGGGGAAGAAGTACAAGAAATGCCATGGGGCCTGACGACGGACACTGCCGGAGGCAGACGAGCCAAGCTGGCTAGCTAGCCGCCTGAGTCGTGAGTGCTGGATGCTCGACCTGCTTCCTGGTCCTGGAGCTGGTGCTGAGCCGAACCCCAGCGCCAGCACGTGTCACCCAGTTCCAGCAGCCAGTTCTGAGCACTCGGCTAGCAGGCCGGCGATCTGGCCTGAGTGGTGAATGGATGCGTCACTCTCCTTCCACTCCCCATCCATCACGCGCTCCGAGTTTCAGGATGGCCAGCTAGTGATATCCCGAGCTTCCCATTGCCTGCCGATCACCCGCCTCTGCATCACAATGACACCACCCGCGCGTCCAGGATAACGCGCGTCCCGGTCGCATATGCTATGGCTGTGGTCCACTCGTTCCTGAGGACCACATGTCGGACGACTTCGAAATCAGCGGGGCCGACTCCCCTGTTGGACCACTCCGGATCCGGGAACTGCCGCCCGGGGAGCGCCCCAGGGAACGGCTGACCAGGCTGGGCCCTTCCGCGCTGAGCGCGGTCGAGCTGCTCGCCCTGATCATCGGCAGTGGCGGGGCAGGACGGTCGTCGCTCGAGCTGGCTCAGGAGGTGTTCGCGAGGTCAGGAGGATCCCTCAGACGCATAGGGGCCTCGCCAGTGGCGTCGCTGCGAGCCGTGGCGGGGATGGGGCCAGCAAAAGCCGTGGTGCTCCACGCAGCGCTCGAACTGGGTCGCCGTCTGGCGGTGGAAAACCGGAGAATCGGGGTCCCCGTTTCCGGTCCGCTGGACGTCTTCCGCCATTTTGCGCCCCGTCTGGAGGACCTGCCGGTTGAAGAGTTCCACGTGGCGGTCCTGGACACCCAGCACCGCCTGGAGCGGGACGTGACGGTGACGCGCGGGCTTCTGAGCGCATCCCTGGTGCATCCGAGAGAGGTGTTCCGGGAGGCGATCGCCGAGCGGGCCGCCTCGATCATCCTGGTGCACAACCACCCCAGCGGAGATCCGACCCCCTCCGCGGACGACCAGCGAGTGACCTCACAGCTGGTCGCGGCGGGTCGGCTGCTCGACATTCCGGTGCACGATCATGTAATCATTGGAAGGGGGCGTTATGCCTCCTTCGCAGAGTCGGGACTCCTCGTTTAGGGTTAAGGGTCGAGGGTCAAGGGTTAAGTGCGTTGAGTTGACCTCCGGTACTGTGCATCGGATGCGCGGTTGAGCCCTGGCCTCGTGCTCCCCACTTTGAACCCTTAACCCTCAAACCCTTAACCCTTGACCCTTGACCCTTAACCCTCGTTCATGACCTCCACTCTGCACGGCGAGCTCGTTCCCGGCTGGCCAGGCGGCGATCCGAGCCTGGAACGGCTGGACGTCGACCTGCTGGTGCGTGCCTACCGATTCAGCGCGGCCGCGCATGAGGGGCAGTATCGGCGCAACGGAGATCCCTTCGTCACGCACTGCGTGGAAGTGGCGAAGATCCTCGCCGATCTGCAGCTGGACTCGATCACCGTGGCGGCCGGTCTGATCCACGACGTGGTGGAAGACACCGCGGTGACGATCGAGGAGGTCGAGCGGGAGTTCGGCGCGGAAATGGCGCAGATTGTCGACGGACTGACGAAGATCGGAGTGCTGCCGCTGCACAGTACCGAGGAGCGCCAGGTCGAGAACTACCGCAAGCTGCTGGTCTCGATCGCGAAGGATGCGCGAGTCATCATCATCAAGCTTGCGGACCGGCTGCACAACATGCGCACGCTGGACTCGCTGCCCGAGGACAAGCAGCAACGGATCTCCACCGAAACCCGCGATCTGTACGCCCCGCTGGCACACCGCTTCGGCATGGCGAAAATGCGGTGGGAGCTGGAGGACCTGTCGTTCAAGTTCCTGGAGCCGGACGAGTACCGGCGGCTCGCCCGCATGGTGGCGGCGCGCCGTGCGGAGCGGGAGGAGCTGATCCAGCAGATGGCGGTGCCGCTGGATCGCGTACTGCGCGAGGCGGGCATCAAGGGCGTTGAGGTCACGGGCCGGGCCAAACACCTCTGGTCCATCTACACAAAGATGGAGAAGCGGGAGCGACCGTACGAGGAGATCTACGACCTGCTGGCCATCCGCGTGCTGGTGAACTCGGTCCCGGATTGCTATCACGCGCTGGGAGTGATCCACGACGGCTGGACGCCGCTGCAGGAGCGCATCAAGGACTACATTGCCCAGCCCAAGTCCAACGGATACCAGTCGCTCCACACGACGGTCTTCGGGCCGGGCCGGCAGTTGTACGAAATCCAGATCCGCACGCGGGACATGCACCGCACCGCGGAAATCGGCATCGCCGCGCACTGGCGCTACAAGACCGATGCGAAGTCCGCCGATGACCTCGACCGTCACCTGCAATGGTTCCGCCAGATTCTGGAGCTGCAGCTCGACGCCAAGGACCCGGCCGAGTTCCTGGAGTTCCTGAAACTCGACCTGTATCAGGACGAAATCTTCGTCTTTACGCCAACGGGCGACGTCATCCAGCTCCCCAAGGGGGCCACACCCATCGACTTCGCGTTCGCGGTGCATACCGAGGTCGGGCAGCACTGCGCCGGCGCGAAGGTGAACGGGAAGATCGCGCCGCTGAGCCGCCAGCTTCGGAACTCGGAAACGGTGGAGATCCTGACGTCACCGAACGCGAAACCGAGCCGCGACTGGCTGGCGCACGTACGAACCGGACGCGCGAGACACAAGATCCGACAGTGGCTGCGACAGGAAGAGAACCAGTCTTCGGAGCGTGTCGGGCGGGAGATCCTCGAGCGCGAGGTCCGCAAGCGGCGCCTGCCGAAGCTGGACGACGAGGCCGTCGAGCGGGCGGCGACGGAGCTGCATCTGAACGACGCGCGGCATCTCATCGCCTCGGTCGGGCAGGGAGATCTCGGCGTGACGCAGGCGCTGAAGGTCATCTACCCCGAGCAGGAGTCGTCACCCGAGCCGCCCGTCAGGCCGACCGCGCTGGAACGGCTCATGGACCGCGTGCGCGGCACGTCGCGCGGCATCCGGATCCAGGGCGCCGATGGGCTCATGGTGCGCTACGCGCAGTGCTGCCAGCCCGTGCCGGGCGACATCGTGGTGGGCTATGTCACGCGCGGCCGCGGGGTGAGCATTCACCGCTCCGACTGTCCCAATCTGCTGATTCTGGCGCACGAGCCCGAGCGCCGCCTGGAGATCGACTGGACCGAGCAACCCGGCGAGCGTTTTCTCGTCCGGCTCGGCCTGGAAGCAAACGACCGGCGCGGCCTCTACGCCGATGTAGCCGGCGCGGTGGCCGCGTCAGGCACCGACATCAGGAGTCTGGAGCTGAAGTCCGTGGATGGCCGGGTGACCGGCGCCGCCCTGGTGGACGTGGAGAACCTGTCCCACCTGCAGAAGGTCATGAAGGCGGTGCGGCGGGTGAAAGGGATCGTGGACGTCGCCCGGCGAGAGCGGATCACCAGCGACGATCAGTAAACGGCGGATATCCGGTTCTGTCCCGGGAAGGCGCCGGGTCGCCGGCCGAACCGGGTCTCGCGATCAGGTCCAGATCACGGGCACCTGATACTCCTCGAACGCCCGGTCGCTGGTGACGATCGTGAGTGACTCACAGTGCGCCTGGGCTATCAGCATGCGGTCGAACGGATCGGCGTGCAGCCGCGGGAGCCGGCGGAACGTGGACAAGTGCTCCCACGACAGATCCAGCTGGTCGAACTCGGACTCCGCCAGTCCAGCCTCGAGGTCAGCCTTCAGCGCGAACCGTCCCAGCGACTCCTTCATCGCCAGTTCCCAGCCGCTCACCACCGACACGACCACCCGGTCGGCCCGCTGAATTGCCTGACGAGCGCGGAGCCTCAGTCGTTTGACATCACTCCGCGCCCAGATCAGGACACTGGTGTCGAGCAGTATGTTCACGAGCCCATGCCACCCGGGCCGTCGTCCTCGTCCGATTCGCCCGAGAAATACGCCAGCACGTCGGGCGGGAGCGGGGCGCCGAAGTCCTGCGACATCCAGACCTTTCCCTCCCAGCCACCGAGCTTCCGTGGCGACTTCCGCGCCACCGGGTCCAGCCCGATCAGCCTGGCCCTCGGCGAACCGGCCTTCGCGATCACGAACTCCTCGCCGGCTGCCGCCCTCTCCACGAGCTCGGAGAGCTTCGTCTTCGCTTCGTAGATGTTCACGCTCTTCGGCATGGCTGCCTCTTCGTGGAGGTCGAGCCGAGGAATAGCGGAGGTACTCACGGTTAGTCAAGTTGGTCAAGGAACCCAGCTTCGAGGCGGGCCC
>DASWGU010000041.1:0-6662 GCA_036393555.1 Gemmatimonadaceae bacterium
TGGGGCAGGCCGATTTCGTTACCCCACGCCAGCAGACCCTTGGGGTAGTTGACCCCCTTCGTCATGGCCAACTCGACGTCATCCGGCGTCGCGATCCGCCAGTGGACCGCATCAACGGCCTCATTGACCAGCATCGCGACAATGCGATGCACCATGGCCGCGCCGAGACGCGCGTCCTCGCGGGCATCGCGTGCGGGCGCGTCGGGGTGGTAGTCGTAGAAACCGCGGCCGGCTTTCCGACCCAGCCAACCGGCGTCAACCAGACGCCGCTGGAGAACGGACGGCCGGTATCGCGGATCATAGTACGTCGCTGCCCAGACCGATTCGGTCACGGCATAGTTCACATCGTGACCGATGAAATCCATGAGGAGGAACGGTCCCATGCGGAATCCACCGATCTCGCGCATGGCCCAGTCGATGGTCGGGGCATCGGCGACGCCCTCCTCGAGCAACCGCAACGCCTCGCCGTAGAACGGCCGCGCGACGCGATTGACGATGAACCCCGGCGTGTCGGACGCGCGAACGGTCACCTTCCCCCACCGATCGGCGAGCGCTCGCACCGCGCGCGTCACCTCGTCCGAGGTCTGTGCGGCCGGGATGATCTCGACGAGCGGCATCACCGGCGCTGGATTGAAGAAGTGCATTCCGACCACGCGCTCGGGGTGCCGGCACGCCGCGGCGATGGCGGTGACCGGCAGCGACGAGGTATTCGTGGCGAGCACGCAGTCAGGTTGCACGACCGACTCCAGGTCGCGCAGGAGCGCGCGCTTGGCATCGAGGCGTTCCGCAATGGCTTCGATCACCAGGTCGCAGACTCCGAATGCGTCGCTGACCGCTGCCCCGTCGACGACCTGCAGCCCGCCAAGGGCCGCGTGATCACCTCCAGGCGACAGGCGTCCCTTCCCGACGTCCAATGCCAGCGCCGCCGCGATCGACATGCGGGCGGCGGCCACCGCGTCGGCGGCGGCGTCGCTGAGCACGACGCGATGTCCACGCGACAGGGCGAGTTGGGCTATCCCGCCACCCATGGCGCCGGCTCCCACCACGCCGATGGTGTTCACCGACCGCGGAACACCGGTTGCTGCTTCGCCTTGAACGCGCGCAGACCTTCGGCGAAATCCTCCGTCCGACCGGCCGCCGCCTGGAGATCGGCCTCGAGATCCAGTTGGGCATCGAGATCGTTCACCATGGAGGCGTTGAGCGCCTGCTTGGTCAGACCGAACCCGCGCGTCGGCTGTGTCGCCAGCGCAGCAGCCAGTTCCATCGCGCGCGTCATGAGGTCAGCCGGCTCGCACGTCTCCCAGACCAGCCCCCATTCCCTGGCCTGACCCGCACTCAGCTTGTCGCCTAACAATGCCAGGCCCGAGGCGCGCCCCAGTCCCACCAGACGGGGAAGCAGGAACGTACCACCACTGTCCGGTATCAACCCGATCCGGCTGAACGACTGGATGAACGATGCAGCGGTGGACGCCAGCACCACGTCACACGCGAACGCGAGGTTGGCGCCGGCGCCGGCCGCTACGCCGTTCACTGCGCAGATTACCGGCTTCTCGAGGCGCCGGATTGCCCGGATGATCGGGTTGTACTGGTTTCGCACTGTCTGGCCGAGGTCGGGCGGTGTGCCGGATTCATCCGTCTCCACCGCTGCCAGATCCTGCCCCGCGCAGAATCCGCGACCCTCACCGGTCAGCAGCACGGCGCGAATGGCATCATCCGCGGCCGCCACTGCCAGGGCGTCCTGCAGTTCGCGCGCCATCGCCAAGTGGAAGCTGTTGAGAACCTCGGGACGGTTCAGCGTGATGACCTGGACGCCATCAGTCAATTCAACGCGGATATGGCGATAGTCCATCGGGGTCCGGGAACGTGTGGGCGTACGCCTTAAACAGGCTGGCCGGCCTGAGTCGTGAGTGCTGGATGCTCGACCTGCTTCCTGGTCCTGGAGCTGGCCAAACCCCAGCGCCAGCACGTCTCACCCAGTTCGAGCACCCGGTTCTGAGCACTCAGCGATCTGGCCTGAGTGGTAAGTGGATGCGTCGCTCCCTTTCCCTCCCCGTCCATCGAGCGCTCCGAGTTTCAGGATGGACACAAGCTAGCCATCGGCTGGAAAGGTGGGGATGGTCCGTCGGCCCACGGCCCTGGTGCCCTGGCGGCTGCCCTATTGAACGATCCGCACCGACTCCATCACATCCCCCTCGAGGATCCGGTCCACTACGTCCATCCCTGCGACGACCCTGGCGAAGACGGTGTACTCGTGATCCAGCCGGTAGTTGTCCACCATATTGATGAACCACTGCGCATCGCCGGTGTCGCGACCGCGCGTTGAAATCCCCAGCGTGCCGCGAGCGTGATGTGCCGGGCTCAGTTCGTCGCGCATGAAGGGCCCGATGCCCACGTACTCGTTCATGCCCGGACTCCCGCCCTGAAGAACGAAGTTCGGGACCACGCGGTGAAACATGAGGCCGTCGTAGTAGCGTTCGCGGATCAGTGCCGCGACCCGGGCCACGGTCACCGGCGCGTTCTCGGTGTCGAGAAGCACATCGAACGACCCGCCCCCTGTCGATAATGACATGACCACGCGAACCCGGACCGGACCCGATGGAATCGGTGTCGTGTCCCGCTGGGACGCGACAACGGCCTCCCGATCCGGCGACGCTCCCTGCCTGCCGAGCACCGCAAGCACACGGGTGATGACCTCGGTGTCCACGTCCTCGAGCAGCAATTCCAGCTGCGAGGCAGCCGTCTGGCCACCTCCCATCTCCTCTACGCGCGCCAGCAACTCCAGCCGCGGGTCCCGCGAGGTTTGCCGGCGTTCACGGTGCAATCGCTCCAGCGCAGCCAGCACGGCCGGCAACACCGAATCCACAACCGGTGCACCCTTCAGGGCACGCGCCGCTGCCAGCACCACGTGGTAGTCGGGACTCGACAAGGCGCGCACATACACCTGATCGGCAAGGTGGCCCACCGACGCGGCGAGTCCGGTGATGGCAACCTCCCGCACGCTGCCAACCGTGTCGAACGCCAGTCGGCTGAGCACCGCGGTGTCACGAATGAGTGCGGCCCCCCTCGCGACGTACATGCGAACCTGCCAGACGGGGTGTCGTGTGTCGTTCCACAACAGCGGAGCCGCCGCGCGCGGTTCCACGCGCGCCAGGGTGACCAGAGCATGGGCGCGGCGATGCCATGAGACACCGTTGGCTGCCCGGGCGCTGACACCGGTCGGGCCGGCATCGATATACCGGCGAAGCGTGGCGACAACCTCCGTGCGATTCGCGCATGGGCCGTTGAGGACATCGATCGCGGTGAGTGCGACACCTGGGCTCCGGTCCTCGGTCGCGCGCAGTAGCGGTGCACAATCCGTCGGGAACACCGTGCGGTGCAGCGTCACCCAATCGCGCCGGACCATCGCCTCGGGATCCTGCGACGCGCGAACCAACAGGGCCCGCCGCGGCCCCGTGTCCGTCACGAACGGGATCGCCTGGAGGGCGAGCCGGCGCACCTGCGGATCGGAATCGGCCAGACCGGCAGCGACCGGGAATCCGGTGGTCACACCTGAGGCATGCAACGCCAGCCACGCAACCCGGCGCAGGGGCGCAGCTGCGCCGGCGTGCGGGGCGAACACTGCGGCTCGCCGTAACCACTCGACCGCCGCTGGCGACGGCTCGCCCAGCGTTCGGCGGGCGCGAACCAGAGTGTACAAGCCGTGCGCGACGCCATCCACTCGCGCGAGGACCTCGGCGGAGCCCGTCTCCGGCGCGGCCAGCGCGATCAGGACGCCCTCCGCGGCGCGTGCCTGACGCGAGTCGGTGAACGGAAGTCGAGCGAGGCTTCTGGCCAGCAGCCCAACGACGTCATGACGCGTTTCCGCGCGCGCGCGATCGCGCAGGAGGCCGAACACGCTGTCCAGCAGCGCCCCCTCAGCTTCGCTGCGTACCGTGCGGCTCGTCAGGCCGCGAAGCGACTGAGCGGCCGCCTCGGCAGCCGTCGCGCGGAGTTCGGGGATGAACAGGAACGGAAGGACCTGACCAACGAGTTCGGGACGCTCCAGCCGGCCGAGCGCACGAATGGCCTGCCCCCTGAGCGCCGGATTCCGCAGCGCATCCAGGATGGGCGTCAAACCGCGGGGTCCGTTCCCCCGCGCGTCCTCCGTCCGGATTAGCGCCTCACGAGCGGCGGGATCCTGGGCGGCCTGCGCCCCCCCGTCGTGCGCAACGAACAGAGTCGTCACGGCGAGAATCCATCTGAAACGCGGGGCCCAACCCGCGCGTCTCGCACTACGGGAGCATGTACCCATCAGTCCGGACCCTTCCTGGGAGTTTGGTCCACTGCGGCGGGCACCGACAGTCAAGCGTCCACCCCACCAGTTGCAGCAGGCCGCAACCGACCCGGTCTTCCCGACGTTAAGTTACCGCGTCACCCGCAATCCGCACCTCGTCCCAATGACGTCTCCGCCTCGAACCAGGAAGAAGCCGGTCCCCGGCATGCGGCGTGCAGACCCCGGCGTTGACTGGCGCCGGATCGCGTATCAGACGCTGGTGTCCCGCGCGATGGACGACATCGAGGAGACGACCAATCGCAACCGGGCGTCGGTGCCCAAGGATCACCTGATCCTCTACCAGTTCTCCGCACGCGGGCACGACATGGCGCAGTGCATCCTGGCCTCGCGCATCGATCATCCGCGCGACGGCGTGAGCGCCTACTACCGGTCGAGACCGATGCTGCTTGCTCTGGGCCTGACGATCGAGGACGGATTCGCCAGTCCGTTAGGCCGGTCGGGTGGCTTCTCCGACGGACGTGACATCGGTGTCGTTTGCAATCTCCCTGGCGCCGGTGGTCCCACCGTGCTGCCCATGTCCGGTGACGTCGGCTCGCAGTACACCCCGGCGGCGGGCTGGGCGCAGTCCATCACGTACTACCACGACGTCCTGGGCGACTCCTCCTACGAGGGCGCCATCGCGGTAGTCACGGGGGGTGAGGCCTCCGTTGCGACCAATGGCTTCTGGTCGGCACTGACGATGGCCACGACGCTCCAGCTTCCGATGCTGTTCCACATCGAGGACAACGGGCTGGGTATCTCGGTCCGGGGCGAGATGCAGACACCCGGCGGCAACGTCGCGGCCAACCTGGCGTCGTTCGGTAACCTGATGGTCCGCGACGGTGACGGGACGGATCCGGAGGCCGCAGCGGCCCTCGCCGATGAGGTCGTGTCGCATGTCCGCGGTGGCGGTGGACCGGCGCTGCTGCGGCTCACGGTTCCGCGCCTGTCGAGCCACTCGGGACCGGACAACCAGCGCGGCTACCGCACCGACGCGGAGATCGCCCGCGACCTCGAGCGCGATCCCCTCCCGCGACTGAGGTCGTTTCTGGTTCCCTCCAGGCTATCCGAGGCGGACTGGTCCGTCCTCGAAACCGAGGTGCGGCGTGACGTGGAGACGGGGCTGGCGGCCGCGCGGGCTCGTCCAGCTCCGGATGCATCGGGCGTCACGCGACACGTCTACGCGGAACCAACGGCGCCGGGGGCTGTCGTCGCACTCGGTGGCCTGACCGAGGCGGACCGGGCTGCCCTCGGTGGTACCGCAGTGCCTGACGAGTCGGGAGATCTCCTGCGACTCCCCGAGGCGATACGGCGAACGCTCGACCGCGAACTCTCGGTCAATTCCCGGTTGCTCGTGTTTGGCGAGGACGTGGGTGTGAAGGGCGGCGTTCACCTCGTCACCGAAGGGCTGCAGCGAAAGCACGGTGCCGCGCGGGTCTTCGACACCAGCCTCTCCGAAGAAGGGATCATTGGCCGTGCCGTGGGCATGGCCATCGCGGGCCTGGTCCCGGTGGCCGAAATCCAGTTCCGGAAGTACGCCGATCCGGCTGCCGAGCAGCTCAGCAATTGCGGCACGCTGCGATGGCGGACCGCCAACCGGTTCTGCGCTCCCATCGTCGTCCGCATGCCGGGCGGATTCGGCAAGGACGTCGGGGATCCGTGGCACAGCCTGAGCGCGGAAGTACAGTGGGCGCACGGAATCGGGTGGCAGGTGGTCATGCCCTCGAACGCGGCCGACGCGGTCGGCCTGCTGCGTACCGCCATGCGGTCCCCCAATCCGACGATCTACTTCGAGCACCGGTCGCTGCTGATGACAGGTGACGGGAGCGCCAGGTATCCCGGCGACGACTACGTCGTCCCGTTAGGTTCCGGCCGGCGCGTCAGGGAGGGGACGGACCTCACCCTCGTCACGTGGGGCGCGATGGTCCACCGGTGCACCGAAGCCCTGGCGACGGCGGATGCGTCGGTGGACCTCATCGATCTCCGGTCGATCGCCCCCTGGGACCGCGGGATGGTGCTGGACTCGGTGCGCCGGACGGGACGCTGCCTGATCGTCCATGAGGACACCGTGACGGCAGGCTTCGGAGCCGAGATCGCCGCGGTCCTCGCACGGGAGGCCTTCTGGCACCTCGACGCCCCGGTCGACCGGTTGTGCGTCGACGACGTGCCCCTGCCGTACCACCCCGATCTGCTCGCCGCCGTTCTGCCGTCCGCCGAGGCCATCGCGAACCGGATTCGAGCGCTCCTTCGCGCGTAGCACCGGCTCGCGCGCGTCGGGTAGCCCGGTGCCCGGTCGACCCATGCGCGCGGCCTAACGGGCTTGCGCCGCCTGATCGGATTGGGCATTGTG
>DASWGU010000042.1:0-5526 GCA_036393555.1 Gemmatimonadaceae bacterium
ATCCCTCGGCCTGGCGGTGCGTCGCTCGGACGGCCGGGTGGTCATGCGTGATCCGCGCAATGCCCGCCTCAACGTGTACGCCGCGGATGGCACCCCTTCCGAGTCGTGGCTGTTCGCCAGCGGGTTGTTTACGTCGCGCGCGACCGTGCTCGACACGGCGGACCACATGTACCTGAAGATCATGACCGGACGCCCCGAGCGGAACAAGGTTTGGCCCATCGCCGTGGCGCACCTCGACAGCCACGGCCGGATCATCGACACACTCGTGCCACCAATCATGCCGCATGAGCCCGAGATCGCGGGCGGGACGTTCGGTGTGTCTAAAGTCTGGGCACTGAGCCCGCTCGGAGGATTCATCATCGCGGTGACTGATCGATATCGCCTGGATCACTACCGGCCAGACGGAACCGTCCTGCGCATGGAGCGCGATGTGCCTGCGATCGCGCTGTTCCCCGAAGAGAAGTCAGAGTGGGTAGCGCGCGATGACTGGCTCTGGAAATGGCAGGGTGAGTTCATGACCAGCGAGCGCCAGCCCATACCCGACATGAAGCCGGTCTTCCGGGACATCCTGGTGTCGGAGGACGGCCGCGTATGGGTACGACGCTACGTACCCGCCGAGAAGGGCGAGCCCCGGCAGGGTTTTGCCGGGCCGGGGCGCGACCCGCCGCCACCCATGAGTTGGCATGAGCCGGTGGTCTACGACGTGTTCGAGTCGGACGGATCGTTCCTCGGCACGCTTCGCCTTCCTGCGCGAACGAATCTCATGGTGATGCGCGGAGACCATGTGTGGGGTGTTCGTGCCGGGGAGAACGACGAATCCCACATCGTCCGACTGAGGATCGAACGGCGATGATCGGCTGGGCGATCCCGGTTCCCGATTCGCGCTGTGCGGTGCGCTGTTCGAGTGTGGGATGGTGACGCAGCATCTCGACGTCGTTCTCGTGTCACGGAAGACACCGCGCGACGGGAAACTCGAGATCTCCGAATCCGCCGCGGCCGTGCTGCGGGATGCTGTGGACGACTTCACCGTTTCCGTCGGGGAGATTCGGGCACACGGCACGATGGAGTCGCTCGCCTGCACCTGTTCGAAGGTGGCTTCCGCTACTTCGCACGTTCATCACTTCATCGTGAGCCCGGTGCTGCAATCGCTACCGGTCGGCATACCGGTCGCAGTGGGCCTCGACCGACCGAGCGGAACGGTTCACGTCACCGGGTGCTGATCGCGAATGGGAACGCGAAGCGGCCGGCGGGTGAGCTCCCGCGGGCCGCTCCGATGGTACCTGTGCCTCCAGATGCTACTTCGACCTGCCGCCTCCCTTCCCCCCACTCGCCTTGCTGTTGCCGCCACTCGGTTTGCCGTTACCGCCACTCGGCCTGGCTTTCGCGGCGGCCGGTCGGCTGACCGCGGCGCGAACCGAACCGCCTGACGAGGAGACTTTCGCCGGCTTGGCCATCTGGACCCTTGCGGTCGGTGGAGCGGAGCGGACGGGTGCCCTCAGAGTGGGCCTCGGGGCCTGCGCCCGGGTGGTGGTCCGGGGCGGCGCCGAGCGAGTCGGTGCAATCGTCGACTTGCGTACGGTCGTTGGTCGCGTGGGAGTGCTGAAGGTCGCCGGCCTCCGGGACGTCGGTTCCTTCACCACTGGCCGGTTTCGCGTGATGGTGCTGCTGTTGATCGTGGCGCGTGTTGTGGGCGTCTCACGCCGCTTGTCGAGCACACCGAATCCGGTGGACGTCCGGACTGGTTCGGTTCGAGGCGCGGTACGTGCAGGGCGCTCGGGACGCAACTGGTCGAACGATGGTGTTCGCCTTCCGTCGAAGAGGTCGGGACCGCGGTCGTTGTCACGTGGTGCGCCCACTCGACCTGGCCCGCGACCATCGCGATCACGGTCTCCCGTGCGCGCCCGGTCATTCGGGCCGCGCCAGTTGCGGTCATGTCGAGCCCACGTCACCCGGTCGTGCACCCGGCGATAGCGCCGATCGAGGTTGCCGAAATTCACGAAACGGCCGTACACGTTGCCCACATGAATGGTCCGATAGCGATGATGCACGTAGATCGGCCGCAGCTGGATATAGGGGCGCGCCAGCACACGCCAGCCGCCTCCCGCCCATCCGTCGTAGTAGATACGCCGGCCGTACCAGTCGAAATCGTAGACGAGCCAGTCGCCGATCGGGAAGCCGATGCCGAACGACCAGTAACCGGTACGGAAGCCGAGGTGGATCACGGGACGGAAGAAGACGACGGACGGATCGTACGTCGGTACGTAGATCACTTGCGGTTGCGCCGGAACGATGACGATCCGTCGATTTTCCACGATGACAGTCTGTTCGTCCGTGGAAACCAGATTCCCCTGCTCCCGGGCCATCTCACGCAGGCGCTGGACCGCGTCCATCACGTCGGCGGACTGCCCCGCGTACGCCTGACCCAGGGCTGCAGACCAGTCGTCGTCCTCGGACAACATGTTGAGGACAGGTGGATAGTGAGCGACGGCCTTGACACTCAGATCCCATGGCTCGTCGTCAACCCCCCTGGTTCCGCGCTCCCGCACGTGTCGCGCCGCAATGACCACCTGCTCGGGGTACGTGGCCGCGATGAGGATCTGGGCGAGCAGCGCGTCCGGATAGAGCGCGATCGGCGCGACCAGGTTGTCCAGCTCTTCCGAACTGAACACGATTGGCGCGCGAGCAGCGCGCGGGTCCTGCGCCCTGCTGGCGTGGACCGGGATTAGCAGTAGCGCACCGATCGAAATGGCCTTGAACGCAAGAGTCTGCATTGCGCGCCTCGCAGGGAGATTGAAGATCGATGATCCAGCCGTGGGGCCTGAACCTCCGTCGAGCCATTCGAGCGCTCGTCGTACGGGTCGTAGGTGCATCTTACGTGCCGTTCCGGACGATACCAGAACGGCCGTCCGACGGTTGTCTCCGCGATTTCGTATCATGTTGGTACGGCACGTGATACACGATGTTCCCTGCAGGCGGGCCGAGCCGGTGGCGGCGCACACTGCCGTGCCTGGTCATTGTCGTCCGCAATCCGGGACGATCCGATGTCCCTTCACGGGTGCATGCTGAACGTGAGAAGGGTGGTCGGATCGTGGGGAGAGGCACACGGGAGGCATTCAGCTGAGTGGTGAGTGCTGGGTGCTGGAACTGGATGCCACTTGCTGGGGCTGGGGCTGGTTGGCTAGTGCTGGCTGCAGGTGCTGAGGTGCTGAGGTGCTGAGGTGCTGAGGTGCTGAGTTCGCAACACGCAGCGTGGCCGTTGGAGCAGGGCGACGCGGGTCAGGCTACACGGACAACCTTCAACAGGACGGATACGCGGGATCCGGCCCTGTGATCACGGGCCGGTTCCTCCTCTCAGAGACGGCCCACATGATGTCATAAACGAACCGCCCAAGACGCGCACCGTGATCGTAGTCGACATACTGCGGTTCGTCGGTTGCCTGGTGGTAGTCCTGCGAGTACCCGAGCGACACGTACACGACCGGAATGTTCTTCCGGACGTAGTTGACCTGGTCGCTCCTGCAGAAGCGGTTGAGTGGATTGGCCGTCACGTCCCACGACTTGTCGATGGCCATGACTTCGGAACGGACGGCGTTGACGGAGTCGATGATGTCGCCGAACTCGCGTGAGAGCCGCCGCGCGCCCAGCATCTGCACGGATGCCGGGCCGCCGAACTTCACCTCGGTCACGCGTCCCTTCCCCACCATGTCCATGTTGATCGCAGCGACAACATTTGCCAGGGGGACCGTCGGGTTCTCGGTGAACCAGCGCGACCCGCGGAGGCCACCCTCCTCGCCCTGATGGGAAACGAAGATAATGGACCGTGCCGGGCGTTCCCGGGCGAATCGCTCGGCGATCTCCAGCATCAGCACCGTTCCCGAGCCATCGTCATCCGCGCCGTTCATGACGGAATCGCGTCGCGGTGGGCGGATGCTCCGCGCCCTGGCAACGAGTGAATTGATGCGATGCTGCTGGTCGGCAGTCGGACGGCACGTCGGATCGTTGGCCCCCTGCCGGCGCGTCACCGTATTGACCGCGCGGAGCGAGTCGTGCTCGACCACCGACGAACTGATGCCAACGTGGTCGTTATGCGCGCCGACGAGGACGTACTCACCGGCGCGCGCCGGGTCCGAGCCCGGCAGGATGGCGATGACGTTGTTGGCCGGGCTCGAGGCCGGTCGCCACGAATGGCGCCAGGCAGCCGTCACGGTCTGGCCGACGGAGCCGGCTCGGACCTGACTCACCGGCCGACCGAACAACCGGGCCGCAGCGGCCTCCGAGATCGCGGCGGCCGGCAATCCCGACGCGGCGGCCTGTCCGGCCGGCGCCATGCCCATCCTCCCGGTGAACGCTCCCCGGATCACTGACTCCGGCAGGCCGCCCAGGCCGACGAAGAGCGTGCCAATCGCTCCGGCCGTCTCGGCTCGGGTGTCTGCGGGCGTCGCGCCGCTTCGTCCACCGCGCCCCGTTCCGGCTGCACGTCCACCGCCAACCCCACGGGCAGCACGCTGCGCCGTCTCGAGCGCAATGGCGGCATCGGCACCGAATCGGTCGGGTAACGAGTCGCACCGCGCCAGGACCGACGGCGCACCGGACCGACCGCCGCCCGCGCCACCGATCATTGGTCCGCCGGAAAACACAGCCACTTTTCCACGGAACACCGCCGGATCAAGTGCGACGGTGTCGCCCCAACGACCCGCATAGGCCACCCGCGCGTTGCTGATTTCCGCGCGAGGACCGATTCCAAACTGTGTTGCTGGTGTCAGGGGAATCCATTCGGTCTTTGACCGCAGCGCGCGACCGCCTGCCACGAGGCGCGACGTCGCACTGTCGAACGCCGTCGGTCCCCACGGCAGCGTCTGGAACCACGAACCACTGTCTCCGCCGGGCTTCAAGCCGAGCCGTACGAACTCGCGAGCGATGTAGTCTGTGCCCTTCGTGTTCCCCGGCTCGCCGATACGCCGTCCCATCATGGAGTCATCCGCGAACTGGTACAGTCGCGTTCTGAGGTCATTGGCGGTGATGGCGGTCTCCGTGGGCCGCGGGGCCCACTTCGGCGGGCCTTCCTCCGGCCACACAGTCCGGTCGGTCGATCCGGGCCGAGCCTGCGCCGACAGGCTGGTCGCGACGCCGACGGTGAAAGCGACGGCGAATAGTGCGAAGTGACGAGACATGGTGGTGGCCTGGTTTCTGGTGGCTGTGCTGGAGCCCGACCCTGACGCTGGACGCCGGAATTGCCGAGATGCGCCGCGTCGAAGACCTACGCGAATCTAATCGGGCCCGGAATCCGCGGTGACCACCCCCTCCATGACTGACTATGTCCGTTCCACCAGCCGGTCGATCAGGTAACTGGACTGGTCGAGGGCCTCTGACGTGAACGGACCGAGGAAGCGCTGCACTTCCTCGAACACGTGCCTGAAGGCGTCACGATCGCCGCGTGTCAGGATATCCGTAACCTCGCGCGCCGCAGCTCCAAACGCCTCGGTCACCATGGGGGTTGCCGGGTTGCGCATCTCGATGGGACCATAC
>DASWGU010000043.1:0-20689 GCA_036393555.1 Gemmatimonadaceae bacterium
TCCGCGCCAGCCCCAGTCCCGGACGGAACCCGTAGTTGATGCCGGGGCCGGCCTCGAAGAACACGCGGTACAGATACTCGATGGAGGCCAGGTCCGCCCGGGACAGCGCGAACCCGTGCTGCTGCGTCAGCAGCGACTCGATGGCCTCATGGTTCGCGTTCCACGCCGAGTCGCTTGCGGGGGCCGCGGCAACCGAATCGAAGAGAATGTCCACATCGGCCGACTCGCCCGCTGCGAACGGCCGGGAGAACAGGCGCTCAATGAACTCTGCGCGCGTCGGCGACAGCTCGAACAGCGCCTTGTACATCAGGTGCTGCATGGCATTCTGTCGCCGGATATCGAAGATCACCGCGAGGCGTGGCTTCAGATTCGCAATGTAGGTGAAGTTCTGCTCCGGCCCGACGCCCAGGTACACACCGTCCGGTGTGAGCGAACCCTGTAGGGTGGGAATGACGTCCTGGAACGACGTCTCGTTCGACACGAAGTTCTCCGACACAAACGTCCCGCCGCCCTCCGACTTCGACGTGAAGAAGTCCCAGAACTCCGCGTCGCTGAGCGCATCCGGTGACTGGCTGCCCGGCCGCTCGACGGCGTTCAGCGGAAGGAACAGCGCCAGTATCATCAGGCCGACCGCACCGATACCGGCAGCGTGCCTGACGGTAATTCGTGCTCTCGCAGGCGGCAGGCCGGGACGGTTCCCTGGCATTGAATCGACTCCTCGCGAAGGTCGAAGGTGCGGAGGCACTGGTTTGACCGTCGCCGCCCGGAAAGAGTTCCCCGCGATCCCCGGACGGGCAGCTGTACCGACAAGCTGCCGCGCGTCCGGTGCGAGCGACAGGGGCCACCGGACCGGATCGGTCAGGTGGGGCGTCGGGTCGACGCGACGACTTCGAAGTGGGCGAAGAGGTCGGGATCGAAGTGACTACCTGCCCCCCCGCGCATCGTGGCAAGGGCCACGTCGTGCGACATGCCGCGTTTGTAACTCCGGTCGGTAGCCAGCGCGTCGTACACGTCGGCAATGCCGAGGACCCGCGCGGCCAGGGGGATGGCCGCGCCGCAGAGTCCGTGCGGATACCCGGATCCATCCCACTTCTCGTGGTGATGCAGCACGATCGGAATCACGTCCTCGGGAAAGTCGATGCCCCTGAGCAGTTCCACCCCCGCCTCGGGATGCGACCGCATCAGCGCCCATTCCTCACTCGTCAGGCGGCCGGGCTTGTTCAGTACCTCCGGCGGCACGGCGATTTTGCCGACGTCGTGGAGCAGGGCCCCGACCCGGAACCAGAACAGGCGCCGTTCATCCATTCCCAGCCGGCGGGCAATCGCACAGGCAAGGTCGGCGACGCGGAGGCAGTGTCCCTGCGTATACGCGTCCTTCGACTCGATCGACTCGCCCCACCGCCGCACGACGTCGAGGAACGTGCTCTCGATGCGCAGCATCCGGCGATCTACGTCGGCAAGCTCGTGCCCGGCCTTGAGGTCGGTGAAGAGCTGGTGCGAGCGATTCAGCTGCTGCACGGTTTCGCGGAAGCGTCCCTGCCGGCCGAGGAGATCCGCGCGCTCGCGCGAAAGTTCGGCCAGCAGCAGCACGTTGCCGCGCGCCATCGCTACCGATTCCGACTGTGTGAAATGCTGCTCGGCCCGCGCGTAGTAACCCGCTTCGCGGGCGACAACCCCCAGGTGTTTTCTCAGTTCGGCCTCGGCTCCGGGCTCGCCGGCCGCACGAGCCCGTGCAAGCGCATCTTCACACACCACCCTGGCCTGATCGAGGTCGCCACGGGCGATCGCCAGTTCGGCGACGTTGCCGTCGATCATGAGGCGGGTGAAGGTGTCGCGTGACCGGTCAGCCAGCTCCGCCGCCTCGTCGAAAGCGCGTTGGGCATCGGCCCATTGCTGCAGGTCGGTGTGAACCATGCCGACGTTGTTCAGGACCCCGCACGCCTCCCGATGCTGGCCCAGCGCGCGGTATCCGGCCAGGCTCTCAGCGTAGTGACCCAGGGCGCGGGAGAACTCGCCGCGTACCGTCGCGATGACGCCGCGATTCTGGGCGACCATGGCCACCAGACGCTGGTCGCCGGCCCTTTCGCCGTGCTCCTGAGCGGCGATATAGGTTCGCTCGGCGTCGTCCAGCCGCCCGTGCTGCCAGTCGATTACGGCGCGCATGTTGAGCGCCGCGCCGATCGTCGCCGCGTCGTCTACCACCGTGGCGACGGCGATGATGGCCTCGAGGCAGTCGCGGGCGGCGTCGGAGTTGCCCTCGAGCTGATGCGCCCTCGCAATTCCGAGCATCGCCGAGGCTACCAGTGGCGCACCGAGGCGAGGCGCCCCCGCCCGCAACGCCTGTTCATAGAGATGGCGGGCCACAGCCCGCTGGCCCTCTCGCTCAGCCTGACGGGCGCGCTCGAACAGCGCGTGACCGTCGCCCTGACCCGAGGGGCCGGCGGCGTGTGTCACGTGATCGAGCAGCGAAAGCGCGGCAGGAGTGATCATGGGACACATGGCGGACGACCATATCGCGGCCCCGGATACAGGCGACACGGCGGCGGGCGGCGCACCGTCGCGCGACCCGCCGCCGTCGCCCCACGTGCTCCGGGTTCCGGGCCCGGAGCGCGGACCGCGTTCCCGACTAGAACGCCACGATGTAACCCGAGAAGTGCTCGATCGGCCACGAGAAGCGACCGGTCAATGGGGACAGGATTCCCGGGATCAGCTCGTTCAGGATGACCGTACCGTCCAGGTTGAAGAGCTGCGTCCGGGACTCGAAATAGCCGGCCGTGAGGGATGACAGCAGGCGCAGGCGGTAGGACGTGTCGTTCAGATCCTGAATTGCGACGAGTGGCACGCGAAAGGTGGTGCCATGAGGCTCGAACTCGTAGGCGACCATGGTGCCGGCCACGGCGGTGACGGAGAAACGGGTGTCGTTCCGGACCGCGCCCCGCGGTACGATGAGGGTGAACCCCTGGCCGGGGAGGCTGATGCGGCCGCCGCCACTGCCGATGAGCGCGCGGACTGTAACGTCGCTCCGAAGGCTCACATCGCGTTCGAGCGGCTGCTTCTTGAACAGGTCGGCGAGAAGCGCCGGCGATGCGTCGGGAGGCATCGGCGCCGTTGGCGAGTCCGCGGCACAGGCACCCAGGCCAACGGCGGCCAGAGCGAGTCGGAAGGTGCGCCAGATGGAACGATGAGACCGGATCATGGTGGGTGTCCCCTGAATGTCGAATCGTGCTGCGATGAAGGTGGCGGCGCCTTCGTTCCCTGCCCGCCCTGCGTGGACGCACGTGCAAGCAACGGGTGTGCCAGTCAGGCGTCGTCGTGTCGAGCAGGGGCCAACTCACGGCAGCATCATCAGTTCCGAACCGCGGTCGTTAGGTGGAGCAGCAGGGCGGGCCAGCGCGCTCCGCGCGGGGCAGGATGTACTCCGCGTCATCATCGTGGCGCGTGTGCGACGAATCGTCAGGCACGCCAATCGTCACACAGCCGTCGTTTCTCGTCAGGCGCGTGACGATTCAGGCCGCCCGCGTGACGGTTTCGCGTGGCACGTCCCGTCCGACCGGAGAATCGTTAGGCGTGCTACGTGACGATTTCTGACGGGAGCGTGACGGGGAACGCCGCAGGAGTCGCCTTCGCCGGCGTACCGTGGTCGGTCCGGCGTCTGCCGCGCTCCCCGATCCGGCAGAGTGTGGTCCGTTGCCCAGCCCCATGGCGAAGGCACCCCGGCGGCCCCTTGCCGCCTCTGCCGAATCGCGACACTGTCCGGGACATCGGCCGCAGAGGGAGTTTCATGCCCGTCCCGCTGGATGCGGTGCCTGACCCGGCGAGTCACCCTCCGTGGGGCACGCGTGCCACGACCAACCCGGCAACGCCATGCAAATCATCGTTTCGACCATCTGCACCGGCGGCGGAAGCCTCCGCGAGGCGATCGGGGTCGACCCCAACCTGGAGAAGTTCGGCCTGCGGCTGGACAAGATGCAGACGCCAGGGCGCCAGCCGGGCTGGCTCAAGTTGCACAGCGCCCGGGACGCGAGAGGCGCGATCAACATCGTCTGGGACGCGAAAGCCCATATCCTCACTGCCAGGGTGGTCACGCGACGGACGAGCCGGCCCAGTCCCATAGTGGGTGACTTCATTACCTATCTGCTCGCCCGGCATCGGCGGAGGATCCGGGCCATTACCACCGCCGTGCGGGAATGACCTGGCCTTATGGCACGACAAGGACCAGGTGTGATGATTTGCCACCGCCACTGAGCCCGGGAACCATAACTGGCACTATTCCTGCTGGTTAAGCGACGCGTTGCGAGGGGGCCACCCGGCCCTTGGTCGGGACTTTGGCTGACCTCTGAAGGGATTGCGGCGTCAGCTCGTTGCCGGCTGGGCCTTCCCGCCGGGGTCGAGCCCAGTCGCATGCCTCTTCGAGGGTGTCGCATCACCACCACAGGAGCCCCATTCGTTGACATCGAGGACTGGCCGGCCTAACGTGCGACCCGGGTGCGAACCGCCCTCCGGAGGCTGGAGCCCGAATGGAACCGTGCCTGGTGGTCCACGTCTTTCGTCAGATTACCTGTCCCCGCTGGAGAGCCGCCAATGAAGCCCAGAAGTCCCGTGCATCGGTTCCTCGCAGTGCTGCCGGCGCTCGCCCTTGCCGCCTGCGTCGATGGCATGAATCCCACGTCCCCGGGCAACCTCGGATCGAAGGTGGAGGGCAGCCTGGCGCAGATTGCCCCGCAGGCCCAGCAGCGCGCGGCCTTGTTTGCCCGCGCGTCAGCCGAAGTGCTGGCGCTGCCGCAAACGGTCTTCGCCGATGACGACGAGACGACCGATCAGCTGGTGTTCGGCGTCGAGCAGCCCGGGGTCGCGAACAGCATCCGGGGTGTGATGGCGCGACAGGGCATCCCGGCGTCCGCCTTCCGGATCGAGGTTACGGAGCCGATTCGCTTCCTCAAGTCCCTGCAGGACGAGTTCCGCCCCACGATTGGCGGCATCCAGATTCACTTCCCGGGATACCTCTGTACGCTCGGGTTCAACGTCTCGCATGCCGGCGGCCGCTCGTTCATCACCAACTCGCACTGCACCAACACGCAGGGAGAAAACGACGGCACCCAGTACTGGCAACCGCTGAGCACCGTCAACGGTACGCAGATCGCTCATGAGGCCGATGATCCGGCGTACTCATCGAGCGGATGTTCTGCAGGCTTGGTCTGTCGCCGCAGCGATGCCGCGCGGGCCGTATATGAGGCTGGTGTCGAGTCGACGCAGGGTGCGATCGCCAAAACCACGGATCTCAATTCTCTGACCTACGCGGGTGAGTTCTCGATCACGGAGCAGAGCAGCAACGATACGTTCAGTGGCACAATCAACAAGGTGGGTCGGACCACCGGATGGACTGCCGGAAACGTCAGCGCCACCTGTGTCACGGTCAACGTGTCGGGGACCAGTTACCAGCTTCTCTGCCAGACGATGGTCTTCAAGCGCGGCAAGAAGATCGTTGGCAGTGGTGACAGTGGCTCTCCGGCGTTCCAGATCATCAGTGGCGACAACGTGCGTTTGGTCGGCATTCTCTGGGGTGGCAGTTTCTCGGGTGACAGGTTCGTCTTCAGCCCAGTGAAGAACATCGTGGCAGAGCTGGGGGGCTTCGACGCCACGGGAGCCGGATCGGGTGGTGGTGGAGAGGATCCCCCCGAAGATCCGCCGTGCATCCCGAGGGGCAACGGCAGGAACTGCAAGTAGTCATTCCGACCGGATTAATTGGAGGCTGAGTGGGGGAGGGCCGAACAGGCGCCCTCCCCTGCTTGCTTTCGCGACATGACACCTGGATTCCTCGCGCCGGCATTCACACCAGCCTTGGGCGCGCTGATTGGCGCGTGCGGCAGCGCGAGCCCGGAACGGCCCGCAGCGGAGGCACCGATGAACGACGTTCGCGACGATTCGCTGCGAATTCGCCTGCAGCTGCCCGCGAGCGTGCGAAGGGGCGAGGACGTTCCGATCACGCTGGTCGTGGAGAACCTCAGCGATCGCCGTCTCGACCTCCATCTGCTCGGCCGGACCATCGCGTTCGATCTCGTAGTGTCGCGCGACGACGGCACCGAGGTGTGGCGGCGCATGCAGGGAGCGGTCGTGCCCATGATCCTGAGATTGGAGCCGCTCGAGTCCGGGACCGCCCTGGAGTTGCCTGGCTCGTGGCCAGCGCGGTCCAGTGACGGCCGTCTCGCTCCACCCGGTGAGTACACCGTGCGCGGCGAGCTCTTCACCGAGGGAGAGTCCCTGCTCACCAACCCGGCGCGTTTCCGGATCGATCCGGGCGATCCCTAGCCGGGAGCCGGAACCGTCGGTTGCCCGCATCCAGGTGGCAGGATCGGGCACCGGGCCCGCGCGCTCGCTGCCAGGGGCGTCCACCCGAACCGGCCTCAAACCCTCCTGAATCCCGGCGTGTCCTATTGACGTTCTATACGAAGCCCCGGGGCCAGAGGTCAAGAAGTTCGACATTCACAGCCCACACCGCTCCATGCCCAGCCAACCAGCGAACCTCCTTCAGGGAACGCTCGACCTGCTCATTCTCAAGGCGCTCACCCTGGAGGAGTTGCACGGGCTGGGCGTTTCGCGCCGGGTGGAGCAGATCACCAGGGGGACATTCCAGGTCAAGCCAGGCTCCTTGTTCCCGGCCCTGCATCGCATGTCGGACGCCGGTTGGCTCGTGTCCTCGTGGGGGAGTTCGGAAAACAACCGCCGCGCCAAGTACTACCGACTCACGCCATCCGGCCGGCGGCAGTTGCAGTCCGAGGTCGGCCAGTGGAAGCGAATCGCGCTGGCCATTTCCATCGCGCTCGAGGCGACCTGACGATGTCATTCCTGCGGAACCTCTTCTCCCGGAAGTCCGTTGAGCACGACCTCGATGAGGAAGTGCGCGCCTATGTGGCACTTCTCACCGACGAGAAGATCCGGGCGGGCATGAGCCCGGAGGATGCCCGCCGCGCTGCACGCATCGAAGTCGGCGGCATCGAGGTCATCAAGGACGAGGTCCGGGACCTCCGGAGCGGCGCCGTGGTGGAAGCCGCCTTGCAGGATGTCCGACACGCGCTCCGTCTCCTGCGACGGTCACCCGGATTCGCCGGGCTGGCTGTGTTGACGATCGGCCTGGGCATCGGAGCCAACAGCGCGATCTTCAGCGTCGTCAACGGCGTCGTGCGCAAGCCGCTGGCCTATCCCGAGTCGGACCGGTTGATGTTCATAACGAGCCAGTTTCCGAATATCGGCTTCGACAAGTTCTGGATCTCCCCGCCGGAGTACTTCGAGTTCGCGGCGCACAACCGCATGTTCTCGACGGTGGCCGCCTACACCACGGGCGCGATGAATCTCAGCGAGGGCGATCGGCCGGAGCGAGTGAACACCGCCTTCGTGACGGCCAGCATGTTCGACGTGTTAGGCGTGCCCCCGGCGCGGGGACAGGTCTTCTCCCCGGAGCAGGATCGCCCCGGGGCTGACCCGGTGGTCCTGCTCTCCCACGAGATCTGGCAGCGGGCCTTCGGCGGCGATCCGGCGATCGTCGGGAAGCCCGTCATGGTCCAGGGGCGGTCCAGGACCGTCGTGGGCGTGATGCCACCGGGATTCGACCTTCACGATGCCAGGGCCCAGTTGTGGCTCCCCCTGGGCCTCGACCCGAACGCCCAGAATCGCGGTTCCCACAACTTCTACCTCGTTGGCCGCCTGGCGAGAGAGGCGACGCCGGCGCAGGCCAACGCCGAGATCGAAACGATGCTGAAGCAGTGGCGCGAGTGGGTGCCGCAAGGGCACGTACCGAATGACTCGACGCATCGGCTGCAGGCAGCACCACTCCGGGTGGAGGTCGTCGGCAATGTCGGCCGGGCATTGTGGGTCCTGCAGGGTGCCGTGGTCCTGGTCCTGTTGATCGCCTGCGCCAACGTGGCCAACCTGCTCCTGGCGCGCGCGGAGTCGCGGCACAAGGAGTTCGCGGTCCGGACGGCGCTGGGTGCCGGACGGGGCCGCATCCTCCGGCAGTTCGTCGCCGAGGGCGTGGTGCTCTCGGGGCTCGGTGCGCTGTTCGGACTGGGCCTGGCGTTCTGGGGCCTGAAGGTCCTGCTGGCCGCGAACCAGGACAGCATTCCCCGCGCGAGCGAAATCACACTCGATCCGCTGGTACTTCTCTTCACGACGGGCGTGGCAGTCACGACCGGCATCGTCTTCGGGCTCGCGCCCCTGCTGCACGTAGGCCACCAGGCCGTGACGATCGCCATCAAGGAGGGCGGCGCGCGGACCACCGCCGCCATCGGCCGCAACAGGGTCCGGCGCGGACTGGTAGTCGCGGAGATCGCGCTGGCGGTGATGCTGGTCATCGGCGCGGGCCTGCTGATCCGCACATTTGCGAACCTCACGAGCGTGGATGCGGGCTTCGACCCGCGGTCGCGCGTGACGTTCGGGCTGAACCTCCCGTTCGCCTCCTATCCCGACTCGCAACGCGTGGTGCAGGTGATCACCCAACTCGCGCGGGATCTCGCGCAAGTACCGGGGGTGGAGCGGGCCTCGGCGATGCAGGGGTTGCCGCCGCTCCGCCGGGTGAACGCCAACACCGTCGCCATCGAGGGCTACACGCCCGCACAGGGCGACCCACCGGCCAACATCGATTACTTCCAGACTGTGACGTCCGGCTACTTCGAGACAATGAATATCCCGATCACCGACGGACGCGGCTTCGAAGCAGGTGACGCGATCGGTGGCCCGGTGGTGATCGTGAACGAGGCGCTGGTGAAACGATTCTACAAGGGGGAGAGTCCGATCGGCCGCCGCATCAATCCGTTCCTCGCGGGGCAGAATACGCCGCTGTTCACCATCGTCGGCGTAACGCGGGACGTGAAGCAGGGGGGACTCGACGCGCCGGCCGGCACCGAGCTCTACTTCAACTTCGAACAGTTGCCGCGGATCGTGGGCTTCGCGCCGCTGCAGATGAATTTCGTACTGCAGGCGTCGCCGCGGCTGGACGCTTTGATTCCCCAGGTGCGTCGCGCTGTCGCCGCGATCGATCCCGCGCTGCCCATCATCCAGTTGCGCACGATGGAGGACGTGATCGGCGACTCCCTGGTGCGTCAGCGGTTCCTCTCGCAACTGCTGGCCGTTTTTGCCGGCGTGGCGCTGCTCCTTGCCGCCATCGGCACGTACGGCATCCTCTCGTACATGGTCACCGAGCGCAACCGCGAGATCGGCATTCGCCTGGCGCTGGGCGCAGGAAACCGCCAGGTCGTTCGGCTCGTACTGCGGCAGGGCATCTCGCTCGCTCTGGCCGGTATAGCAGTCGGAGTGGCCGGGGCTCTGGTGCTGTCCCGCATCACGGAGTCCCTGCTCTACGGCGTAACGCCGTCCGATCCGCTCACGTTCGGCACGGTTGCCGGCGTGATCACACTGGTGGCGGTCGCCGCCTGCGTGGTGCCGACCCGGCGGGCGATGCGGGTCGATCCGCTGACGGCGATTCGTGCGGACTGAACCGCGTCAGGCAGCAGCCCGCGCTGCCTGACGCGGGCTCGTCGTCGCGCCACCGGATAGCCGTGACGTGGTCGTCACGGTCGTCAATCCGGTGCGGCGGTTCGCTTCATCCCAACAGCGCAACCAAACGAGGGAATCGCCTGTCGAAGTGGGCGAATCCCCGCCGACAGGACTTCAGACATGCCGTCACTTTCCTTCGCCGTCTTCGCCGCGATCCTCACGATCCCACAGGAGAGCACGACGACAGACACGCGGCCAGCCGCATCGGTTGCGTCTGCCACGGCGGTGCACGCCGCCGAGGCCCCACGAGTCGACGGGCGGAGTGACGATGCGGTCTGGTCGCGCGCGCCTCGATTCAGCGGCTTCCGGCAGTTCGAGCCGCGCGTGGACGTGGAGCCCACGCTCCGAACGGAATTCCAGGTCGCCTACGACGAACGGAACCTCTATGTCCTGGTGCGCATGTTCGACCCGCACCCCGACAGCATCATGCGGGCGCTCAGCCGCCGGGACGTGCGCGGGCCCTCGGACCAGATCAAGATTCTGATCGACTCGTATGACGACAAGCGCACCGGATACGAGTTCGCGGTGAATCCGGACGGTGTGAAGCGCGACTTCGTGATGAGCAACGACGGCAACGAGGACGGTTCGTGGAACGGCGTCTGGGACGTCGCCACGCTGGTGGACTCGCTGGGCTGGACGGCCGAGTTCCGGATCCCCCTGTCGCAGCTCCGGTATGCGCCGGCGGAGCGCCACACGTTCGGGTTCGGCGTCTGGCGGGACATCGAGCGGTACAGGGAGCGATCGTCCTGGCCGCTCTGGGAGCCCACCCGCCCCGGCATCGTGTCGCAGCTCGGCCGGCTGATGGGACTGACCGGCATCTCCAGCGACCGCCGGCTGGAGGTGACACCCTACGTGGTCACTAAGAACGTGCAACGCATCATGCCGAACGACGCGTACCGGCGCGACCAGCAGCTGACCGTGGGTGGCGACCTCAAGCTCGGCCTCACGCCTAACGTCACCCTGGACGCCACGGTCAACCCCGACTTTGGCCAGGTGGAGGCCGATCCGGCCGTCGTGAACCTCACGGCCTTCGAGACGTTCTACTCCGAGCGCCGTCCGTTCTTCGTTGAAGGCACCGGCCTGTACCAGTTCGCCCTCAATTGCTACATCGTGGTGGACTGCAGCACCAACGAGGGGCTGTTCTACTCCCGGCGCATCGGCCGGTCGCCGGCGCTTCGGGGACAATACGGCGACGCGGAGACGGCGACCGCGACACCGATCGCCGCCGCGGCGAAACTGACGGGCCGCACCCGGAGCGGCCTGTCCTACGGCCTCCTCGAGGCGGTGACGCCGCGGGTGGTCGGCAGCGCGGACCGCACCGTCGAGCCGTCGACGAACTACGCCGTGCTGCGCGCCCAGCAGGATCTGCGCGGCGGGGAATCGGGCGTGAGCGTCATCGCGACCAGCGTGAATCGCTCCCTGGACGAGTGGTCGTCACCCTCCCTGCACAGGACCGCCTTGACGGCCGGCGCCACGTTCCGCCACCGGTTCGGCAATCGCCAGTATGAGATGGCCGGTCAGGTGGCGGCCTCACGCGTGACCGGCTCGCCGGAGGTCATCACCGCCACGCAGCGCAATGGCGTGCACTACTACCAGCAACCCGACGATGACCTGTTGCTCGACTCGTCGCGCACGTCGCTCTCCGGCCACGCCGCGCAGCTCAAGTTCGGGAAGTACGGCGGCGGGATCACGCGGTTCGAGACGAGTGTGGTCACGCAGTCCGCCGGGTTCGACGTGAACGACCTGGGGTTCCTGCAGCGCGCGGATCGCGTGGACTGGAGCACGTGGGGCGCGCTCAGCTTCCGCACGGCACGCTGGATCTACCGGTGGGCGCAGCTCAACGGCAACCACTGGGAGACGTGGAACACGTCGGGCACCCGGCTGGACAACGCGTGGAACATGAATGGCCACATGGGACTCAACAGCAACTGGGATGTTCACCTCGGGGGCACGGTGTCGGGCGTGACGCCCAGCTACTGCGACCGGTGCACGCGCGGCGGGCCGCTGCTGCGGGTGTCGCGCGGGTTCTTCCCCTGGGGCGGGTTCAACACCGACAGCCGCCGCACGGTATCCGGCGGCATGTGGGTGAACCTCGGCTTCTCCGACGAAGGGCATTCGCGTCGGACGAATCTCAGCCCGTACGTCAACGTCCGGCTGTCGACCAGGCTCCAGGCGAACGTCGGCACCAACATCAGCCGCAACCGGAACGACTCCCAGTGGTACGGAAACTTCGACGACGACCAGGGCATCACACACTACAGCTTCGCGCACCTCGACCAGCGCACAGTGTCGATGAGTCTCCGGATCAACTACACCGTCACGCCGGACCTGACATTCGAGTTCTACGGAGCGCCATTCGTCTCCACCGGGACCTACTCGGACGTCAGGGAGCTCAGCGACGAACCCGCCGCGCACCGGTACGTGGATCGCTTCCGTCCCTACACCGCGCCGGATGACGCACAGACCGCCTTCAAGTTCACGCAGCTCAGGACGAACGCGGTGGTGCGCTGGGAGTACCAGCCGGGATCGACACTGTTCGTCGTCTGGGCGCACGGTCGCCAGGACGATGCGGGACCACACCAGCCGTGGACGCGGGACTATGCGGATCTCTTCTCGCTGCACCCGGACAACACGTTCCTCGTCAAGCTGGCGTACTGGTTCAACAGATAGGGTAGCGGGTAAGAAGTAACGGGGATGAGTGTAAAGGGGGACGGGTGGCCCCCTGCCCTCACCTCTCCCGTTACTCCTGCTCCGTACCCGTCAACCCTCAATCACGAAGTGCTGCGTTCGGGTCCACGCGGGTGGCGCGCCACGCCGGCACGGCGCACGCCAGCAACGCCGTGATGCCTAACAGGAGCGACGCCGTGACGAACGTGAGCGGATCCGTGGGCGCGGTCTCGAAGAGCAGGCTGCGCATGGCCCCCGTCATGGCGAGAGCGCCGAGGACACCGAGGACGACGCCGACGAGCATGAACCGCGCACCCTCACGCAGCACCAGGGCGACCACGCTCGACGGGCGCGCCCCGATCGCCATGCGCACCGCGAATTCCTGCCGCCGGGTCTCCACGCCGTAGGCCACCAGCCCGTAGGTCCCCACGCCGGCTAGAATCAGCGCGAGGGCACCGAAGCTGAGCAGCAGGGCCGCTGCCGCGCGTGGGGTCGACACCGACTCCTGCATGAGCGCCTCGATGGTGCGCTCGTGGCTCAACGGCGTCTCGGGCGACACGTCCGCCACCACCGACCGGAACGTCGCCAGGACCGATGCAGCGTCCCCCGGAGCCCGGACCACGACCGTGAATGGGACCTGCGGTCGCTGCGCAAACGGCACGTAGATCGCAGGCTGCGAACTCGCCTTCAGGTCGTTGTTTCGAATGTCGGCAGCGACGCCCACGACCGTAATCCAGCCCGGCCAGGGATATCGCACCTGGCCGCCGACGGGGTCCCGGCCAGCCCAGAAGCGTCGCGCCGCGGTCTCGCTGACGATGGCAACTGGTGCGCCCCCCGCATCGGCATCCGTGAAGCCACGCCCCTGCCGGATGTCGATGCCCATCGTCCGGAAGAAGTCCGGCGACACGCCCCGGATCTCGAGGACCTCCAGCCGGTTCGGGTCGGTCGTCCAGCCGTCGACCCACATCGCCATGCCCTGTACGGTCTGGTCGAACGGGAGCTGCGTCGTCACCGCGGCCGCCGAGATACCTGGAGCCGCTAAGAGGCGCTCCACGATTTCGCGTGCCACCTGCCGTCTCGGTTCCGCGGCAGCGTACCTCGCGCGTGGCGGGTTTACCCGGGCTGAGACCACCTGCGCCGTCGCGAACCCCGGATCGATGTCGAGGATCCTCGCGAGGCTGCGGACGAGGAGGCCGGCGCCGATGGCCAGCATCAGGCCGATCGCAATCTGACCGCTCACGAGCGCCGCGGCGAGCCGTCGATGGTGGAGTCCCTGGCCAGCCCCACCCCGTGCCACCGACAGCGCCGACGCGGCATTCGCGCGGGCCAGTCGTCGTGCCGGCAGGACGCCGAAGAGGAGACCGGTCGCGGTCGTCAGGAGGAGCGTGAAGAGCACCACTCCGCCGTCGAGCCGCACTTCGTCCAGCCGGGGGGCGCTCCCGGCAAGCATCGCCGTGAGCGCCGGCATGCTCACCACCCCGACCAGGAGCCCCGCGGCACCCCCGATGCCTGCCAGCAGCAGGTTCTCGATCACGAGCTGTCGCACCAGCCGCCCGGGCCCGGCGCCTAACGCCGCGCGGACCGACATCTCGCGGCTCCGCACCGCCCCGCGCACCACCAGCAGGTTGGCCACGTTGGCGCAGGCCAGCAGCAGGACCAGCGCCACCGCCGCCAGCAGGATGAACAGCAGCCGCTGCGAGTCGGCGACCAGCCGGGACTGGAGGTCACTGACGGAGACGTTCGCAACGTACTCGGGCATCGCCGGCCGCCAGACCGGGTTTTCGGCCTGGAGTTCGGCGGCGATCCGGAGCACGTCCGTTCGGGCCTGTTCACGTGTGACACCGGGCTGCAGCCGGCCGATCACCTGGTGGCCGTACGAACCCCAGAATGTGCCCAGCGCCCCGGAGCGGCAGATCGCGTCATCCGCCGCGCAGCGATTCCCGGCCGGATCGATCAACAGGGGAATCCAGAGCCGGGTCTCGCTGCTCGGGAACGTGAGCCCGGCCGGGGCGATGCCCACCACCCGTCGGCTCACGCCATCGATCTCGACCAGGCGACCCACAACGGACGGATCCGAGCCGTATCGCGACTGCCAGAGCGCATGGCTCAGCACCACGACGGGTCCAGCGGCAACGCCATTCTCGCCGGCCTCGAACGTACGGCCGTACGCCGCCCTGACCCGGAGGACGTCGAAGAAATTGTCGCTCACCAGTGCGGACGTGAGGCGGACGGGCTCACCGTCGCCGCTCAGGCTGACGCCAAATCCCGGCAGGTAGGTACCCACCGATTCCAGGGTCCGTGTCCGGTCACGCAGGTACGTGAACTCGGCGAGCGAGTGCCCGCCGTCCCACGCACTCACCAGCGAGTGCGTGTCCGGGAACGGCAACGGCCGGAGGACCACGGCATTCACGACCGAAAAGATCGCGCTGTTGGCACCGATGCCGAGTGCCAGCGTGGCGACGGCGACGGCCGTGAAGACGGGCGCGCGTCGCAGCACGCGGAGGCCATACCGGATGTCCCCGGACAGGTCTCGTGCGGGACCGATCCCCCTCGCGTCACGTCCCTCCTCGCGGAACCGCTGCACGCCCCCGAAGGCCTGGCGGGCCCGTCGCATGGCCTCATCAGGCGGGAGGCCGCGCCGGATGCTGTCGTCGGCTTCCATCGCGAGGTGGATCTCCATTTCCTCGTCCATCTCCCGGTCCCGGCGCGTGCTGGTGACGAGGGAACGAAGGCGCCGCAGGAACTGTGCGGGCCGGATCACAGTCCGGCCCCCTGGAGCACGAGGTTGATGGCGCCGCTGTAGGTGCGCCATGCGGCGCTCTCGCGCGCCAGTGCCTTGCGGCCCGCGGCCGACAACTGGTAGAACTTCGCCCGGCGGCCCTCGTCCGACGTCCCCCACGACGCGCGGACCAGTCCCCGTTCCTCGATGCGGTACAGCGCCGGGTAGAGCGACCCTTGTCCGACGCGCAACACGTCACCCGACTGCTGCTGAATGCGACGCGAAATGGCCCAGCCGTGCAGCGCTCCGCTGTGCAGCGTGGTCAGGATGAGCAGGTCCAGTGCCCCCTGCTGCAGTTCCGGTGCGGCCATTGGCTCTCCTTTGCCTCGACGGTCGACAACAGGAATGTTGCGGCGTTGTTGTCGACCGTCAAGGTATCGCCGTCCCGGCGCCGATTCGATCGAGCTCGCCGGAGGCCTCACCCCGCCCAGTTCGCCACGCCCCGCCCGACCGGTTGGCTCGACCGGCATGCCAACCGTTGGAGGGGATGCTCTCGCTGCGGTATCTTGGGCTCCCTCACTTCCGGATGCCGATGCCGTTCCACTCCAGTCCCCGCTTCCCACGCGGGTTTCGCTGCGCCAGCCGTCACTGCGGGCTCAAGCCCACCGACAAGGACCTGGCGCTCTTCGTCAGCCAGCGCGACGCCGCGGCCGCGGCGATCTTCACCCGCAACCAGTTTCCCGGCGCGCCGGTCATCCTCGGGCGAGAGACGATCCGCGGTGGTCAGTTGCGCGCGATCGTGGTCAACAGCAAGGTGAGCAACGTGGCAACAGGCACTGCCGGGATCGAACACGCGCGGCGGATGGCGGCTGCGGCGGCGGCGGAGTGCGGCACCACGGCGGACCGGGTTCTGGTGTCATCCACGGGCGTGATCGGGGTGCCACTGCCGATCGAGAAGATCGAGGCCGGGCTGCGCGGCATGACCGCGGACCTGGTTGACGATCCGCTGGTGGGAGCACGCGGCATCATGACTACGGACACACATCCCAAGGCCGTTTCCCTCACCGTGGGAGAAGCGACGATCACCTGGATCGCCAAGGGTTCGGGCATGATCGAGCCCAACATGGCCACGATGCTGGCCTACATCTTCACCGACGCACAGATCAGTCCGACCACGCTCGACGGCATGCTGCGGGCCGCCGCGCACGTGTCGTTCAACATGCTCTCGGTGGACACGGACACGAGCACATCAGATACCTGCGCCATGCTCGCGAACGGCCTGGCCGGACCCGTCGACGAAGCCACATTTCAGATGGCGCTCATGGCGGGCTGCATCCGGATGACAGAGATGCTCGCCCGGGACGGCGAAGGGGCGGAGCACCTGCTGCGGATCAGGGTGCAAGGTGCCCTGGACGAAGACGACGCTCGGCGGGTTGCCAAGTCCCTGGTCAACTCGCCACTCATCAAGACGATGGTGCACGGGGCGGACCCGAACGTCGGACGGATCCTCATGGCGGTCGGCAAGAGCTTCGACGCGACCATCGATCCCGACACAACCGACGCGTGGGTCAACGGACACGCCGTCCTGCGCGGCGGGACCCGGGCGCCGTTCGAGGACGCCGTGGTTCGAACGGCGCTCGCCGCAGAGGTCGTCGACCTGGTGGTGTCGTTAGGTGTCGGGGAGGGTAGCGCGACGGCCTACGGGTGTGACCTGACGAAAGGCTACGTGGAAGAAAACGCGGCGTACTACTCCAGTTGACAGGGATCGTGGAGTGACCAGGAAGCAGGGGCATGGCAAATTCCGCCAGCAGGCTGGTCGCTCGCTCGACCCGGCGCCGCGTCTCTGCACTCCCGCTCACTCCGTCCTGGCGTCCAGGTCCGCCAGCATGGCGAGGAACCGGGGGTGCTCGCGAACCGGGTCGAACATCGGATTGATCCGGGCAAACACGAACCAGCCACGTCGCTCATCCATGGACTTCTGCGTCCAATAGAGTGCCGCGTCCCACTGCTCCAGTCCCAGGCTGAGCGTCCCGAACGCCACGGGAGAGACGTAGCCGCTCCCAGCCGCCGACTCGACCTGCCGGCAGAGCGACAAGGCTTCGTCGACGTTCCCGCGCTGCGCGAGGACATAGCCGAGCGTCGCAATCGCATACGGCCCCAGGGATGCGGACAGTTCCGGAGCACCTTGATGGCCACGCGGCGTCCGTGCCGCAAGTCATCCGCGGCGTACACGGTCGCCATACCCCCGCTGCCGATCTCACTGTCGATGGCGTATCGCCCGGCGAGTGCTTCCTGCAGGGAAGGCGTAACAGGCATGGATTGACGTTAGCATGTCACCGTGCGGCATGTCAGCACGCTCCGGCGCCACCAATCAGTCCAGGCGCAGCGTCCCAACCGGGTCGATCCGGGCGGCTCGCCGAGCGGGAGGCCAAATCGCGGCCGCTGCGGCCCCAGCCGTGCATCTCCTGCGGGGTGCGGCGTTCGTGTCGAAAGTCGACAGAAGCGGGTCACCGGACGGCGCCTAACGCAGGTTCCGCAGGGACCACCCCGGCCCTGTCCCGTCGGCTCATCACGGTGCGGGTGGGTTCAGTCCGTCTGGAACTCCCCACTGCGCGCTGGTACAATGGAACTCACGACCGGCACCCGGATCGAACGTCCTGCCCCATGTTCTGGAGGTTTCGTTGCGACGACGCCTGACCCTGGAGATCGCGGGCGGATGACCGGCACCTCCGGACGGCGTGGGGTCTTGGGTATCGCGACCAGTGCGGCGATCCTGCTTGCCCCAGAGCCAGCACGCGGGCAGACCGGCACGATAGCCGGCCAGGTGACGCAGGCGGCATCGGGCACGCCGCTCCTCGGGGTGACCATCGCGCTGCCGGGAACGAATCGGGGTTCGCTGGTCGATTCCGTGGGCCGCTTCACGATCGGCGGACTGGCGCCTCGCGGCTACGTGGTGCAGGCGCGGCGACAGGGATACGCGGAGGCGGAACGCCTGGTGCTCGTGCGGGCCGGCGAGACCACGTTCGTCACGTTTGCCCTCGCGCCGTCGACCCAGGTGCTCGGCGGCATCCGCACCGAGGCGCGCGCCGCAGACCACGACCTGTTCCTGTCCCGCCCGGCCGTGGCCACCACGTCGATCACGTCGCGCGCCATGGAGGCGGTCCCCCGACTTGGCGAACCGGACGTCATTCGTGTCGTCCAGCTGCTTCCGGGCGTGGCGGCCAAGAACGACTTCTCGACCGGCTTCAACGTGCGGGGCGGCGAGGCTGACCAGAACCTCGTGCTGATCGATGGCTACCCGATCTACAATCCGTTCCACCTGGGCGGACTGTTCAGCACGTTCATGGACGCGACGGTCCGCGACGTCACGCTGATGACGGGCGCGTTTCCAGCGCGCTACGGTGGACGACTATCGAGTGTACTGGACGTGCGATCGGCGGTCGAGGCGCGGCCGGGCATGCACGGCAGCGCGGAGGTCTCGCTGCTGGGCGCGACGGGCGCGCTGGCGGGTCCTCTGGGCAGCACCGGCTCGTGGATGGTCGCCGCCCGACGCACCTACGCGGACAAGGTCGTGCGGTCCTTCTCCACCGAAGTCCTGCCGTACCACTTCCGGGACGTCCATGCGCACGTGAGGACGCTACTTCCCGGACAGGTTCGGTTCGCCTTTACCGGATACGGTGGTGACGACGTGCTTGACGCCGATCTCAGGGAGGTCCAGGACGATTCCACCGCCGCCAGCGCCGGCGAGGGGACGTTCTTCTTCCGCTGGGGAAATTCCGTCGTCGGAACGACGCTGTCCCGCGCCTTTCCGGGCACAGGTGGTGACAGCCTGGTCCTGGAGCAGCGCTTCTCGCGGTCGCGCTTCTCCACCGACGTGGATGCCGGCGAGGGATCGGCCGCCCTGCGGAACACGGTGCGCGACGCACGGGCCGGCGGGGAGGTCTCCCTGTACGGCACGGCCCACCAGCTCACGGTGGGATATGAGGTCTCCCGCCTGAGAACCGCCACCGTCGATGGGTCGCCGCAGGCGCAGGTGAATGGCGCGGACCTGCACCAGGACGAGTCTGGTATCGCCCTGTTCGCGGACGATCTCTGGAAGCCATCGCCGGCATCGCGCTGGCTGATCCAGGGTGGTCTTCGGTACGAACGGTTCGGTTCCGGCGGCTGGCACGCGCTTTCACCGCGGCTGTCGGCGAAGTACTTCCTGCGCCCGGACCTGGCGGTCACGCTGGCAGGCGGCCGCTTCTCGCAGTGGGTTCACTCGCTGGCACTGGAGGACAGTCCCATCCGGCTGTTCGACTTCTGGCTCGCGAGCGACTCCCGCACGCCGGTGGCAACCGCCACACACGCCGTGGCCGGCCTGGAGCGCTGGTTTCCCGGACCGCGCCAGCTACGCGTTGAGGCCTTCTTCAAGGATTACGACCGGCTGCTCGAGGCGAACCTGACCGATGACCCGTTCGTCGTGGGCGACGAGTTCGTTCCGATGCGTGGCTTCGCCTACGGCTTCGATCTCCTGTTGCGGCAGTTCGAGACCTCGGACCGACGCTTGAGCGGATGGGTCTCGTACAACTACGCGGTGACGTCGCGGGAGCAGGATGGCGTTCGCTACTACCCGGGACATGACCGACGGCACAATCTCAACGCGGTCGCCTCCTGGCGGGCGGGGAAATACCTGTTCGGCGCGCGACTTGGGATCGCCGGCGGTACGCCGTACACCGAGATGGTCGGGCAGTTCGTGCGCCGTGTCTTCGATCCAGCGACGAATACCTGGGAGTTTCCCGGTGCGCCGCCGCGCGACGTCACGTCGGTGGGCGGTCCGCGCAACGGCGCGCGCTACCCCCTGACTCAGCGGCTCGACCTGAATGTCTCGCGCGATTATGAGCGAGGACGAGCTACCATCCGCCCATTCCTCTCCGTGGTCAACGCGTACAACGCCAAGAACGTGTTCCTGTACATCCTCGACTACGGCGAGGTCCCACCAATCCGGCGCACCATTTCGCAGTTCCCGTTTCTGCCGTCGGCCGGAGTCAGCGTTGTCTTCTGAGCCTGGCGACCGGCGCACGCTGCTCGGCACGCTGTTCCGCGAAAAGCCCGCACGAGCGCTTGGCTGCGCGGGTGCCGTGTGTCTGGCGGTTCTGATGGCGTGCGAAGTGGAACAGAGGTTCGTGGCCCCGCTCGAGGATCCCGAACTCGTGCTGCACGCGGTACTGAGCCCCAACGGCTTCAGGCAGACCATGCTGCTGGAACGGACCTGGGACGGCCGGAACGCCATCCGCAAGTACGGCATCCCGCTGCTGGAACCGCCTTACGACATCCGGTACGATTCGGCCAACCCGGTGGTGACCGGCGGCGGCATTCCGGAACTGCTCGCGGAGATCGACGTCACGACGCCAAGCGGCCAAACGGTCCGGGCGATCGAGCCCCGGACGCCCTCGGGTCAGTCCATTGGTGGCGGCCGCTACTACCTCCCGCTGGCCGGAATGGCCATCGCCGCGGGGGGGCGCTTCAGGATCCACGTTCGCACGAACACCGGCGAGGAGCTCTTCTCTGAAGCGACTGCCCCTGCCTACGTGCAGATGGTGCCGCTGCTGGACGCATCATTCGACCGCCGCCGAGACACTCTACTGCTGCAATGGAAGAGAGTACCCGGCGCTCGCGCCTATCAGATCGTGATCGAGAACGCGTTCGTCAACGTCCGGATGTTCACGGAAAGCACGTTTGTCCGCCTGACCGGCAACCTGCGGAATGTCAACGCTG
>DASWGU010000044.1:0-46505 GCA_036393555.1 Gemmatimonadaceae bacterium
CGCCCAGTTCCAGCGCCTGCTGCCGGAGCTCGCGTTCGGTCGCCCCGGTCACCACCATAATCGGGATGTCGCGGCCCCGTTCGTCTGCCCGGCAGGCGCGGATCAGGTCGAGGCCGGACATCTCCGGCATGACCAGGTCTGTGATGAGAAGATCGCAGCGTCCACTCCGGAAGGCTGCGAGCGCCTGCCGCGGGTTCGTGAAACTCTCTACGACGATGCCGTCGATGGAGAGCAGGGCCTGTTCGAGCAACTTCAGGCTGACGATAGCGTCATCCACGATCATCACTACGGCCGCGTCAATGTCAGTTCGTTTCTGCATACTCACGGTCATGGCCCTCGAATGATGTGCGCGCGCGCTCAAATGCTTCCCGGAAGGGTTCACGTATTCGATGCGCAAGGTCCCAGTCGTCACTGGCGGCTGCCTCCTCCATCCGTTCGGCGAAGGCGGCGACTTCCACGATGCCCATTGACGCGGCCGATCCCCTGACTGAATGCGTCGCATCCCGGAGCGCACCGCCGTTCCGGCTGGCGAGCGCCGCGTCGATCTCGGCGAGCACCGGTGCCGTGCTCTCGAAGAAGAGTTGCAGGAATTCCCGGATCGTTTCCGGGTCGCTGCCGACGAGTGACGTCAGTTGCACCATGTCGAACGCGGCCGCACCGGGCGACACCGTATCATCCCGCGATGGGACCGCGACCCGGTCTTCGCTGCCGATCCATCGCCGCAGCATCTCGGCAAGGTCGTCGGCCCGCAGTGGCTTTGTCAGAACGTCATCCATGCCGGCAGCGAGGCACTGTTCGCGATCGGAGGCCATCGCGCTGGCCGTCAGGGCGACCACCGGTAGCTGCTCGGAGGAGTAGCCCAGCCGGCGTATCGCCGCGGTCGCCTCGAACCCGTCCATGACCGGCATGTGGCAGTCCATCAGCACGAGCGCGAACTCGCTATGAGCAACCGCATCAACGGCCTCGGCGCCGTTGGACACGATCGTCGGCTCGATGTTGAACCGCTTCAGGAATTCACGAACCACGCGCTTGTTGACCGGATTGTCCTCGGCGACGAGAATACGCCGGTTTCGCCAGGTAACGGCGGCATCCGACGCGCCCGACTCCACGAGACCGGGAATGGACGTCACCGAGGTGGCATCCGGTGACAGCACCTCTCGAAGGCGGGTCAGGAGTTGCGAACGTGCCACGGGCTTGTGCAGCACGGTGAAGCCCGCGGTGGCACGGATCTCGCCGAACGCACGCCGATTGTGCCGCGATCCCAGGAGCACGACGCGGTTCGCGGCAAGGCCCGTCGATTCCTTGATCGCGCGGGCAATGTCCAGGCTGCAATCGCCTAGCACGCGACATTCGATCAGGGCGAGGTCCACGGACGTGCCCTGGTCCATGGCTCGCTGCACTGCTCGCCGTGCCTCGGCGGCGTTCGCGGCCGTCAGGCAGTGCGCGCCATTTGTGCCGAGCAGGAGTTGCAGCGCGCGACGCCCCGCTCGATGGGCGCTCACGATCAGCACACATGTCCGCTCGAGCGGGCGCTGCCTCTCCCGGGCGACTGCGGAGGAACTGCCGTGCTCCAGACGGGCGGTGAATCCGAACGTACTGCCGGCGCCGGCCTCGCTGCGGACGTACACGTCCCCACCCATGAGTTGTGCGAGCTGTCGGGATATCGACAACCCGAGGCCGGTGCCACCAAACCGCCTGGTCGTGGAGGCGTCGGTCTGCGAGAATGGTTCAAAGAGCCGCGCCTGATCGGCGGCCGACAGCCCGATGCCGGTGTCGCTGACCTCGAACCGGAGCACGACGTCGCTGGTTCCCGTGCCGGCGACCGACACGTCCAGAACGACCTCGCCGGATTCAGTGAATTTTACGGCGTTCCCGGTGAGGTTCACGAGTACCTGTCGCAGGCGACCAGGGTCACCGCGAAGGCGCATGGGCACGTCGTGTCGAACGACGCAGGTCAACTCGAGACCTTTCGAAGCCGCCCGCTCCGCCATCAGTTCGGTCACGGCATCCAGCGCTTCGCCCAGGTCGAAATCGATCTCTTCGAGCGCAAGCCTGTTGGCCTCGATTTTCGAGAAATCCAGAATGTCATTGATGATGGTGAGCAGTGACTCGCCGGACTGGTACGCGATTTCCGCGAACTCCCGCTGCTCGCCCGTCAATGGCTCGCGGCGCAGGAGGTCGAGCATGCCCAGCACGCCGTTCATCGGCGTCCGGATCTCGTGGCTCATGATCGCGAGGAATGCCGACTTGGCGGAGGTGGCCTCCACGGCAGTATCGCGCGCGGCTGCCAGGTCGCGCGCCTGACGCTCCAGCGCCGCGACCTGCGTGCGAATCTTCTCCACCATCACGCCGAAACCTTTGGCGAGAGCGCCAATCTCGGTGCGGGACGTCGCGTGGATGTCCACGTCGTAGGAGCCGCCGGCTACGCGCTCAGCGGCGCGGCGAAGCACGACGATTGGGCGTGTGATGCGATCCGCGAGGTAGAGCGACAGCAGGACGCCCACGGCCAACACGCCCAGGCTGACGGCCAGGCCGAGTCGACGCTGGTCCGCGATGCGTGCTCTGATCGGGCCGAGCGAGGTGCCCATGACCAGGCGCCCCAGCGTCTCGTCGCCGAAGCGAATGGGAGAGGACACGAGTAACAGGCCATCCCGCTCTGCGCCTTCTTGCGTGGCGGCTCGCGCGACATCCAGGGCGAGACCGTCGGGATTGAACGATGCGAAGAGACGATTGGTGGTGTCGATGATGGCGAGATACGCGAGGGCACTGTCACGGCGCGCCCAGTGAATGGCCGCGGCAACGGTCGACGGCACATTGAGTCGGAGTCCCACGCTGACACTGAGCGCGACCATCTCAGCGGTGCCCGCGGCCTGCTCCCGCTTGGCGCGCAACGCCTCGTCACGGAACTGCGCGGGCGCGTAGTAGCCAAGGAACAGTGAGACGAGCAGCGCCACGACGACGCCGCTGGCTGCGACTTCGACGCGGATCGGCCAGCGTGCGGTGATCCGGTTAGGCAACCGACTGACTGGGACCGCGGAGCGAAACGACATACCCGATGCGACTGGTGACGAGCGGATGCGCGGCGGCGACCGCCGTACGTCTCGTGGAAAGAGTGTTTCCGTCGAGGAACGTCACATGCACTCAGCCGCATTAGATCGTTGTCATCAGTGTGGTGCGACTGGCGTGTCAGGGAAACCATCACCTAACGAGTGTCACCACTCCGTAACCGGCAATCACCCAGCCGCCGATGCCAGGCGAGTTACGGCGCGGACGCGTCAAGGGCCGGCACCGGACGCCGACAGTGGTGACGGATTCGTCAGCGAGTTCCTGACACGAGCAGTGCGGGAACCGGTACGGGGGTAGTAGGGTTTTCCTTGACACGACTCCGCGACGCTACATGGGACTGGAGGCATCCGGGCCTCGAACGCTGGACTCGCCACGCCGGCCGGCCTCAGCTTCGTGACCGACACGCACGTGCAGGTCCCGTACGGCCGTCGGGACCCGGGGAGCCACAAGCGCGTGGCGTCAGCTGGGAGCCGGTTGGGTCGCGCCAGATGGCTCCGCCTCGCCTGGACGAGCGGGTTGCGTCGAGAACGAATCGAGCTACCACCGCGCCGTGCTCGGCATCGTGGTGGATTCGTTCATTTCCAACATCGAGAACGCGGATGTGAAGAAGGCGTTTCGAAGGAGCGCTGGTGGTGTTTCGAGGACACGAGCGCCACCCGGTCCAGCTGGCGCAATTTGATGCCGGGGCGCCAGTGACGGCGCGGCACCGCGTCATCCTGGCTGCGGCGCTTGCTCTCACGAGAGCCGCCGCCTGCCGGGCAGCGCCTGTGAACCGGCAACACGAGGTCGAGATACGCGACCTTCAGTCCGCTGAAATCGTCGTGACGCAGGGTGATACAATCGTCCTGGTCGACCGAGGCATCGTGCCGCACACGATGACCGCGACAGACTCCTCGGGGACTCGGTCAACGTGTCGTGAGCCGGCCGATTCACGATGGTTGCCGCACGCAACGGGACATTCCTGTACGCGTGTCGCTATCATCCAGACATGCCGGGACAGACTGTGGTGCGATAATCCGGCGTCGTCAGGCGACGGCTCCGACTTCCCGGCATTCAGTCCGGAACAATCGGATACCAGTCCAGAATCCCGTTCGCGGGTAGACCCAGCCATTGACCTTTTGACCGGCCGGTTCCGGTGACCACCCTGCCCGAAGACATACTGTCCGGCCAGACCGAAACGCACCTCTGCTCGGCGGCGCACGAAGAGTGGCTCGGGGCGCGCATTCATCGCGATGCCGTAGAGCCTTTTCGGACGCTGCGGGTCGCGGCGGCCGACGCTGGCTTCGACCTCGCCATCCTGAGTGGATTCCGGAGCTTCGAGCGGCAACTGTCCATCTGGAACCGCAAGGCTACGGGTCAGCTCGCCGTCCTGGACAGCGACGCCCGCCCGCTCGACATCTCCGCCCTCGACAGGAAGGAGCTGGTTTTCGCCATTCTCCGCTGGTCTGCTCTGCCGGGCGCCTCACGACACCATTGGGGGACCGACATCGACGTCTACGACGCCGCGGCCATGCCACCGCGGTACGAGGTCGAGCTCACCCCCGCCGAGGTGGACGCGGGGGGGCTGTTTGCTCCCTTGCACGATTGGCTGGACGAGCGCATAACGAGCGCCAGCGCCTCCGGTTTCTTCCGCCCGTACGACCGGGACCGGAACGGTGTCGCGCCAGAACGCTGGCATTTGAGTTATGCTCCCCTCGCCATGACGTACTCGCACGCGATCGCCCCGAAACTCCTGCGGCAGGCGATCGAGCCGGCGGACATGGTCCTCAAGGAGACGGTGCTCGAACACGTCGAGGAGATCTACGAACGCTTCGTCGCCAACACGAATCCCGATTCCCACTGAATCGGGACGTCACGTCTGCCGGCACGTGCGCTCGGCCGCGACGCCGATCGTCGTCGGCTCGGCCTTCGTCAGGGCACTGGGCCTGACAGCGATCGCGACGCGCCATGATTGAGCGGGGAGGCAGGTGCAGTTCGCAGGTGTGGTGCGCTCCCCGCGCCGGCCCGGGACCGTATATTCCGGCACGCATGCACACCGTCGCCGCGTGACCCTTCGCCCGCGTTCCCAGTGGGGAATGATTCCCACGGAGCCGGACACGTACGGCCGCTCACACTGCGGACTCCCGCTCGAGGTCTGGCGGCCGACCGGAGACTGCCGGATGCTGATCTTCGCCGGCATCCATGGCGAGGAGCCCGAGACGACGTACGCGCTCTCCCGCGCGCTGAGGCAACTGACCGAGACCTCCGCGCATACCGCGGCGGTACTCGCCTCGAATCCTGACGGCCTCATTCGCGGCACCCGAGGCAACGCACGCGGTGTGGACCTGAATCGCAACTTTCCCGCACGCGACTGGCGTCGGGGGACGGTCACGCATCGGTCCACTCTGGAGGAGGAAAGCGACATCCTCCTCAGCACCGGGTCGGCGCCTGCGTCAGAGCCGGAGGTCAGGTCCCTTCTGGCCCTCATCGGCGACCTGCGGCCGAAGGCTGTCGTAGCACTGCATGCGCCGCTGGCTTGCATCGACGACGCCAACGACAGCCCCTTCGGCCAGCGCCTCGCCCGTCGCGCCAGGCTCCCGCTAGTGCAGGACGTGGGCTATCCAACCCCCGGATCATTCGGCTCGTGGGGGTCCGACAGTGGGCTCCCGGTCGTAACGTACGAGTTCCCGCTGGCTGCCACCGAGGTGTTGATGCGCGACCACGTGCCGGTACTGGTGGAACTGCTCCTCGATCCGGGCATCTGATACCCCGCCCATGGTCCTCAACTACATCTGGATCGCGTTCTTCCTGATTGCGCTCGTGGTGGGGCTCGTGAAGCTCGTCTTCCTGGGCGACACCGAGGTCTTCACCGCCATGGTCACCAGCACCTTCGACATGGCGAGGAGCGGGTTCGAGATCGCGTTAGGGCTGACCGGGGTGCTGACGCTGTGGCTCGGTCTCATGAAGGTGGGCGAGAAGGGCGGGGCGATCGGCGCGCTGGCGTATGTGGCGCGGCCGTTCTTCCGGCGGCTGTTCCCCGAGGTGCCGCGTGACCACCCGGCCCACGGCTCCATCATCATGAACTTCGCTGCCAACATGCTGGGGCTCGACAACGCCGCCACGCCGCTCGGGCTCAAGGCGATGCAGGAGCTGCAGGAGCTGAACGTCGAGAAGGACACGGCAACCAACGCCCAGATCATGTTTCTGGTGCTGAACACGTCGGGGCTGACCGTCATTCCCATCAGCATCATGGTATACCGGGCGCAGATGGGCGCGGCGAATCCGACCGATGTCTTCCTCCCCATCCTGCTGGCCACGTACTTCGCCACGCTGGCGGGCCTGATTGCGGTCGCGGTGGTGCAGCGGATCAACCTCTTCCATCCGGTCGTACTCGGCTACCTGGCCGGCATGACCGCAATGATCGCAGCGACAATCTGGTACTTCTCGGGGCTGCCCCAGGATCGGGTTCAGATCATTTCCACGCTGGTTGCCAACGTGACCCTGTTCGGGATCATCGGCGCGTTCATAGCCATGGCCGCGTGGAAACGGATCAACGTCTACGACGCCTTCATCGAGGGAGCGAAGGAAGGCTTCAACGTCGCCATCCGGATCATCCCGTACCTCATCGCCATCCTGGTCGCCATCGGTGTGTTTCGCGCGTCAGGCACGCTCGACCTGCTGGTGAGCGGACTTGGCCGGGGTCTGGCCGCCCTCGGCCTCCCCACCGACTTCATTCCCTCGCTTCCGACGGCGCTCATGAAGCCGCTGAGCGGGAGCGGCGCGCGCGGCATGATGGTGGACGCCATGCAGACCTACGGGCCGGATTCCTTCGTCGGCCGGCTGGCCAGCACCTTCCAGGGGGCAACCGACACGACGTTCTACATCATCGCGCTGTACTTCGGCTCCGTGGGCGTGAAGCGGACACGGCACGCGGTCACCTGCGGCCTCATTGCGGATTTTGCCGGGATCATTTCGGCGATCTTCATCGCGTACATCTTCTTCGCCTGAGTTCTGGATCCCTGCGGCCCGCGGGCAGGTCATAACACCCGAGGACGATGTTCACTCCACCCGCCAGGCTCGCCGCTGCTGACCGGTCGATACCGAATCGACCGGGCACTCGGCGCAGGCGGCATGGCGCCTCGCAGGTGAACGCGGTGTGCGAGAAGCACCAGCGCGTGACCTCGGGGCCCCGGCGGCAGGAGTAGCGTCGCGCGTCATGTCCGGCGATGACAACGGGGTCATCCTGACCGACATCGAGCCTGGCTCGGTTCGACGCATCCACCTCGTGGGCGTTGCGGGCACGGGGATGGGCGCCTTCGCCGGCATGCTCAAGGCCGCCGGCTACGAGGTCACCGGGAGCGACGAGAACGTCTATCCCCCCATGAGCGACATGCTGGGCACGTGGGGCATCGAGGCCTTCACACCGTATTCGGCTGAAACCCTGGACCACGCCCGGCCAGACCTGGTGATCATAGGGAACGTCATCCGCCGCGTGAACCCGGAGGCAACGGCGGTGCGCCAGCGCCGCATTCCGCAGATGAGCTTTCCAGCGGCATTCGGCGCGCTGATTGCCGCGGGGAGGCACAGCATCGTGGTCGCGGGCACGCATGGGAAGACGACGACCGCGGCGCTGATGGCGCACGTTCTCACCCAGGCCGGCCTCGATCCCACGTTTCTCGTTGGCGGTGTGACGCTGAATTATGAGGGCAACTTCCGGCTCGGCCGAGGGCCGCACGTCGTCATCGAAGGGGATGAATATGACACGGCGTACTTCGACAAGGGACCCAAGTTTCTCCACTACCGGGCGCGCACGGCGCTGCTCACCAGTATCGAGTTCGACCACGCCGACATCTACGCCGACATGGCACATTACGAGTCGGCCTACGAACGCTTCTGCTCGACCCTGCCCGCCGGAGGATGGCTGGGCGTCAGCGCGACCTACCCCCAGGCGGTGGAGCTTGCGCGATCACACTGCCGGGCGCCGGTGTTGACGTATGGGGTGCAGGGCGACGCGGCATATCGTGCACTCGACGTACGCTTTGGCGGGGAGGGCGCACGCTACACCATCGCGGAACCAACTGGCGAGACCGCCGGACTCCTGTTGCCGATGTCGGGGATGCACAATGTCGAGAACGCCGTTGGCGTATACGCTGCGGCGCGCTCTCTCGGGCTGACACAGGACCAGATCACAGACGGCTTCGCGACCTTCCGGGGCGTGAAGCGGCGCCAGGAAGTCATCGGCGACGTTGGCGGCGTGCTGGTGATAGACGACTTCGCCCATCATCCGACCGCCGTGCGTGAGACGATCGCCGGGATCCGGCAGCGCTATCCGACGCGGCGGTTGTGGGCGGTCTTCGAGCCACGCTCCAACACCAGCCGCCGCAACATCCACCAGGCGGAGTACGCCGCGGCGTTCGACCAGGCCGATGCTGTCGTCATTCGCGTTCCGGCAGCGCACGACAAGGTGCCCGCCGACAAGCAACTGGATGTGCTCGCCATCGTGCGGCAGGTCGAGTCACGAGGCGCCGTGGCAATCGCGCACGAAGACGTGCCCGAGATCGTCGAGACGATCGGCCGTCGAGCGCGGCCGAACGACGTAATTCTGGTCATGAGCAATGGAGCGTTCGGCGGGTTGATTCCGTCGCTGCTCGCTGTGCTCGCTACAGGGGGATACAACGCCACCAGCACGGGCCCGACCGACGGCCCCGGACCCACGCGTTAACCGGGTCGGTCGAGGCGGCGTCTGAAACGCTCGTCCTGCAGATCGCATCCAGCGACGCAGACTTCGCGGAGCGGAGTATGCATGACCTCTGGCAGGATTCTCCGATATGCAGCGCGATCCCTGACCGGACGCCCCGCGCTTTCCAACACCGCGCGTGGATTGGACTGCTCGATCGGGTGCCGGCTTCCTCACCTTTGGTCGACTACGCCCGCGACAGCCGACGGAACCGGTCTGAGCGCCTCGGGATACATGGGTCACCGACGACACTGTTCCTCACCCGCCACCTTCGATCACATGCGCCTGACCGCTGCCCTCTGTGTCCTGCCCCTCATCGTGCCACCACTCGCCGCGCAGCAAGCGTCGTTCGTGTACCGACTCGGCAAGGACACGGTTGCCATTGAACAGTTCACGCGCACCGCCGGGTCGATCTCCGGTGAGATGGTGCAGCGCTCCGGAGCTGCCGTGACGCTCGTGCGGTACGAGCTGATCCTCGGGCCCGATGGACGACCCACGGCGGCGACCATCCGGCGGCTCCAGGCAGACGGGACGCCGCTGCCCAATCAGCCGAGCGAGATTCGCCTGCAATTCGGCGCTGATATGGCAGTCCGTGAAGTTGTGCGGCCCGACAGCGTGGAGCGCCGCACGTTCGCGGCGCGCGGGGCACTCGCTGCCCTCCCCGTGTTCGTGTATGGACCAACCGAGCTGCTGGTCGCCATTCGCCGGGCAGGCCGAGGCGCCGATTCCGTGCCGGCCTTGGGCATGACGGGGAACCTCGGTTTTCTCGGCGTCGAGCCAGCGGGAGGAGACACGCTTCGGCTCCGCGGCGGCACCTACCCGATGCGCCTCGTCTTCGACGCCGCCGGATCGCTTCAAGCCGTCGATGGCGGAATGACGACCAACAAGATCCTGGCAACCCGGTCACAGGGTGGCCTCGACCTGGCCGCCATCGCGCACACCATGAAGCCGACCGGCACGTTGTCCGCCAGGGGAGTCGCCCGCGGGGCGTTCGGCGCCGGCGGCATCGTCCTGGTGGACTACGGTCGACCAATGGTCCGGGAGCGCGCCGTGTGGGGAGGCGCCCTGGTTCCCTTCGATTCGATCTGGCGCGCCGGAGCGAACGACGCCACGCATCTCTTCACGACGCGGAATCTCACCTTTGGCGCGCTCACCGTCCCGGCCGGATCCTGCACGCTCTGGGTCCAGCACACGCGCAGCGGTACGTTCCTCATCATCAACCGCCAGACGGGGCAATGGGGAACCGTGTATGATCCGTCACAGGACGTGGGTCGCGTGCCCATGCAGATGACGGCAGCGCGGGAACACGTGGAGGAGCTCACTGTGACGGTGCGGAACCTCGGCGGCAATCGTGGTGCGATCGAATTCGCGTGGGGTCCGTCGATCCTGACGGCGCTCTTCACGGCGTCAGCACGCTGAACGCTCCGCCTCTGCCCGATGCTGATCGATTCCATTCGCCGGCTGCTTGGCTCGAGTTCCCCGAGCGTGAGTTCGGGAGGAGCGCCGGTCTCCGACCCCGCGGTTGATCCGCTCCACCTTGCCGCGTGCGTCCTGCTCCTGGACGTCGCGCATGCGGACGGCGAGTTCTCCGATTCCGAGCGGGTTCACCTGGAGGAGGTCCTCGCGCGTCATTTTTCGCTATCGCCGGAATCGGGCCGGGCACTCATGGATCTGGCCGAGCAGGAACGGCGGAACGCGGTGGACTACTTCCGCTTCACCGCGCAGTTGCAACGGAGCTACGACACGGGGCAGAAAATGGTGCTCGCCGAAATCATGTGGGGCGTGGTGCTGGCCGATGGGGAGATCTCCGAGCACGAGCAATATCTGACGCGCAAAATCTCCAATCTGCTGGACCTGGAGCCGGGGTATCTGTCCGCCGCCAAAGCCGCGGCCGCTCGTAACAAGACCTGATACCTCGGGGCCCGGGATCATCCGGACGCCTGGGCACCGGGCAGATTGAGCGCCATGGGAGTCAGAGTCCCGAGGCCTCGATCTCACCCCGAACGCCAGGGTGTTGGGGTCGCCCGGTCAACGTAACTCGGCGCCATGGCGGTGTCCGATCTCGCGGGACGCGGTGTCCAACATCAGCTCCTGTCCAGCCGGTCGAGGTATCTTCCCCGCCTGGCCAACCTGCCGTCATGAATGCGAACTTCTGAAACGCTCCCGCCGTTACATCGCCGGCTGATGTCCAGTCGTTGGCGCCTGCTTCTGGTTGCCGTGAGCCTGGTTCTGGCCGGGGACTCGTCCGGTGCTCAGAGCACCAGCGAGATCATTCGGGGGAGGGTGGCCGGACCGGACAGCCTCCCCATCGCCGGTGCGGAAGTGCGGGTTACCGGGCTGGTTTCCAGGATGACGCAGACGGCACGCACCGACGCCCGCGGCGTGTACACATTGGTCTTTCCGAACGCCGAAGGAGAGTACCTCGTCGGTGTGCGCCGAGTGGGTTTCAAGTCGAAATCGCTCCGGCTCTCGCGCGTGGGGATGTCCCCCGTGCTGGGCACCAACATCGTTCTCGATCCTGCGACGCAGGTGCTCGAACGGGTCGTGGTGACCGCCGGCCCCGCGATCACGGATGACCGAACAGCGATTGGTGAGGTTGCCTCGGGTGCTCTGGCCGACTCGCTCTTCCTCGCTGATCCCTCGCGGCTGATGGAGTTGTTGCTCTCGATTCCCGGGATCACCTCGTTCGACGATTCCACTTTTTCGGTCCTCGGCTCGGCAGCGAACCAGAACATCACCACGCTCGACGGCATCAACGTTCGCGGGGAAGGCGGCCTGCCGCCGGATGCCCTGGCGTCGATGCGTGTCGTCACCTCGTCGGCCGATCCGGCACGCGGTGGGTTTTCCGGCGGCAACGTCACGCAGACCCTGCGGGGCGGCACCGACATCTTCGTCTCCACCCTTCGTGTCAGCGGCTCCAATCGTGGTCTGGTATGGCGCGACCCGGAGTGGAGCCGGCCCACACCACGCCCGGTCAGCCACAGCGGGACGGCGAACGGCCCGATCATCAGGCAGAAGCTGCGATACAATGTGTCCTGGAGCGTTCAGGACAACACGACCGACTGGTATTCGCTTCTGCACCCGCGTGCTCCGCTGCTGGCGCAACAGGGTATCAGTGTCGACTCGGTTGCCGCCGTGACCCACGCACTGAACGACCTTGGCGTGCCGCTATCGCTCTCATCGGGTCCGCGCGATGCCAACTCCCGCAACGTCCGGATCTCCGAGGTGCTCGACTTCGCGCCGAGTGCGACGACGTCGCTGCGCCTCTCGCACAGGGGCAGCTGGCAACGCAGCGTTGGCAATGGTGCGTCGTTGACGTCGTTTCCCACTCGAGTGAACGAAGTCGGCAGCTACTCTCACAACGTCGGTTTCCGGGCCACCGGACTGATTCACGGTCTGCTGAACGAACTGACTGCCGGCGTCAGCTACTACGCGGACGAATCCGATCCGTTCACGCTGCTGCCCGGGGGGAGGGTACGCGTCGGTACGGATTTCAGCGACGGGCGCACCGGTCTGTCGTCGCTCACTTTCGGTGGCGGCAACGGGGACTACTACGAGCAGAGCTGGTCGGGCGAGGCGAGCAACGAGCTCTCGTGGATTCCACAGGACGGACAACACCGGGTGAAGGCCGGTGGGCGGCTCTCCTTCGATCGCAGCAACTACTTCTACTTCCCGGGCAGCCCGCTCCTCGGAACCTACACGTACCTGACGATCGACGATCTGTCAGCGAACCTGCCGGCGTCGTACGACCGTGTGATTGCCAACGCGCCGCGGAAGACGAAATCGTGGAACTCAGCCCTGTGGGTGGGCGAAGAATGGAGGGCATCGGACGCCTGGCAGTGGCAGGGCGGCGTGCGACTGGATTTCGCGCACCCCGGCACGATTCCACGATACAACTCCGCCGTCGAGGAGACGTTTGGCGTACGGACCGATCGCGTCCCGCGTGGTGTCGGGTTGAGCCCGCGCATCGGGTTCTCCTGGGCGTCGCCGGCACGCCGCGGTCGCGGCACGTCCGGAAGGTCCTCGACGCTGGGCGGGCTGTCGGCGTCGGAAATCAGGTCGATGTCACCCGATCTGGTGTCTGCACTGGTCTCGATGCAGCGAGCCAGCACGTTGCCCGGCATCGGCGTCACAGGAACCGTGGGCGCCTATCGAGGCATCATCAACAACGGGACGATAGCCGAGCTGGTCGAGTCCACCGGCCTGCCGGGTACCCGCATCACCCTGTCGTGCGTTGGCGACGCCGTTCCGATTCCCGACTGGGACTCGATGACCGAGGGCCCAACCGCCTGCGCCGACGGAACCATGGGAACGACGTTTTCCATCGCGCAGCCCCTGGTGCGCGTCTTCGATCCGGCCTTTCGAGCGCCCGTGTCCTGGCGCGGCAACCTGGGAGTGGAGGGCATTCGGGTCCCCGGTCAGTGGATCATCTCGCTCACCGGGGGCTTCGCGCTCAACGCGAATGTCCGGAGCTCGATCGATCTCAACCTGACGCGCACGCCGCGCTTCCATCTGCCCGATGAGGCGAATCGACCGGTCTACGCGCCGATGAACGCCATCGTGCCGGCCTCCGGTGCGATCTCACCGGGTGCGTCACGCATCTCTCCCGAATTCGCGACGGTGACGAGCCTGGTGTCCGACCTGCGGTCGTATCAGGCACAGCTGCAGGCGTCGCTTTCGCCACCGCAACCGCTGTTCAATCGGCGCGTATCGCTCAACCTGCGGTACTCGTTCACCACCGGGCGGAGCGAGTCCCGCGGTTCCTCGCGCGTGGGCACGACCGGCGATCCCATCGCGAAGCAATGGGTTCGCAACTCGCAGCCGATGCACACCCTCCGCTTCACGACCAGCGGTCGCTACTGGGGGATCAATTTCGGATTCTCCTCCTACCTGTACTCCGGCGTGCCGCTGACGCCGCTGGTGTCGGGCGACATCAATGGCGACGGCGACGATGGCAACGATCGTGCGTTCATTCCCGACCCCGCCACGACATCGGACACGTCGCTCGCCAGGCAGCTCGGCGAGTTGCTGTCGCACGCCCGGCCGGTAGCGCGGCGGTGCATCAGCTCGCAGCTCGACAGGATGGCGGGTGCGAACAGCTGCCGGACGCCCTGGCAGTCGCGCATCGACGTCACGGCCAGCTTGACGCCGCCATCCGGCTGGAGCTACAGCGACCGGCTCCGGCTCACCTTCAACCTCTCCAGCGCCAGCGGCACCCTGGTGCGCGCGTTCGGGCTGGAGAACACGCCGTTCGGACAGACCTCGTTGAGCACGACGCCCAACGCCACGCTGCTGTACGTGACCGGTTTCGATCCGGCGACGAAGCAGTTCCGGTATCGCGTCAACCAGCTTTTCGGCCAGCCGACGAACTTCGGCAGCGCGCGCCGCCGGTTCTCGCCGTCGCAGCTGCACGTCGGCCTCGAGTACACGTTTGGTGGGCCGGTGATCAACCCCATTGCGCGTGGTCTGGGCCTGCGCGAGCCGCCCGACCGGCCGTCGCTCACCAACGCCGAACGGCGCACGGCTGTGGCCAGGCTCAAACGTGATCCTGTTGCTTCGTACGCCGCGCTGGCGGATTCACTCGGCCTGACGACGGAGCAGCTGTCGCAGCTCGGCGTCTTCAGCCGGGAATTCGACATCAGGGCGGACACGGCGTTGCAGCCGCTGCTCGACTGGGTTCTCAGCAGGGGACGGCGGGTCTTCGACAGGGATCTTGCTCGCCCGCTTGCGGCGGCGCAGTCCGCGCTCTCAAAGCTGAGCGCCGAGTACGAGAACCGGGCCCAGGGCGTGTTGACTGCGGAGCAATTGGCGCGTTTCAACGAGTTGACGGAAAGGCGGGAGAAGCAGCTTCCATGATGATGTGACTGCCGTTCGGCCAGACTGGATGACAGTCAGCGGAGGCCGATCGCCTGTCCGTCACCGATCACGATCGTGGATAGGGCGATCCGCCCGCGCAGCCATCACGGCGCTCGGACAGGAACTGGCGTGGAACTGTTGACGGTTGTCCCGTCGCCGAGCTGGCCATCGGCGTTCCACCCCCAACACCAGGCGTCGCCGGTACGAGTTGTCGCGCAATGGTGAGGGCCGTGGGTGTTCAGCGCCAACGAGGCGATCGGCTCGTTCAGCAGCACCCGGTTCGCCGTGCGGCTGTCCGCCAGCGTGCCGTTACCAAGCTGCCCGAACATGTTTCTCCCCCAGCACCATGCTTCAGCCGCGGCGGTCAATCCGCAGGTCACGGAGCTTCCCGCGGCGATTCGCGCGAACGCAGGCGCGTCAGGCGCGAGTACAGGTACGTTCGTGGTATCCTTGGTGACTCCGCTACCCAGCTGCCAGTCCAGGTTCTCGCCCCAGCACCATGTCATGGAAGCGGAGGTCAGTCCGCACGAATGTCGCTCACCGGTCGCGATCCCGTGGAACACGTGGCCGCCGAGAGCGCCTGGCGGGCGTCCTTGGCGACTCCACCTGAGGAGGGCTGGCGCCGCGGGAGCGCGTGGTACCGTGCGGCGAGATTGTGCCGTCCCCCTCGCTTCGACGTGGAACCCGGCTACCTGTTCACGGCCGGGGCCGCTGTGGCCCCGGAAGCAGGGGCGACGACGACTCGATCATCGCCCGCTGGGGCGGTACGCGGCACGACGTCCCCCACCGGCAACCGATCCGGCCCCGGTGTGGTCCAAACACAAACCAATCGGCGGACGCCATTGACACGGATCGGCATCACAACGGTTGCGGTGGCATCGCTGGCCACCACACTGAACGGCCAGATGACAATGCAGCGGATCAGCGAGCGTACTGGCGCGGCACCTGACGGATTCAGCCAGGCTACGACGCTGCAGGAACTGCCGGACGGCAGGGTGGTCGTCGTGGATACGCGCGATCGCGCACTGATGCTGGTTGACTTCGAGGCAGGCACCATGACCCGGCTGGGCCGCCCGGGCAGCGGTCCTAACGAGTACAACGGGACCGGGCCGCTCGTGCGGATCGCCGGTGACACGCTGGTCATGATCGAGTTTGGCGCCCGTCGGCTGCACCTCATACCGCCGGACGGAAGGCTCGCCGGGTCACGCCTGTTCGACGTGATGCTCGCAGACGTAGTGACCGGAGAGCGCCAGCCAGACGGTGCCGCCCGGGTCGTGGGCGGCCCCCGCTTCGCGGACTCGCGCGGTCGCCTGTACCACCAGGTGACGTACCTGGAACGGGCAACGAGCAGCATTGCGCCGGAATCCTGGATCCTGCGCCTGGATCCCCGATCCGGAGACTCCCGCGTGGTCGCGCCGTTACGCAACTGGTATCCCGAGCGGAGCACTCGCTGGCGGGCGCCGATGATGTCCCAGGACGTCTGGGCAGTGGCGCCTGATGGGCGCGTCGCCCGTGTGATCCCGCACCCCTATCATGTGGAGTGGTATCGCGACGACTCGCTCGTCGCGAAAGGGGCGACGGTCCCGTTCGAGCCGGTGCGCGTCACGGATGGCGACCGCCGGGCGTACCGGGCGGCACGCGCGGCGCAGCGGCCGGGTGGGGCGCAGATTTCCGGCCCACCGGCCACCGGCGGGCGGAACAACAGCCGCCGCCCACCAGCTCGAGGCGATGTCACCGACGCCGATTTCCCGACGGTAAAGCCACCCTTTGTCGAGGAGCTCGCGGGGACGGCCGCACGAATCTCACCGGAAGGTGAGGTGTGGGTCACCCGCACGCGGGCCCTCGGCGACTCAGTCGTATCGCTGGACGTCTTCGATGACTCGGCCCGGCTGACGCGGCGGGTGATACTGCCTCCCCACCGGATCCTGCTCGGATTCGGCCGGGGCACGCTCCATTTGCTCCGGGTCGACGAGGATGGGTTGCAGTGGCTCGAGCGGTATCGCCGATAGGCGGCAAGTGAGGCTCGCTGCTCCTGCGGCGCTGGCTCGCGGGTACACGGTGCGGCCGGCCCGGGCCAGTTGCCAGACGCACCGTCACGGCGGTCTCCCCGGCTGCAGGAGCGGGAACGGTCCCCGCTGACGGGCCTGTGCGGCCCGGAGCGTGCTTTCTACGTTTCCGGACCCATGGATCACAGCGCCAGGTTCCTGGAGAAGTGGCAGGTTCGACGCCGAACTCCGCCCGGCCGCCTCGAGGTCATACCGGACCTCCACAGCCCCCAGCTCGATAATCGGCGTGACATCCTCATTTACCTGCCCGCCTCCTACTACAAAACCGACAACCCATTCCCCGTCATCTACATGCACGACGGGCAGAACCTGTTCGACCCCATGACGTCGTTCGCCGGTGAATGGGGAGTCGACTCGGCGCTGGCCAGGGCCCCCCGCAAGGGGCGCCGGGCCATCATCGTCGGGATCCCCAACGCCGGGATCGACCGTATCCGTGAGTACTCGCCGTTCGAAGACTCGCGAAGTGGCGGCGGTGATGGGGAGGCCTACCTGGCCTTTCTCAACGATACGGTCAAGCCGCTGATCGACGCGCGCTTCCGGACCGATCCCTCGACGGCCGCGACCGGAATCGTCGGTTCGTCGCTTGGTGGGCTCATCAGCCTGTATGCCTTCTTCCGGCACCCTGGGCGCTACGGATTCGCTGGCGCCCTGAGCCCCGCCCTCTGGTTCGCCGGGGGCGCCATCTTCCGCACCGTCGAGTCCGCGGGGTACGTTCGCGGTCGCGTCTATCTGGACGTCGGCACGCGCGAGGGGCAGGGGACCCTGGCCAATGCCCGCGAGATGCGGGACCAGCTGCTCTCGAACCGCTATAAGCGCGGAAGGGACCTGATGTGGGTGGAGGACAAGGGCGGCATGCATAACGAGGCAGCGTGGGGTCGGCGCTTGCGCGGCGCCCTCCCTTTTCTCCTCGACCGCGGTCGCGCCTGACATGGGCACGCGCATGTCCGGCGAGCACCGCGCCTGGCACAGCCCGGCCGTCGGCCGTACGATGCACGTGCGCTGGTTCGGACATGGTGGCGCCCGCGTGCTGGCTTTTCCCACGACGATGGGTAACCACAACGAGTGGCCCGACCGCTACATGCCGGACGTGCTGCGGGAGCACATCGAGCGCGGCTGGATCCAGCTCTGGTGCCTGGACCACAACCATGACCTGAGCTGGTACGACAAGACTGCGCACCCGGGGCATCGCGCTTGGTTGCACCTGCGGTATGACCGGTACATCTGCGAGGAGCTGTTGCCGTTCACCGCTTCGCTGAACACCAGTCCATTCGTGATCACGGCCGGCGCCAGCTTCGGCGCGTTTCATGCCATGAGCATCGGCCTTCGCAACCCGACGCTCGTCCATCGCGTCATCGGCATGAGCGGTATGTACGACATCAAGGGGATGACCGGCGGGTACTCGGACTCCAACGTCTACGCCTGCAATCCATTCGACTTCATGCGGCATGAACACGACCCGGGGCGACTGGCTGCCTTCCGTCGGCAGGACATCATCATCGCCACGGGACGCGGGGATCCGAACTACCAGGAAAACGTCGAGTTCTCCGAGTTGCTCTGGTCACGGGGCATCGGTAACGCACTCCGCGTCTGGAGCGGGTGGTCGCACGACTGGCCGTATTGGGAACAGATGATCGTGAGGTACATCGGGGGACATGACTGAGGGTGAAGGGTGAAGGGTGAAGGGTCGAGGGTAACCCGGTGGCGGCATTCGAGCGCGAATTCCTTCTCCGGTGACCGTCAACCCTCAACCCTTGACCCTAGACTCTCAATCCTTGACCCAGTCTTCAACTGCACCAGCACCCTGGATCGCACCATGACCAAGCGCGTAGGACTCTTTGTTGGTCGAGAGTGGTCCTGGCCCCCGGCATTCATCGACGAGGTGAATCAGCGGGGCACGGGCGTGGTGGCCGAGTATGCCAAGGTCGGTGGCGAGTTCTTCGATGCGGAGATTCCCTACGCCGTCCTCATCGACCGCATCTCGCATGAAGTGCCTATGTACCGCTCGTACCTGAAGCAGGCGGTGCTCCAGGGCAGGACTGTCGTCAACAATCCCTTCATGTGGACGGCCGACGACAAGTTCTTCGGTGCCATCCTCGTCTCCAGGCTTGGCGTCGCCTCCCCCAGGACCGTCCTGTTGCCGAACAAGGATTACATCCCGGGCATCATACCCGGCGAAAGCCTGCGCAACCTCAAGTATCCACTCGATTGGGGCAGCATCGTGGACTACATCCGCCTGCCATGCGTGCTCAAGGATGCGCACGGCGGCGGATGGAAGGCCGTGCACGTCTGCCACTCGCTCGACGAACTGATTCATCACTACGACCATTCCGGCCTCCTCACGATGATCGTGCAGGAGTTCATCGAGTGGGACCAGTTCGTGCGCTGCCTCTGCATCGGGCGGGAGGAGATCCTGCCCATGAAATACGACCCGCGTGATCGGAAGTACCTCGTCGAGCACGAACATCTTTCGCCGGACCTCGGCGCCCGCATCGTACAGGACGCGCGCACCATCGTGAACGCCCTGGGCTACGACATGAACTCCATCGAGTTCGCGGTGCGCGATGGCGTGCCCTATGCGATCGATTTCATGAACCCGGCGCCCGACATGGACGTGTACTCCCTGACGCCGATGTACTTCGAGTGGGCGGTGCAGAAGATGGCGGACCTGGCGATCCGTCTCGCCCTCGATCCCCGCCCGCAGCTGACAGAGTTGCGCTGGAGCGCTCTCTTCTGACCGGGCGCGGTTCGTCCTCCCTTACCTGCTTCCCGTGCCCGCCGTCGACCGCTATCACGACCTGCTGACTCCCGACATCGCGGAGGCCAGCCACGCGCAACTGGCCGAGTCGCTCGACCGGCGCGGACTGGTATTCGGCGGCCGGGCGGTCTGCACCGTGCTGCGTCCGCGGTTCATGACACTGGATGAGCATGGCGGTCTGCAACGGCGGATCATGCCGCTGCTGCGCGCGTTCCGCCGGGTACACGAACGGGCCATGGCCGATTCCGCCTTTCGCGCACAGTTCGGACTGCTCGACTGGGAGGAGACACTCCTGGCCGACGATCCGGGGTACGCCGCGTACAGCTCCACGTCGCGACTCGACTTCTTTCACGCGTCCGCCAACTCGTCGTTAGGTCTGACGGAGTACAACGCCGAAACACCTGCCGGGGCAGGGTACAACGACGCCCTGCAGGAAGCCTTCAGTGACCTGCCCGCCATGCGCGAGTTCTCGCGCTCGCACGACATCATCCCGCTCCCCGCGCGGCATGGCGTGACCGGTGCGCTGCTCGATGCGTGGCACGAGTTCTCGGGGGGCCGCACGCGACCCCGCATCGCCATTCTTGACTGGAGCGATGTCCCGACCGTCACCGAGTTCCGGATGTTCCGGGATCACTTCCAGGCGATCGGTATCGAGTGTGTCATTGACGATCCGCGCCACGTCGAGTTCCGCGACAGGAGGCTCATCGTACAGGATGCGCCGGTGGATCTGATTTACAAGCGGGTCCTGCTGTCCGAGCTGGTGGAACAGTGCGGCCTGGATTGCGCGGTGATCCGCGCAGTCCGCCAGCGTGCGGTCTGCATGGTGAACGGCTTCCGTTGCAAGGTGCTCCACAAGAAGGCCTCGCTCGCGGTGTTGAGCGACGAAGCGAACGCCGACCTGTTCACGGCCGATGAACGGTCGGCGATCGAGACATGCGTACCGTGGACCCGCGTCGTAGTGGATCGCGAGACGACCCACGGTGGGAAGCGCGTGGACCTCCTCGAGCACGTGCTGGAGCACCGTGATCGACTCGCCCTGAAGCCCAACGACGATTACGGTGGCCGCGGCATCATCCTCGGCTGGATCGTGGACGCCGTGGAGTGGGAGCGGGCGCTGCGCGGCGCGCTGGAAAGCCCCCACATAGTCCAGGAGCGCGTCGAGGTCCCCTCCGAGCCCTATCCGAGCTGGGTGGACGGACGCGTGGAGCTGCTGCACCGGCAGTACGACACGGCTCCGTTCATCACCAACGGTGAGTACATGGAAGGGCTCTTGACGCGGCTGTCCACCGACGTGCTGCTTAACGTGACCGCCGGAGGCGGCAGCACCGTGCCGACGTTCCTTGTGCAGGAGAGGACATGAAGCGTCCCAGTCTCACCATCGGCGTCGAAGAGGAGTACCAGATCATCGATCCCGTCACCCGGGAACTGCAGTCGTACATCACGCAGATCCTGGAGGACGAGCGGCTGGTCCTGGGGCAGGTGAAGCCCGAGTTGCATCAGTCCATCGTCGAGGTGGGCACCAGAGTCTGTCACACCCCGCAGGAGGTGCGCGAGCAACTGGTCGAGCTGCGGCGCTCCGTCATGGAACTGGCCGGGCGCAAGGGACTCAGCATCGCCGCTGCCGGAACCCACCCATTCTCGCACTGGGCCAACCAGGAGATCACCCCGCTGGAGCGCTACCTCGGCACCCGCGAGGCCATGGCGCAACTGGCCCAGCAACTGCTGATCTTCGGCACCCACGTGCACATCGGGATCGAGGATCGAGACTTCCTGATCGACTGCACCAACGTCTCCCGATACGTCCTGCCGCACATCCTCTGCCTGAGCACCAGTTCACCGTTCTGGATCGGCCACGACACCGGCCTGAAATCGTACCGCTCCGCAGTCTTCCGGGCGTTCCCGCGGACGGGATTGCCGCCGTACATCGCCTCGTGGTCGGCCTACCAGCTTTACCTGCAGACGCTCGTGACCACCGGCTGCATTCCCGACGGCTCCAAGATCTGGTGGGATGTGCGCCCCCACTGGAATTACCCGACGCTGGAATTCCGCGTCTGCGACGTCTGCACCCGCGTGGACGAGGCGGTCTGCATTGCCGCCATCCTGCAGGCGCTGATCTTCAAGCTCTGGAAGCTCCGGCGAGACAACATGACCTTCCGCGTGTATCCCGCCGAGTTGATCGAGGAGAACAAGTGGCGCGCTGTGCGCTACGGACTGGGCGGGAAGCTGATCGACTTCGGCCGTGAAACCGAAAAGCCGGCCCGCGAGCTCATTCGCGAGTTCATCGAGTGGTTCCTGGGCGACGTGCTCGACGAGCTGGGGACCCGTGCCGAAGTGGAGTACGCCTTCCACATCCTGGACAACGGGTCGAGCGCCGACCGGCAACTGGCCACGTTCAAGCGCACCGGTGACCTGCGGACCGTGGTCGACCAGCTCATCGCCGAAACGGCCGAAGGCGTGACCGTACCGACGCGACGGCCGCAGAAAACCGAGGAGACGCCGATCGCGTTCAGGCCGGTATCCGAGATTGCCGTCCCGAAGGGACTGGCGCCGGCCGACGCGGCAGCCGGCGATGGCGCCCGTCAGCCCCCGGGAACTGCCGCCGCGCGCTGAGAAAGGACCCACCCGGTCGATCCTCAGACGGACGTGGAGCCGGTATATTCAGGCTGAAGCACCCGGCAATCCTGTCGGGCAACCGACCCGCTCTGCCCTCTGCCCTCTGCCAGCACCATGCAGCAAACCCGGCCGATCATCGGCGTGACGACCCAGACTCTGCAGGTCATCGACGGCATCCCTCCGGCGCTGCCGCATTCGGTCGTGATGAACCAGCGGTACTACGAGGCAGCGGCGGCGGCAGGTGGGGCGCCGGTGCTGGTCCCGCTGCTCGAGGACGCGGCTGCACTCCGCGCCGTCTACGAGACGTGCGACGGTATCCTGATTCCGGGTGGCGTGGACATGGATCCCGGGACGTACGGAGAAACGCCGCATGAGAAGCTCGGGAACATCGACCCGGCGCGCGACCGGGTCGAGCTCCTGCTCGCGCGCTGGGCGATTGCCGAGGGCAAACCGCTGCTGGGACTCTGTCGCGGACTGCAGGTGATCAACGTCGCCGCGGGCGGCACGCTGTACCAGGACCTCGAGGCACAATATCCCCACGCAATCCGGCACGACTACTTCCCGACCTACGGGTTCAAGCGCGACCACCTGGCCCACGACGTGCACGTCGCGCCGGCGTCGCGGCTGCGGACGCTGGTCGACATGGACCCGGTGCCGGTCAACAGCATGCACCACCAGGGTGTCAAGCGCCTGGGCGACGGTCTGGTCCCCTGCGGCCACGCGGCCGACGGGTTGGTCGAGGCGGTCGAGTCGCCTAACGGGCATTTCCTGATCGGCGTGCAGTGGCATCCCGAGGTGTTCGAGTCCGACGATCCGCACACGCGCGGACTGTTCCGGGGATTCGTGCAGGCGGCGGCACAGTTCGGAGCGTGATTCGCGGGGAACGGGAAGCGGGGAGCAGCGAGCCGGACGCGGGCGCGGCGTCCGCCCGGGCCTGGTCTCGCGTCCGTCGGGCATGGCCTGCCGTGCTGGGCACGTGGCTCCTCGTGGCCTGCACCCACGACCTGGACCTGATTCAGGATCCGCCCTTTGCCGTGGCCGCAACCACGACGGGCCCCTGGGCGAGCATGATCTATTTCGCCCGGACCGACAGCGGACTGATCGCGATCGATCTGGGATGGTCGGGTGCTGAAGACGTGCTGCTCGGCACCGCGCGGGAACTCGACGGAACCGTTGAGGACGTGCGCTTCGTGTTCCTGACACACGCCCACCGCGACCACATCGCCGGCTGGCCACTCGTGAGGCGGGCGCGGTTCGTCATCGGCGCCGCGGAGGTGCCGCCGTTCACCGGACAGGGAGGCTACCGGGGTTGGGTGCCGAAGCTGGGTGACGAGCTGAACGACTACCCGCGCCCGGCGCCGGATGAACTCGACCTGCTGCCAATCGCGTCGGACACTGCCATTGCGCTGGGCCGCGATACCGTGTGGGCCTTCGGCGTTCCGGGACATACGCCGGGCAGTACGGCCTACCTGTTCCGCGGCATCCTGTTCGGCGGCGACGCCATCAACTGGCGTCCGATGGTGGGTTTTCAGGGAGCTCGCGCCGAGTTTTCCGACAGCGTCGCGCAGAGCCGGGAGAGCCTGCGGCGACTCTGGGATCGCCTGCCACCGGAGCGCGTGCGTGTGGCCTGTTCCGCCCACGGCAAGTGCGGTGTGGCCGATTCCTCGCTTCGCCGCGCAACGCTCCGATAGTCCCGGGAACGCCCTATCGATTGACGCGTCCGCTGACGATGCGGGTCAGCAACTCGTTGCCCGCGAGCTGCACCTGCATCACCGGGACCGGCGTCTCGTCCGCGCCCACCACGGCAATGTCGATCGGAAATGCCGGAGCGGCGGTCAGACAGACAGTGGTGGCGCCGCGGCTGTCGGTGACCCGATCCCACACCGTGCTTCGCTCGCCCGGCTGGTTGGTTGGGACGTAATCCCGTTGCATGCTGAACCGGAACCGCACGTCGGGGATCGGGGCAGCCGTCGCACTGTCCACCATGATGAGGCGCAACGCGCTGCGCGGTCGTTGTCCCAGCTGGCGAGGGCAGAGATCGGCGATGATATCGCGACCGGCTGGTGCGCGAACGTCGAAGCGACTGGAGTCACCCGGTTGCAGATCGACCCGACGGCTGGCGACGAGCAGCGCATGGGCATCGTAGCCGTCCGTGTGCACGACGATCGACAGTGGCCCCGGCGGGAGTCCATCGAGCCGGTACGCGCCCGCGCTGTCCGATGTCACCTGACGGCTGGTGCCGACGGCGCGAACGCCGGCCCCCGGGAGTCCACGACCGGTGCTGTCCCTCACGATACCGCTGAGGCGTGCCGCGCTCGCGGTGGGCCTCTGGCCATCGGCTGTCACCGAGCCGCCTTCTTCGCGCAGCAGCCACCGCGGGTCGAGTCCCGGCTGAACGGCAAACTGGGGCATGCGAATGAACCAGCGCTCGACGATCCAGGCCCCGGTGGCGAGAAGAGCGAAGTGCACTTCACCCCCGATGTGCGCCGCCGGCGGAATCGGGGGCAGCTGGGTGTACCGGAATGACAGGTACCGCAACTCGAAGGTCGTGGCGTCGAGCCAGATCGTCCCGGTAATGTCGGGTCGCCTGCGCTCCCGGGCCGGCTGGAAGCGCAGACCGACGAGGTCCGGTCGACCCCGCACCGGGCCCGCAAGCGAAAAGCAGTGGTCGCGCATGAACGCGTTGGACGCGAGGGCGCGCGCGTCCGGCGCCGTGAATACCAGGGAATCGTCCTGGGCCCGGTGCCAGTAGCCCAGCCGGGAAAGCGAGTCACCGCTCAGGCTGATGAACGGTTGCTCCACCAGCACGCGCGCCTCGGATCGCCAGTCGAACAGCACGCGCATGCTGGCCGGATCCACCTCGGCCGCGTGGCGTGACAGGTCGGCGGCGAACAGCCGATCCCGCTGCGACACCTCGGTCGCCTGCAGCGCCGTGCGGGCCTCATCCCACAGGGAGGACACCCTGGGAACGTCGCGGGCGCGCGTTATGCAGAGTCCCGGCACAGCCACCTCGGGCAACTCCAGGGCGATGGCATCGAGCGACACGTCGAGCTGGAACGTCTCACCCACGCGCAGCTCGAACGGCGCGGACATGTAACGGCGAACGCCGATGCGCTTCGCGGCGACGCGATAGCGCCCCGTCGCCGGCGCGCGAATGGCGTACGCGCCGGCGGCGGTGCTCAGCACGGTGGCGACCGAGGAGTCGGTCCCCGACTGGAGCAGCGAGACCAGCACTCCGGCGACCGGATTGGACGAGGCCACCTCTGTGATCCGTCCTCGGACCACCTGCGCGCCACCCGGTCGCGACAGGCCCGCAATGGCCGAGGACAGAACGACAACCAGAACGCCGGCCCGCCAGGCAGCCGATCGGAGCGCCGTCGCGGGCGCCGCGTTCATCCCGCCTTCCGTGGTCGGGCCGACTCGACCAGACCGCCTTCCTCGATAAGGCGGTGCATGGTCGGCCGGACGATCACCGACGGAAGCCGCGTCTCCGCATCGACGGGTGAGGCGGGGCGCGACTGCTGCGGAACGCGGAGAAACCACCGCGAGGTCATCCAGGCGCCGTTGTCGAGCTTCTCGAAATGGACTTCGCCACCCACCTTGTCCGATCCCGGAAAAGGCGCCACCTCGGTGAACCGGAATTCAACCAGTCGCAGTTCGAAGCTGCGAGCATCCAGCCACAGCGTGCCGCGTACGTCGGGCAGCAGCCGCTCCGCAGCCGGCTGGAACGCGAGCCCCAGCAGTCCGCGCCGATTGCCTCCGCCCTGGACCGCGGCGTAACAGTGGTCACGCCGAAACGCGTCCGAGAGGAGTACCGCGGCGTCGGGCGCGTAGAAGTAGGTGTAGCCGTCGACGGTCCGATGGTATCCGGTCTTCGAAAGGGAATCACCGGTCAAGCTCACGAGAGGACGGTCCATGACGCCCTGGACGGCAGACCAGGATTCCTCGAGAACCCGCAGGGTCCTCGGGTCGAGGCCCCGTGAGTACCGCCTGAGTTGTCCGTCGAAGAGCCGGTCACGGAGTGACACCTGCGCTGCGGCGAGCGCCGTCCGGGCCTCATCCCACAGCGCCTCGACACGGGGCCGGTCCGTCGGCTGGGGGACGCAGAGGTCGAATTCTGCGACACGGACTTCCGGAAGGAGCAGCGCCACAGGATCCAGCGTGATGTCCATGTGTCGCGTCTCACCGTCATGCAGCTCGATCGGGTCTGATACGAAACGTCGCACCCCGATGCGCTTGGCCGTCAGCAGGTAGCGGCCCGGGCCGGGAGCACGAACCCTGAACTCGCCTTTCTCGCTCGTCAGCACCGCCGCTGGATCGTGACCCGCGGCCAACGGCTCGAGCGTTACCAGAACGCCCGCCAGCGGCGCGTCTGAAGCGCGCTCGGTTATGGCGCCACGAACGACCTGCGCGGTCGCCAGCGTCGAAACAGCGCAACAGGCCAGCGGAGCGAGCGCGCGGTGGAACATCGGGTGCACGGGAAGTCCCTGCGAGTCGTACCGCACGGCGCGGCTGAACCGGCCATCAGGGAGCCTCGGTACGATAGCGGAGCACCCCGGCGTCGCCTACCCCACCTCCTTGGGCGGGCCACTGGCACGATGGTCGCACTGACACGGCTGTCCACTCCAGCTGCCCTGCACGTGCCAGTGAAGTCAAGTCCATGCCCCCTAACAAGATCGTAGTCGTCGGCCCCGGGATTGTCGGTATGCCAATGGCGGCCCTGCTGGCCACTTCGCGCTCGACTGACGGATCGTCGCCACCGCGTGTGGTCGTGGTGCAACGGAACTCGGCAACCTCGGGCTGGAAGGTGGATGCCATCAATTCAGGGCGATCTCCCCTGGGTGACGTCGAGCCCCACCTGGCACGTGCGGTCGCCGATGGCGTGGCGTCGGGCCGCCTGAGCGCGACGCATGACGCGGGTACCAGCAGCGACGCCGACGCGATTCTGGTGTGCGTTCCCACGGACAAGGCAGGCCTGGCGCCGGACCTTGCACCGCTGCAGGACGCCCTGCGTGGTGTGGCGTGTGCACTGCGGGGCCGGCCCGTCGCGACGCGTCCGCTGGTGATCATCGAGTCCACGCTGGCCCCCTCGACCATGCAGAGCGTCGTGGCGCCACTGTTCGCCGAACACGGACTGCGCGATGGCCAGGAAGTGTTGTTAGGCAACAGCCCCAGTCGGGTCAGGCCACGCGCGGCGCTTACGCTGCTGGCCGGCTCCGACAGGATCGCCGCTGGTCTGCACCCCGAGACACCGGGAACAGTCGCCGCGCTCTATCGTCGCATCCTGTCGGGCGGTCGGGTCCTGGTGACGAACAGCCTCACCGCGGAACTGGTGACGACGATGGAGAACGCGTATCGCGATGTGCGCATCGCGTTCTCGGCGGAGGTGGCGCGGTACTGCGATCGCGTCGACGTGGATTTCTTCACACTGCGCGATCAGGTGAATGACATCCTCGGTTCATCGGACGGAGCGTCCTGGGACGCGTCGATTGTGCCGACCGGTGCCATGCTGGTGCCAACCGTGGGCGTTGGCGGACCATGCCTTCCAAAGGACGGCGTTCTGCTCTGGTGGCGGGCCCTGGAAGCGGGCTTTCCATCGCGGAACAGCCTGATTCTGGCGGCGCGCGCGGTGAACGACGCCTCCCCGGCGGCGACCGTGCGCCTGGCGCGCATCGAACTGGGGCCGCTTAACGGGCGCAAGGTGGCGGTCCTGGGCGCGGCATATCACGCCGACTCGGACGACACGCGGTATTCACCCGGCCTGGTGCTGGCGGCACTGCTGCGTGATTCCGGGGCGGACGTGCGCCTGCACGACCCCCACGTCGCCCCGCACGACGCCAACCTCGCCCGGTTCGGGCTGGATGCGCACTTCACGGCGGATCTGGAACTGGCATTGGATGCGCGTTCCGCCGTCTTCGTCACGACGGCGCACGGCGCGTATCGCGAGTTGGGTCCCCGCCTGCGGCAGGCCGCGTCAGGCATAGAGGGTGTGATCGACGCATGCAACCTCTTCCACGCTCTCGATTTCTCCCGGACCGACCTGGTCTACGCGGGAATCGGACGGGGAAGACGGGCACCGGACAGCCGGCTGGTGCACAGCGTCGCGGCGATGCATCGAGCGGTCGCCCGCGGCGTGTCGAATGAAGTGGTGCAGCTGGCGGGATTCCTCAACGACCGATACGCGCCGCACATCTGCGACAGAATCAATGTGGACGACGCGCGCCGGCTGGCCGCCACGAGCGCGTTGGGGTGCGATCTCTGCGAACCCGGAGACATCGACGTCGTGGAGCCCGTCGATGGCTTCATCAGCGGCCTGGCGCAACTGGCGGTTGACGCAGCCGCTTCGGGGCAGCGCACACCTCGCGTCCTGCCCGAAAGCGTCCCGCCCGGACTCTGGTTCGGGAACGAGGACGCCCGGGTTTCTGAAACGGATACGCCCTGGCCGTTGACGCCGAATCAGTAGTCGGCGCCCGGTCGGGTCGCGACGCAGGCTGCGTTCGTGACCCGCGCCCAGACACAACCGTTCACGAGCTGGATTACTGTTCGGGATGTCATCCCATACTCCGGCCGCCACGCCGCCACTCAGTCTTCCCCCCGACGCCATGCGGTCGCTCGGCTACCGCGTGGTGGATATGATCGTCGATCACGTCGAGACGTTGCGCGACCGGCGCGTTTCGATCCAGCGCCCCCGCGCAGAGCTGGACGCTCGCATCGGGAGCTTTGCGGACGCGCCTGTGCCCGCGGGTGACGTGCTGACCCTTGTTCAGGAAGAGGTGCTGTCCTCGATGACAGCGGTCGATCACCCACGCTTCTATGCGTTCGTCCCGGGGCCGGGGAATTTCGTCGGTGCCATGGCCGACGCGCTGGCCTCGGGATTCAATGTCTTCGCCGGACACTGGCTCGCCGCATCCGGACCCGGAGCAGTCGAACTGCAGACCATCGAACTGTTGCGCCGCGCCTGCGGCTTGCCCGACACAGGCGGCGGTCTCTTCGTGAGCGGTGGATCGCTTGCCAACCTGTCCGGACTTGCGGCGGCCAGGGCAGTCAAGCTCGGCGGACCTGATCCACAGGCCGTGATCTACCTGAGCGATCAGGCGCACAGCTCGGTGGTGAAGGGGCTCCGGGTACTCGGATTCGCTCCATCGCAGGTCAGGTCAGTTGCCGTAGATGATCAATTGCGCATGGACATCGGCGCACTCGGTCGCTCCATCGCCGAGGATCGCCAGGCCGGACGCCGACCATTCTGTGTGGTAGCCAGCGCCGGCACCACCAATACCGGTGCCGTCGATCCGCTCGAAGCGCTGGCCGCCACGTGCCGGCGCGAGGACCTCTGGCTGCACGTTGACGGAGCGTACGGCGCGGCCGCCGCCCTGTCCCAGCGCGGTCGTGACGCCCTCACCGGATTGGGTCTCGCCGACTCCATCGCTCTCGACCCGCACAAGTGGCTCTTTCAGCCGTTCGAGATCGGCTGTGTCCTGGTGCGCGACATGCACCATCTGCACCAGGCCTTCGCCGTGCACCCGGAGGACAACGCCCCCTACTTGCAGGACGTCGGCCGGATCGCCGAAGCCGAAGTGGTCTTCTACGAACACGGGGTGCAGCTCACTCGCGCTTTTCGCGCGCTCAAGCTCTGGATGTGCCTTCGCGTGTACGGCCTGGCCGCCTTTCGCGGGGCGATTGATCATGGCATCACGCTCGCGGAGGAAGTCGAGCGCATGTTACGCGAGGATCCGGCCTGGGAGATTGTCACGCCGGCGCAGCTTGCCGTCGTGACGTTCGCGCCGCACCGTCCCGACCTGCGGCTCGGTGAGTGCAACGTGATTGTCGAACAGGCCGTTGCGCGCCTGACGGCCGACGGGTACGCGATGGTGACGTCGACCCTGGTTCGCGGCCGTACGGTGCTGCGGTTCTGCCTGATCCACCCCTCGGCCACGCTCGATGAGGTGCGCGAGACGACCTACCGCCTCCGCCAGCTATGTGAAGTCAGTTGACATCTAGCAGCTCATAGGTGACATTTTGATGCATGCGCACCACGATCCGGCTTGACGAGACGCTCCTGCGACGGGCGAAAGCGCGTGCCGCTGCAAGCGGGCGCTCGCTGAACGATTTCATCTCGGACGCGGTCCGCGCCGCCCTCGCGCCCGGGCGCGCCGGCGGGCGCCCGGTCGAGCTCCCCACCTATCCGGGTGGCGTGCTCCTGCCGGGTGTTGACCTGGACGACTCGGTGGCGCTCCTCGACCTGATGGACATGCCGTTGACTTACGCCTCACCCGTCGACGCGTCGCATCTGCGAAAGGTCGCCGCGGAGCACGGCCCAGCGTGATCCTCATGGATGTGAACGTGCTGGTGTACGCCTTCCGGGAGGCGGCGCCCGAGCACCGTCGTTATCGCGAGTGGCTCCTGGAGCGCGTCAACGCGCGTGAGCCGTTTGGAGTGTCCGAGCTGGTGCTGGGCGGAGCCGTTCGCATCCTCACCCATCCCCGTGTCTTCGCGCCGCCCACTCCGATCGAGAACGCGATCGAGTTCGCAGGGGCACTTCGCTCACAGCCCAACGCCGTCCTTGTGACTCCCGGCGAACGTCACTGGGAGATCTTTGTGGAGCTGTGCACTCAAGCCGGAGCGAAGGGCAATCTGGTACCCGACGCCTACCTCGCCGCCCTGGCCATCGAGCACGGGTGCGAGTTCATTACCACTGACCGGGATTTCGCGCGGTTCCCCGGTCTTCGCTGGCGGCACCCGCTGGACGGGTGACAGCGGCCGGTCAGTCCGACCGGAGTGCGCGCATGGGATCGACGCTCCTGGCGCGCAACGCCGGGAGCAGGCTGGCGGCGACGGCCGTGGCGACGAGCACGGCGATTGTCAGGCCGATGACAGACGGTTCCCGCACGGTAGTCTCGAACAGCAGGCCCTCCACCCAGCGACCCGACCACACCGCGACGAGAATGCCGCCGGCGAGTCCGGCAGCGGCCAGGACAAGACTCTGTCGCATCACCAGCGCGACGATTCGGCGCGACGAGGCGCCCAACGCGATGCGTACGCCCAGTTCATGACTGCGCTGCGCGACCGAGTATGACATCACGCTGTAGAGGCCTAACGCCGCGACCAGCAGGGCGAGCAGCCCCCCCAGACCGAAGATCGTGGCACCCAGCCGCCACGGGCGCAGGATCGGGTCGATCGCCTCGCGCATCGGCCAGGCTACAGCCCGCTCGATGAGGGCATCGTTCGTCTCGATGGTGTGTTTCAGCGCGTCCGCCACGCTCCGGGGCGTCGACTGTGGCCGCGCGAACAGGGACGTTCCTCCGAAGCCGCGCTCCTGTCCCAGCGGGATGTAGTACTGCATCGTGGGTTCCTCGCGCAGTTCATACCGCCGGGCGTCCTCCACGATGCCGACGACACGGGAGCAGGGCCCGTGCACCTCCCACATCCGGATGCACTGGCCGATCGCGTCCCGATCCGGCCACAACGTACGAGCCATGGTCTCGTTGACGACAGCCACACGATCCGTGCCCTCGCGCTCCGTCTCCCTGAAGACGCGCCCGCGCATGAGTCGCGTTCCGACGGTGGCGAAGTAGTCGCTGGTGACGGCGCTGATGTAGGGCCCTCCGGTTGGCAGACGAGGAATGCTGTCCCAGCCCGGCACGAACAGGCGGATGGAAAACGAACTGCCGAAGGGCGATCCTACCCCCAGGGCGGCGCGCTCGATCCCCGGCATGACACGGACACGCTCCAGCGCTCGTTGCCAGGCCTGTGCCCGTTCAGCTCGCGCAACCGCCTGGGCTGCCGAATCCGACTGGTCCTCGTCGATCCAGTAAATCTGACCGACGAGAACGCGCTCCGACTCGAAACCAAGATGTGCAGTCCGGGCTCGATGGAGACTCAACGTGAAGAGGCCGGCGCCGATCAGGAGCGAGGCGGTAAGGCCGGCCTGCAGCACCGTCGGCCAGGCGCCGAAACCGAGTCGCCGTCCCGACGGGTGTCCCCGCTGTATGGCACTCATGAGCGACCCGCGTGCGGCATGCGCCGCCGGTGCAAGTCCAACCGCGAGGCCAACCACCAACGATACGAACAGGCAGACCCCCAGAACGCGCGCGCTCACCGGCGACGCCGGCCACTCGATGTCCGACAGCAGGAACTGCCGAACCATGGTGGAAATGCCCGCTGCCACCAGCAGGGCCATGACACCGCCGAATGCGGCGAGCAGGACGCTCTCGGTAAGAAACAGACGCGCGAGTCGCGCGCGGGCCGCGCCGAGCGCCAGCCTTACACCGACCTCACCTCGCCGACGAACCGCGCGGGCCAGCAGGAGATTGGACACGTTGGTGCACGCGATGAGCAGCACCACCACCGTCACGCCAAGCAGCCAGCGCGACACCGCGGTCTCGCTCGCCTCCGTGCCCTCCCCGGTGAAATGCAGCGGGACCAGTCCGATACGCGCCTGGGCAAGGTTCCTCGACGGTAGTCCGTCGTACGAAGCGCGATGGGCGCGTGTGGCCTCCGCGCCTGCCGCCGCCGGTGTGACACCCTGCTTCACCCTGCCAACCAGCTGCAGCCAGGACGCGTTCCAGGATCTGGTCCAGTCGGACGTCACGTTCCGGCTGCTGATCGACATCGGGATCCAGACGTCGACACGCCGCAGGTTCACACCGGTGAAGCCCTTCGGAGCGACGCCAACAACGGTGTATTGCCCGTCGCCGAGCTCGATCTCCCGCCCGACGATCGACCGGTCCCCGCCGAACTGCCCGCGCCATAACGCATCCCCGATCACCACGACGCGGGCCGGACTGACAGGATCGTCCTCGTCCGCCTGGTAGAAGCGACCCAGAGCCGGCCGAACCCCGAGGACCGTGAAGAAGTCGGCCGTGGCATAGCCCGACTCAATGACCCGGGCAGTCCGGCCACGCCCCAGCGTCGTGCTGCCCCGGTCATACGCTGCGACTCCGTCGAAAGCGGTCGCGTGCCGGCGGAGATTGTCGTACATCACCCAGCCGAACGACCCGAACGTCACCTCTCCCCGACGCTCGTCGGTGATCGTGGCAGTGATGCGAACGATGCGGTCCGGATCATTCAGGTGTTCCGGACCGCGAATCAGCAGTCGATCGACGACGCCGTAAACGGCCGCGTTGGCGCCGATGCCGAGCGCGAGCGTCGCCACCGCGAAGCCGGTGAAGAGCGGTTCACGCCGCAAGCCACGCAATGCATAACGGGTGTCCTGCGCCGTGGCTTCCAGCCATTCGCGGATTCCCATCCGTCGGTCCCTCCGGTATGCGGTCTGTGCCATAGCGGGCAGCGCGAGGTCCAGCGTGCCGAAACGCCGGAGGGCCTCCAGCCTGGCCTCGTCAGGCCCGGTTCCCCGGGCACGGAGCTGCTCGGCTCGGAGATCAATGTGCAGAGCGATCTCCTCCTCGACGTCGTGCTTCACCCGGTCACGCCGTCGAAGCGTGAGGTCGAACAGACGGCGGATCCCGGGACGGATCAGCGGCACGGCTCAGGTGCTACGCGCGGGCGCCGAGAGAATGCCGCTCACGGCCTCGGCGTACTTCACCCATTGCGTCGCCTGCGCCCTGAGGTGGGTTCGTCCGTCCGACGTCACCCTGTAGTACCGTGCCCGGCGGTTGTTCTCCGTGACACCCCACTCGCCCGATAGGAATCCGCGCTCCTCCAGACGATACAACGACTGGTAGAGCGCCGAGTCCTCGATCCCGAGCTTGCCGCCGGATCGCTCCTCCAGCCAGCGCGTCACCTCGAACCCATGCATGGGACCCCAGCTCAGTGCCTTCAACACCAGAACGTCCAGCGTCCCTTTCACGACGGGCAGCGACTCAGCCACGAGTATCTCCAGAGTCTCCCTTTAGACTCTGTATAGAGGAAAAGGGTTTAGCAAGGGTCGAGGGTCGAGGGTCGAGGGAGGGAGTCCGGTACCCTTAACCCTTAACCCTTAACCCTTGACCTTTGACCCATAGCCCTTAGCCCTTGACCCATAGCCCTTAACCCTATTCCGCTCTCAGCGTGCTGTTCGGGTCGGCTCGCGCCGCCCGCAGGGCAGGCACGATGCTGGCCATTCCGGCGACCAGGACCAGCACGGCCGCCACCAGCGCGAACACCAACGGGTCTGTCGCGGACTGCCTGAACAGGAGTGGCTGGACGTACCGCGCGCCAATCCAGGCGAGTACGCCGCCACAGATGACGCCGGCGACCGCGAAACCGACACCCTGGCCCACGATCAGCTTGACGACGTCGGGTGAACGGGCGCCGAGCGCGATGCGCACCCCCATTTCGTGCATCCGCTGCGCCACGTTGTAGCCGATCACGGCATAGAGCCCGATCGCGGCGACGACCACGGCCAGGCCACCGAACGCCACGAACATCGTCGCCCCCATGCGCCATGATCGCTGGCGGTCGTCGATCAGCTCACGCAGCGGCTGCGCAGCGACGTACGACTGGCCCGGCATGACCTCCTGCAGCGCCTTTCGCACCGTTTCTGCATGCAGCGCCGGATCACCGCGCGTCCGCAGCATCAGGGCGTATCCGCCGGCAGGGCGGTATTGCTCGATCGGGAGGTAGTAGCGGAACCACTGCGTGCTGGTCAGGCTGTTCTGCACCGCGTCCTCGGCGATGCCCACCACCGTGGTGCAGGGCATCGTATCCGCATTGACCCGCATGCACTTGCCGATCGATTCCTGGCCGGGCCAGAGGACGTTCGCCATGCCCTCGCTCACCACGGCGACGCGGGGCGCTCCCTCGCGATCCTCCGGGCTGAATCCACGCCCGCGCAGGATGCGCGTGCCCATGGTGGGGAAGTAGTCCGTGGTCGCCGTCTGGTAGGTGAACTGGCCCAGCCTGTGGACGGAGTCGATGCCCTCGACGTAGAGGTCGGTCGTCGACGTGCTCCGGAACGGTACGCTGCTGACGAACGCCGCGCGCTCCACGCCGGGAATCGACTGCGCCGTCTCGAGGAGCTTCCTGTGCAGTGCAATCCGCTGCGTGTCACTCAGTGCCAGGCCTCGCAGCTCGCGGCGGACGAAGAGGATGTGCTCCGCGTCGAAGCCGATGCGCATGCTGCTGACGTGGTCCAGGCTCCGCACGAAGAGTCCGGCGCCAACGAGCAGGACGACCGACAGGGCGCCCTGTGCGACGAGCAGGGCGGTGCGCGTCCGCGATCGATGGTACGTTCCCTCGCGCGCGCCGGCCTTGAGCGTGCTGGCCATGTCGGCCCGGGTCGACAGCACCGCGGGCGCCACGCCGGTAAGCACAGCGGCGAACAGGGCAGCCGCCACTGCTACGGCCAGCGTCCGGCCATCGGTGAGGAGGTTGAACTCGGCCCCCTCCGGCAGGAAGAGGCTGCTCAGGACGGAGCCGCCCCATTGCGCGATGACGAGGCCTGCGCCGCAGCCGATCAGCGACAGCACCAGGCTCTCGGTGAGCGACTGGGCGGCGAGCCGGCTCCGGCTCACGCCTAACGCGAGGCGAAGCGCCACCTCGCGCCGCCGCCGCAGGACGCGGCCGAGGAACAGGTTCGCCACGTTGGCACAGGCGATGAGGAGGACGATCGCGGCCACGCCGGTGACCCAGAGCGCGGTCTGGTCCTCGAGCGCGGGGTCGGGCCCGGCCGCTTCCCTGATCGGCCCTGCGATGCCACGGGGCTTCGCGACGTCCGGCGGCGTCATGTTGGGCGATCTCTCACGCTGGTGATTCCAGCTCTGGAGGTAGGCGTTGGTGAGGTCGGCGGATGCCTGTTCCACGCTGACGCCCGGCTTCCGTCGTCCGATGGCTGACGTCCAACCCCAGTTGTACGTCGTGAAATACTCCGTAGCGTCGCGCCCCGGGCGGCTGCCTGCGTACGTGGTGATCGGGTAGAACAGGGCCCGTGGGCTCCCATCAGTGATGCCGGTGAATCCTTCGGGAGCGACGCCGATGATCGTGTACGGAAGGTTGTCGACCTGGATCGTCCGCCCCAGCATGTCCTGGCCGCCGAACTCACTCTGCCAGAAGCCGTGGCTGAGGACCACGACCGTCGCCCCCATGGGCGTGCGGTCCTCGTCAGGCGTGAAGTAGCGGCCCAGGGCGGGCGGCGCGTCGAAAAGGTCGAAGTACGTGGCGCTGACGGCCGCGACCGGTCGCTCGCGCGCCGCATCACCCACCCCGACGGCCTGGTTCATCGGAAAGAACGCTGCGAACTTCTCGAACGTCGTGGTGGCGCGCTGCAGGTCGAGGTAGCGCGTGTACTCCATCCACGATTCCGTCCGCTGGTCATTGCGGGCCATCCGTTGCAGATAGATGCGGTGCGCGGTGTCCGGATCGCGCAGCATCGGGTACGGCCGGAACATCAGCCGGTCGACAACGCCGAACATCGCCGCGTTGGCACCGATGCCGAGTGCCAGCGTCGCGATCACGCCGAAGGCGAAGCCTGGCGAGCGACGCAGTCCGCGGAGTGCGTAGCGCACGTCCTGCTGCAGGTGATCGAGCCGCGGAATCGACCAGCGTTCCCGTGCGTCTTCCACCGTTCTGGTCAGGTTGCCGAGTTGCCGCTTCGCCGCTGACGTCGCGTCGCCGCTGCCCTCTGCGGTGGCGTCGCGTTCGAGATGCTGCCGGTGGAATCGCAGTTCTTCGTCCAACTCGGCATCGAGTCGGTCACGGCGGAACCAGTCGACCACTCTGGCGATCCATTCTCTCATGTCGGCCCCCAACGTGACGCCCACGACCTTCGTACGTCCTCGATCCTCGATTCCTCGATTTGACCGCGACCCTCGCGACCTTGGACGCTTGGGTCTCGACCTGGCCCCTCGACTCACACCGTCCGCATTACTCTCCCGATCGCGGCGACCAGGTCGTCGAACCCCGCCGACTGCGCGCCGAGCTGCTTTCGTCCGGTGGTGGTAATCGTGTAATAACGAGCCCGCTGGTTGTTCGGTGTCTGGCGCCACTCGGCCCTGACCCAGCCCTTCTGTCGCATGCGCTGCAGCGCCGGGTACAGCGAGCCTTCCTCGATGCGAAACACATCCTGGGACAGGCGCTGGATGTGCCGTGCGATGGCGTACCCGTGCATGGGCTGCACGCTCAGGGTCTTGAGCACGAGCATGTCGAGCGTACCGGGGAGCAGGTCGCGGCGTGGATTGGGCGGCATGAGGGGATAGGCGGTCAAGGGGATAGACAATCTATGTCCCCATACCGTTGCGTGGCGCAAAGGTCGCATCGAGCGCCGGCGGTCACGATCTACTGCGATGGACGCGGGCCTCCGACCCGGTGTCCACTGGCGCGATGGTCCCCGAGCGGTCGGTCCGTTGGGCCGGACGCTCGTTCATGTCCTGCCGGGCATCACCGTCGTTCCGCGTCACGGGCCAGCTTGTCATCCGAACGGGCCCCCGTCCGACAGCGCAGAGGCCGTCGACTTGGACGCGGAGCCGGCGGGAGCGTTTGACGTTGCCGAAGAAAAGGTGCGTGCCTTCGACTCTCGCGCCGGCTTCTTGGCGTTTCGGCGCGCGATCCGCAATGACCTGTCCGCCCAGCTGATTCCCAAAGTCAAACGCCTGGGAGGGCGCCCCTCACAGCAGACAATCGAGAGACTTCTCGCCTTGCACGAGGTGTTCTACGGGACTCGTTCCACTGCGCACTGGGAAGCCCGTGCGGGGCTGGAAACGCGGGTGACAGTGTGACCACAGCGACGTAAGTTTTTAGCGATGAGCACTCTTGGCACCGTTGCCTTTGGAGAAACCTACGACCATCTCGAGGTCGAGCAGCGCCTCCGAACGTCCTGGGACCGCCTCAAACTATACGAGTTCAACCCGAATTCCGGTAAGCCGGTCTATTCCATAGATACACCGCCGCCCTACGTCTCGGCGGCGCATCTGCACGTGGGTCATGCGATGTCGTACGCGCAGGCTGAGTTCGTCGTTCGCTACCGTCGCATGCGCGGCTATTCCATCTACTATCCGATGGGATTCGACGACAACGGGCTTCCGACTGAGCGGTACGTCGAACGCACGTACAGGATCAACAAGCACAATACCACGCGGTCGGAATTCCGGCGCGTTTGCCTCGAGGAGACGGCAAAGGGCGCCGCGGTCTACGAGAAAGTATGGCGCGCGCTTGGACTCTCGGTCGACTGGCGGGAGCGTTACTCCACGATCGATTCGCACTCGAGACGCACGTCTCAGAAGTCCTTCCTGGATCTCTTCTTGAAGGGTCTGGTGTATCGAGCCGACGAACCGGTTCTCTGGGATACGGCCGATGAGACCGCATTGGCGCAGGCGGACCTCGAGACGCTGCAGCGCAAGTCGAAGATGTACGACATCGTCTTCGAGGGAACGGGCGGCAAGCCACTCGTGATCTCGACGACGCGCCCTGAGCTGCTCCCGGCGTGTGTGGGCCTGTTCCATCACCCTGATGACGCCCGATACGCGGAACTTCGCGGCGGCCGAGCGAAGGTGCCGCTGTTTGGTCACGACGTCCCGATTCTTCAGTCGGAGGACGTCGACAAGGAGTTCGGCACTGGACTCATGATGACGTGCACCTTCGGCGACGGCGAGGACGTGAATAAGTGGCGCGCGCACCATCTCGACACCCGCGTCGTGCTGACGCGGAACGGGCGCATGAACGAGCGGGCGGGACCCTATACCGGCCTTCAGACGATCCAGGCGCGAGCCGCGATCGTGAAGGACCTCGTCGCCGCCGGCGTGGTTCGCGGCGAAGAGTCCGTGGACCAGGCTGTGTCCGTCGGCGAACGGTCGCAACAGCCGATCGAGTTCCAGATGGTGCCGCAGTGGTTCATTCGTGTGCTCGACAGTAAGGACGAGATGTTGGCGCGGTCGGCGCAGCTCGAGTGGAATCCGCCACATATGAAGGCGCGGCTCGATGCGTGGATCACCGGCCTCAAATACGACTGGAACATCTCGCGCCAGCGCTTCTATGGCGTGCCGTTCCCGGTGTGGTACGTCGAAGAAACCGGCGACGTCATCGTCGCGAACGAGGCAGATCTCCCGGTCGACCCCACCGAAGATTCGCCGCCGGGATGGGCGCGAGAGAAGTACGCCGGCATGACGATCCGTCCGGAACAGGACGTCATGGACACGTGGATGACGTCGAGCGTCAGCCCCTACATCAATCTGAGTTGGGCTGGACAGGGTCCTGGAAAGGGCGACATGTCGATGATGCCGATGTCGCTGCGCGTGCAGGCCTTCGAGATCATCCGGACCTGGCTTTTCTACACGCTCGTCAAGGCGCACTACCACCGGAACGAGTTGCCGTGGACGTCGGTGATGATCTCTGGATGGGGCTTGAACGAGCAGGGAAAGAAGATCGCCAAGCGCGATCTCGAGGCAAGCACGGACGCATCCGGCTACAACCGATACGTCCCGGATTCAGTCATTGAGAAATACGGAGCGGACGCGCTGCGGTATTGGGCGGCCGCCGCGCGCCTTGGAAACGATCTCCGGTACAACGAAAAGGATGTGCGTGCCGGGCGAAAGATTGTCGTGAAGCTCTTCAACGTCGCCAAGCTTGCCGCCACGTACCTCGCCGACTTCGATGTGGCGGCGCCCACGGTCCCTATCACTGAGCGCGCGATCGAGGACCGGTGGATGCTCGGCCGACTCGATCAAGTGACCGATCAGGTCACCGCGGCATTCGAGTCGTACGATTACGCCGTCGGCCGGGAAGCGCTCGAGAAGTTCTTTTGGACCGTCTACTGCGACAACTACGTCGAGATCGTCAAGGATCGCTTCTGGCATCCGGAGGCTTACCCCAATGGGTCGAAGCCGGCGGCACAGGCAACGCTCTGGGAAAGCCTGAGGCGACTGCTGGCGGTGGCGGCGCCGTATCTCCCGTTTGTGACGGACGAGGTCTATCTGCGCTTGTACGCCAAACACGAGAACGCGGTCTCCATCCACGTCACCGCCTGGCCTGAGCCAGCGCGTCGCTCGACGGACCGCGACGCTGACGAATCGATGCAGCTTGTGCTCAAGGCGCTCGATTCGTGGAGGTACGCTCGGACCAACTTGAAGTTGCCTCCGCAGCGGACGATCAGGCGCATCGACCTCGACGTTCCGCCGGATGTCCGCTCGAAGCTCCACGCGGCTGGGCCGACACTGCGTGCCGCGCTGCGTTGTCAGCACGTCGAGTTCGGCCCAGGTGAGCTTGAAACCGGGCACGAGGGCTGGCGCCTGGCATTCGTCCCCGGCGAAGGCGATGGGGGGCTTCCCGACGAGACTGAACGGTAGAAGGAACTGCCTTCGGGCGGGCGTTCTTGCGTTGAGCTGCTCCGCACCGCCGTCTAACGAGCAATTGCTGCTGTCGGCGCATACTATGGTAGTGGCGCGTTCGCAGAGCGAAGGCGCCACGAGTTCTTTCACTGCGCCGCAGCAGCATAGCGTCGCGTTAGGTCGACCAACTCACATCGATGAGGGGAAGTGACAACCTTCGCCAACGTATCGCTGGCACTCGTGAGCCTTGGCTGCGCGGTCAGCCACAGTGATCTGCCGTCGGCGCCGCTCGAAGGATACGCCCTTATCGCGAACTTCTCCGTCGACGATGGGACGATTGAAGGGGGGCACCGGCTCTCCTCGGGTCGGATTCTTGTTCGTTCTCGACCGAACCTGCTGACAGTGCACGATACAACCGGAAAGCGGGTCGCTCGCATTGGTCGCGACGGAGGAGGCCCCGGAGAGTTCCGTCAGTTGTCGTGGGCAGCACCAGGCGGACCAGACTCCATCTGGACTTACGATCTGATGTCGCGGCGCTTGAGCGTCTTCTCGGAAAGTGGCACGCTACTCGCATCATGGCGCGTGGAAGGCACCGCCTTCGGCAACATCGAAGCGCGACTCACCGACGGGTCTTTCGTGCTCATTGATCCGCACATGCCCATGCCGGTGTATGGAAGCGGCTTGCGCGTGGAAAGTGTGAGCGTCGGTGTGCTCCGCTTGCCGGATGCAACCGTTGTCACCATTTCGCGCAGGCCATGGAGGTCGCTCTACACATCGCTTACGACACGCTCGCTCATCTCGCAGCCCCTCGGCCCAAAGGGCACGATCGCGGAAGGTGATTCGACGTTTTGGATAGCGTTCGGAGACCGCTCACTCGTGACCGAGATGGGCCGTGACGGGAGCCCACGGCGCGAGCTGCAGCTGCCCATCGTGCCAGCGCCCGTCTCGGAACGTGATCGAGCGTGGGCGCGGTCGCTGGCGAAGTCGCGTTCCGAGTTCGCGGGAGTGCAGGCCCTGTATGAAGAAGTGCCCTTGCCAGCGAACCGACCAGCCATGGATCAGATCCTACGCGACGGAAGTCGCCTGTGGATCAGCCTCTCGCGTGCTGCCGATACGGTTGATGGCCTGTGGTTGTCTCGGTCGTTGGCAGACGGGGTAGTGGATACACTGCGGCTCGCGCCAGGGGTAAGCCTGCTCTCGGCAAGCGCCCCGTACATTGTGGTGCGAGCAGCGACTCAGTCGGGAGATGAGTACTTGCAGGTCTATCGACGAAAGGCGTGAGGCGACCTAACGAAGCAGAGAGTCATGCCGCGCAGTGCCGCGGCACAATCGCGGGTTGAACTCGATCAGCCGGTGAGGTGGACCAGCAGCGCAGCGTGGCCCCTCTTTGGAGTTTCAATCGAGTCCGGAGTGCCCAGGACACTCGATTCGCACCATCAGGGCGGTGTCGCAGGCGCGATCGCAAGCCTTGCCTGGGGGACTGAGTGCCCCTTGGGGCGCGCCCACGGGCGAGTGGTCGGACGTGGCGGCGTGCCGGCGGCGTGAGCGGACGCAGCGCCGCTGGACTGCCGATGGTACTCATGCCCCTCGTGTGATGAGCGCTCGCCGTCTCCACGGGATCGGACATCACCGCGGTCGCCATGGTCAGGCGTTCGACATGTGGCCCCGCGCTCGACATCGCACGGTTGAGCATGTCACGCAGGTCGGAACTCGTCACGCTCGGCTGTGAATGGACCCGAACACTGCTGCGAATCGTACCGCCTGGAAGATGACGGCGGCACGGGCTCCCTCGAGCGGGCGATTCACCGCGCGACGCCCGAACCCGCGGTATCGCTCAGGAGACCGTTACTGGTCAATCGGTAGATCGTGCGAGGGAACTCCACCTCGGTGAGCGCACTCGCCACCGCATCATCGATCGCGCGCCACTCCGCGACCCGCCCGCGCTCAACAAGCACGAGTCGCAAGACCACCGACGCCTGCAGATAGGCGATCATCGTGTCGCCGCCGATCGGACAACAGTGCTATCCGCGGCGAGGTGGACGGTCTACATGCCGCCGGCGCCGAGTTCCCGCTCGATGCGGAAGCGGTCCGTGAGGGCAGCGGTGAGTCGAGCCGGACTTCAGACACCGATCACCGTCAACCCGACCGCTCGCGATGCCAGCGCGAGCGCGTTGTCGTGCGTCGCCATGGTGAGCGTATCGGAGTGGGCGTCCCGCCAGGCCAGGGCGGTGGACAGATGAATGGCGTCGAGCGTGCCCAACGGCGTCGGGAACGTTTCGGAGGCACGCCGTAGCACCGGACGGCCCACATCAACCACCTCGACACCCTCGAGCAACCGGTAGACTGCCGTGCGCCGCGCTGCCAGCTCATTGGCGGACAGCGATCCGAGCCGCGCCAGTCGGTCGAGGGTTCGCAGGCATTCGACCTCGGCGAGGGCACTGGCCACCGCCGCGACGACACGGGGCCATTCCGTCAGTCGACCCGGCTCGCCCAGGACGAGCCGCAGCACAACCGACGCGTCCAGATACGCGATCACCGCGACGCCTGCCGCTCCTCGAGCAGCGCCGCCAGGCTGTCAACACGGTGGCGCAGCGGTTTCGGCAGCGCCGTCTCGTGCAGACCGCGGAGCGGCTCCCGGACCGCCAGCGGCTCCCCGGCCGACTGATACGGCACCAGTCGCGCAATCGGCGTGTCGCGATCGCACACGGTGACCGGGTGCCCGCGCCGCGCCGCGCGCAGATAAGCGCTCAGGCGTGCCTTGAGCTCGGCGACCTTGACTGTCTTCTCGGGCTTGGCCTTCATGGTCAGAATATGGTCACATCTGGTCACCGCATCAAGGCGCCGCCCAGGCGGTGCGCCCGGGTCGGTAAGTGAGGGCTGCCCTCAGGCGATCGCGGAGGTCAGTCACGGGGACGCCCCATCGTCGAGGCCCAGTTCAACACCAGCTCGATCTGACGGGGGAGCGGACGCACTTCCGCGCCAAACAGGACGGCCGCGATGCGTTCCCCGTCGGTCGTGACATCGTACGATCTCACCGGCCCCATCGATCGATAGTTCCGCGGCATCGGGATGTGCATCGGGTTGCCAACAGGCTGGCCGGTGTTGGGATCGAAGGACCGCACCGCAAGCGTGGGTACCAGCTCGCCCGATGCATCCGGCACCAGTTGGTGGTAAAAAAGCTCCCTGCCTCCGCGCGCCCAGGCGGGCTCTGACGCCCGTGGACCGGCAACGACGGTCCGGTGGTCGAGCGTTGGCCATGCGCGTACGACGACCTCGGAGCCGTCACTGAGCGCGTAGGCCAGCCAGCGACCGTCAGGGGACAACACGGACCACGACAGGCTGGCTGGTTCCTCCACGAGCACACGCTGCTCCCCGGACGCGATGTCCCGTGCGACGATTTGGTTGATGTTACCTGACTGGTCGATCCCGATGAGCTCCCTGCCTTCCGGCGTGAAGTCGGTGGGCCACCAGTTCGCTCCACGGACGGACGTCGGTTCCGCGCTTGCGTCAGCAGGGACGCGGAGTATGGATCGGCCCTGCACTCGAAAAACGAGCTCGCGTCCGTCAGGCGACCAGAGAAGCCCAGGGATGTCGCCAGCGACGACACGGCGAACGGCATTCTGCCGCCGCAGGTCGAGCGTGAACGCACCGCCAGTCGCGCCGGTCCCTGGTGCGGCGACGGCCAGCCGATCTCCCGTCGGTGAGATGCGAACCATCAACGGACTGGAACCTGGATCCAGCGTTGCGGTGACGTCTCCCTTCCGGTTGAGCTAGACCACCTCGTTCTGCTGACTCGGTGTGACGCCGCCGGGGAGGTACGCCAGGTGGCCCGCGGCGGAGACGGCATACTGCGCTGCGTTGGTCCACACGATGGTGTTCCATCCATTCATCGCGTGCATGACGTCAGGCAGTACGCCGGCTGCGGATCCTCGCACCTTCAATCGGGCCGGATCGAACGAAACCGCCATCAAGGTGCCGACGCGAGCGAACAGCAGGTGCCCGGACACGTAGCGTGCGTCCGAGGCGTTATTGACGATCGTGTCGATCCTGGAGTTCCCGACCGTGAGTGCCTCCACGCGTCGCGGTCCGGCGGCGGTGACGTCGCTGACGGTGTACAGCACTGCCCGGCTTCCAGGCAGTACATGCGGGAGTATCGCATCGGGGTGTGACGGCAGGGACTCCGCCCCATCACCGCCGGTTGCACGCACCCTGGCGAGGCCCGGGCGATCGGGGTCACTGAAGACGATGTAGTCGTCGTCTCCCCAGCTCATGCCGTTCGGCGCGTCGGAGGTTGCGACATCGACCGGCGTGCCGCCGGCAACCGGAACGCGTCGCAGTCGACCGTTCGACCAGAAGGCGATCTGGTCGCCGCGAGGCGAGAAGATGGGCGCCTGGCCGCCGTCGGTGCCTTCGATAGGTGTTGCCGACACGGCATCGAGCGCGCGCGCAAAAAGTCGGGTCTTGGCGTCCGTGCCACGCGCCGAAAACACCAGTGTCCGGCCGTCCGGCGAGAGTGCGAGCTGTGTGCGGATCGGACGGCCCGCGTTCACCTGCGGCCCGGTGAAGGACACGCCACTGTCGAGCGGGATCGATACCCGCGCGACGAGGCCCAGACTGGCGCTGTTTCGGGTGAGCAGCCCGTGGCCGAGAAAGCCTACCGTCAGCGCGGCTGCCACCAGTACGGCCGTGCGCCGGTTCACCGCGGCGGCAGCAGTGGTCGATGCAGCGGCGCGACTGCCGACGCCAACCTGGAACGATGCATCGCTCAGCGCGCTTGCGAACTCATGGGCTGTGGCGAAACGGTCCGCGGGGAGTTTCTCGAGTGCCTTCGCCAGCGCGGCCGCAATGTGCGGTGGCACCGAGTTCCGCCATTCGGTGACCGGCTGCACGCGCTCGGCGATGATCTTCATGATGATCTGCTGCGCCGAGGATCCTGTGTGCGGCGGGTTCCCCGTCAGCATCTCGTACAGCACGCTCGCAAGCGAGTAGATGTCCGAGCGCGCCGTGATCTGCTTGTCCGCCGTCGCCTGTTCCGGCGACATGTAGTGCGGCGTCCCTAACGACAGGCCGGTCTCGGTCATGCGCCCGCCCGCGGCCGCCGAGACCGCGAGCGCAATGCCGAAGTCCATCACCATCGGCCGCCCGTCGTGCAGCAGAATGTTCTCCGGCTTGATGTCGCGATGGATGACGCCGTGGCGATGCGCGTAGTCCAGCGCGTCTGCGACTTCGGTCGTGATCTTCACCGCTTCGTCGATGCCGAGCTGCGTCTCGCGATTCAACCGATCGCGAATCGTCTCGCCCTGGATGTAGGGCATGACGTAGTAGAGAAAGCCGCCGGCTTCGCCGCTGTCGAACAGCGGCAGAACGTGTGGATGACTCAGCGCCGCGGTGGTCTTGATCTCCTGGACGAACCGCTCGGCGCCTAACACGGCCGCCAGTTCGGGCTTCAGGACCTTGATGGCAACCTTGCGGTCGTGCTTGAGGTCCGCGGCGAGGTACACCGTGGCCATGCCGCCGGCGCCGAGTTCGCGCTCGATGAGGTAGCGGTCGGCCAGGGCGGCGGGAAGACGTGCAACCGTCATCGCTTCATCGTGGCCCGCACCTCGGACATGAAGTTCTCTACCATGATCAACTCGTCCAGGGAATTGGCTCGCCCTACGGGCACGACCGCGAGGAAGCGCTTGCCGTCATGAGAGTATGTCAGGCTGGTCAGGCCAAGGACGCCACCATTGAACAGGACCTTCTTTTCGCCGACGGCGAATGCCGCGCCCGGAAGCACCGGCGCCGCGACCAGGTCAGCGCCGATGGTCAGGTAGGCCAGCTCGCGGCCATCCGGTGACCACATGGCAAAGATGGCTGACTCCGTCGAGACGGCGCGCTTGGCAGATCGCGGGTCCGGGAAGGGCGTCACATAGAGCTGCCGCTGGCCGCTCTCGTCGGAGAGATACGCCAGCCACCGTCCGTCCGGCGATACCCGTGGGGCGACGTCTATGCTGGACCTCCGGAGCAGGTCAATCAGGGCAGTGTCTCCCGTGGTCCGCGCAGCTAACACGTTGCCCCCTCCATCCTCGAGGAGCAGCCAGCCTCCATCCGGCGACAGGCGGGCAATGGATCCGGCCCCGGAAAATGGTCGGATGCGATGAGGCAGCACACTCCCATCGGCCGGGCCGCGCATCACGCCAGAGGACGTGTCACCCCCTGCCGCGGTGTAGACGACCTCCCGGGAATCCGGCGTCCAG
>DASWGU010000045.1:0-1701 GCA_036393555.1 Gemmatimonadaceae bacterium
CATGACAGCGCGACATTCATCTTCCCAAATGTGCGCTCCAGCTCCTGGGCGAGATGCGGATACTTGATGTACGTCGCGCCGGCGGCGCTGACGAAAAACGCCTGCTGGCGCTCTACACACCACGCGAGAAACGGCTTCATGTCATCTTCCTCCTGCCGCAGCAGTGCGGCCAACACTTTCGCCTTCGGGTGATGTGAGCCTGGGCACCCCGGCCGGTTCACGGCGTCGATCTGGAAGTGCCCGCCCACCATGTGTAGGTCGCGCACCATCGGCATCCCGTACGTCTCCAGCTCATCCAGGCACCAGAGCTTGCTCCGGATGCTCATCTCCACCATCGCATCCGTCCACGGCTGGTCGAGCGTCTCGTCCTCGAACTCCGTCGAGATGCTGCCCGCGTTCAGGATGTTCATTCCGCCCGCGTCCAGTGAGTGCGCCGTACGCGAGTACGACGGCCGAGCGATCCAGTGCCCTCGCTTCTCCAGTTCCGCCAGGCGCGCGTTGCTCCGGTCATACCGCGCGACATCGCCAGCGATCCCGTTGCCCCAGTGCGCGTCGAAGATCGAGCAGTACTGGTCCAGCGACCCGTCGCGGCCGATGCCGAACGTCACGCCAACCCAGTTCTCGTGCCGCCAGAGGTCGTTGTCGAGTGTGCGCTTGTATCCGCCCATTCGGTGGTCGATGAAGATGACCGGGCGATTCTGGTCGCGACGGCCGGCGGGATAACCGAACGGCCCTTCCCGGCCGGGGCCGCGATGCTGTCGCGCGAACGGGCACCATCCGCGGTCACTCACACCGCCACCCCCTCCACATCCTCCGCCGCGGACGCCGGCACCCGCAGGATCAGCTCCGCTCGCGTGCACTCCCACTCCGTCGTCTTCTCCCGATAGCAGTCCTGCAACACCAGCGAGATCGCGTCCACGATCGTCCGCGCCTCCACGTTCCGCACGATGTGCGTCGTCGGGCTGTCCACCTGGCTGCACTGCACGTGATAACTTTTCACTTCGATCTCTTCTCCAGCACCGGGCAGATCGGCCTCACCAGCGCCACCACGCCGTCAAACCACTGGTGGTCGTCCCATGCCCGGTGACACTTCGAGCACAGGTCCGACGGCTTCAGCCCTTCAACCTGTGCCACCGCTCGGGCTCTTAGATCACCGGCCCCGTCGGCGCCGGCAGGATCTCTCCCCCTCCCGACGGCAGCTGCAGGTTCAGCACGTCCAGCATCGCCCCCAGCACCGGACGCGGGACCTGCGTGGCGACCATCGACACGAGGCCGATGCTCAGCGCATCGTCTGCGCTCGTAGCAGCGATCACCGGCGCCACGATGGCGCTCACGCCCTGAATCCCCGCCCAGATGACTTCCCACCCGTCCGAAAAGGCGTAGTCGCCGTTCAGCGCGCCGATCGCCAGCCGCGACAGCGTCCCCGTGACAGCGGCCGCGCTCGAGCTTTCACCCGGCGACAGCCCGAACAGCTGGTTCGCCCCGGCGTACACCGCCGCCATCAGGAACCCCGACACCGCCGGCCACCGGACCAGCTCCGCCGCCGCCTTGAAGTCGTAGATCTTCTTCCGCAGCTCGTTCATCTCGATCCTCCTACTTGATTGCTCTCACCACCGATGCCGCTGATGACTGCGCGGCTTCGGCGGGCGACTGCACTTCTTGGATCTGCGCGAACAGGTAGCCCGCTACCAGCACGACTAA